>CBHWEO010000009.1:0-47880 GCA_966112955.1 uncultured Duganella sp. | reverse complement strand
CCCGTGTCAACCAAAGAGCCTGACCCCAAGGTTGACACGGGCTCGGCTGGGCGCTATTGGCCGCTGGCGAGCTTGATGCGGCGGCGCAGGCGGGAGGCTTCGGCCCAGTCGCCGGCTTTTTCGGCGCGCTGCAGTTCGACGTTGAGCCAGGCCAGTACGGCGCGGCGCCAGCCTTGCGAGGAGGCGGCGTTGATCGCCATCGTGACCAGCTCGGGTGTGGCGCGATTGGCGCGCAGCAGGGCGCCGGCGGCGACCATGCGCGACAGCGGGTCGGGAATCGCTGCCGCGGCGGCTGCGGCGGCGGTGTCGCTGGCGGCCGCGGCAACCGCGCGCTGCGGCTCGGGCAGCAGGGCGGCGTCGGCCGGCGTGGCGCTGCCGGCCAGGTAGCGGGCGTAAGCCAGGTCGGCCGGCGTGGCGTCGGGCTGCAGGGACGTGAAGCCGCTGCATTCCTCGAACACCAGTGCCGCCACCTGCACGGCGCAGCGCAACAGCTCGACGCGGATGGCCAGCTCGGGCCGGCCCGTGCTGCCGACCTCTTTGCGCGCCAGGCCGAATTCGTGTTCGGCGACGGCGGTCTTCCCTTCCAGGTAGGCGGACGTGGCGCGTTCCGCCGCGCTCGACGCGTTCAGCTGCCAGTCCGGTACGCGCGGGCCGCTGCCGCAGGCGGCCAGCAGCGCTGAGGACAGGGCAACGGCCAGCGCCGCTGCATGGCAATGGATCTTCATGGCAGCTTGATCTCCGGTTCATTGCGCTTGAACGGCCATTTGCGGTTCAGCTCATTGATCATCTGTTCCACCTTGCGCAGGTTGGCGTCGACTTCGGCGCGCAGCGCGCCCAGGTCTTCGGTGGCGGCGCGGGTATTGGCGCCGACGGCTTGCGCTTCCACCAGCACGGCGTCCAGCTTTTTCAGCGATGTGCGGGCGTCGGCCAGCAGGGCATTCAACTGCTGCACCGCGGCCTGGGTGTCGTTGGCGATGCCTTTTTCGCCGAACACGCGCTTGTCGGCGTTGCCCACCAGGCTGTCGGCCTTGATCACCAGGGAATTGGCATTGCGCAGCAGCTCGCGCGCCTTCTGGTCTTCGCCGGCCAGCACGCCAAGCGCGCCGCCCGGCCCATTCAGCTTTTCCGTCACGCCCTGCACATTGCGCAGGCTGTTGCCCAGCGCGGAATCGTCGGCCGTCAGCGCGGCCAGGTTGTTCAGCAAGTCCTTGGCCGATTGCAGCAGGCGTGGGATTTCGGCCGCCGTATCGCCCACCAGCAGCGCGCGTTCGGCCCCCGGCGGCAGCGGCGGGTCGCTCGGGATGCCGGTGAAGGCGCGCAGCTTGGCGCCGCCCACCAGGCCTTTTTCCAGCGTGAAGATGCTGGTGGTGCGCAGCCAGTGCGCGTCCTTGCTCGGTACGTCGACCAGGATGCGCGCCTTGCCGTCCGGCGCCAGTTCGATGCGTTGCACGCGGCCGATGGGGAAGCCGGCAAAGGTCACGTCCATCCCGACCACTACGCCTTCCGAGTCGTCGGCCGTCAGCACCAGGCGCTGGGTGGGCTCGAAGGCGCCGCGTGCGTACATCAGGTACACGATGGCGCCCACGATCAGCGCCACCAGCAGCACCAGCAGGGCCACCGCCTTGGCTTCGGCATTGTGGATGGGCGCCGGCTCGGGGCCGGTGGGTGGCGGAGCCGAAGTTTTTGTTTCGTCGCTCATATCGTCAATAGTAATTACCCATCAGGGATGCCGCTTCCACCAGCAGGATCACGGAAAACATGCGCACCATGTCGGCCAGCCCGTGCGCCGCGCCCATGCGCCAGCGCAGCGGGCTGGATGCGCCGGTATAGTAGGAGGAAGCCAGCGGGATCACCGCCACCGCCAGGCTGAAAAACACCACCTTCAGCACCAGGATCAGGCAGACGGCCGGATTGAAAATCTGCCCCACCACGCGCGTGTAGCCGGGCAGCGCCCAGGGCGTGAAGCCGTACATCACCAGGTAGGCCAGCACCAGCGTCAGGAGGCAGCTGGCCGCGGCCAGCATCCACACGGCGAACACGCCGGCCGCCGCGCGCGGATAGAACTGGGTGCGCAGGGCGGCGCGCGCATCGAGGGCGTTGCCGGCCATTCTTTGCTGCGCGAATTCGACGCCGGCCGGCAGCGTGGTGCGCAGGGCCACGAACAGGGCGGCCGTCAGCGGCACCAGTTCCAGCACCAGCACGCGCACCACCATTTCCAGCGCATAGCGCGACAGGCCGTAGCTGGCCGAGGTGACGACCACGATGCGGATGATCACCAGCGAAATCAGTGCGGACAGCACGGAAAACCAGGCCAGGTTGACGGTGGTGGCAATCACGATCTGTTCGGACAGCATGCGCCGGTTGTCGCGGCGGTAGCTGGACGGCGCCATGGCGCGTGTCAGCAGCAGGGCGGCGAACTGCAGCAGCCGCCACCAGCTTGTCAGCCATGCGATTGCAGAGCGGTGGGCGTTCATGGTTGGCATACTAGCATTAAGCATGACCTATGGTGTATCGTACTATGTTATGAAACTACTAAAATTGCTCCTGGCGGCCACCCTGGTGTGCTGCTCGCTCGTGGCTGCTGCCGCTCCCGAACCATCGACCCAACTGCCGATCGACCCGCAGGTCAAGGTCGGCAAACTGGCTAACGGCCTCACTTATTACATCCAGCAGAACCGCCGTCCGGAAAAGCGGGTGGAATTGCGCCTGGTGGTCAAGGCCGGCTCGGTGCTGGAAGATGAGGACCAGCTCGGCCTGGCCCACTTCACCGAACATATGGCCTTCAACGGTTCCACCCATTTCAAGCGTCATGAGCTGGTGTCCTGGCTGCAGTCGGTGGGCGTGAAGTTCGGCGCCGACCTGAATGCCTATACCAGCTTCGACGAAACGGTGTACATGCTGCCGATCCCGGTCGACAAGCCGGGGAACCTGGACAAGGGCCTGCTGGTGCTGGAAGACTGGGCGCAGGGCGTTACCTTCAACGATGCCGACATCGAAAGCGAGCGCAATATCGTGCTGGAAGAGCTGCGCCTTGGCAAAGGCGCGACCGACCGCATGAACAAGGTGCTGCTGCCGAAGATGTTCAACGGTTCGCTGTACGCGCGCCGCCTGCCGATCGGCAAGGCGGAGATCCTGAAGGCCTTCAAGCCGGAAGTGATCCGCCGCTTCTACAAGGATTGGTACCGTCCGGACCTGATGGCCGTGATCGTGGTCGGCGACGTCGACCCGCAGGAAGCCGAGCGGCTGGTGACCAGCCATTTCTCGAAGCTGGCCAACCCGCAGAACCCGCGTCCGCGCAACTATCCGCCAATCCCGGAACGCAAGGAATCCGAAGCGCTGGTGGTGACCGACCGCGAGGCGCCCTCGAACGTGGTGACGATCCGTTACCCCTTCCTGCAGCGCACCGAAGCGACGACTGTCGGCGAATACCGCGAGAAGCTGGTGGAGCAGTTGTCGGCCCAGATGCTGAGCCAGCGCATTGCCGAACTGTCGCAGCAGGCCAATCCGCCTTTCCTGCAGGGTTACAGCAACATGGCCAAGGCGGTGCATGGCCACCGCGCCTTCGTTTCGAGCGCCGTGATCGGCAAGGCCGGTGCGTTGCCCGCCATCCGCGCCGTGGTGGAAGAGGGCGAGCGCGCCCGCCAGTTCGGCTTCACGGCGGCGGAGCTGGAGCGCGCCAAGAAGAACATGATGCGCTTCATCGAGACCCTGTACAACGAGCGCGGCAAGACCGAGTCGGCGGTCTACGTCAGCGAGTTCACGCGCCACTTCCTGGATGGCGAATCGATGCCGGGTATCGAGAACGAATACAGCTACTACAAGGACTTGCTGCCCGGCGTGACGCTGGAGGAAGTCAACGCCCAGGTGCGCAGCGCGATCCCCGTGGGCCAGAAGAAGCTGGTCATCTTCATGGGCAACGACAAGTCGGGCACCGTGGTGCCGCAGCCGAACCAGATGCTGGCGACAGTGGAGGAAGCTGAGAAGGCGACCGTGGCCGCGCACGAGGAAAAAGCCGTGGCAACTTCGCTGATGGCGCAGCCGCCGAAAGCGGGCCGCATCGTCAAGGAGACCAGCGACAAGGTGCTGGGCACCACCGAACTGCTGCTGTCGAACGGCGTCAAGGTCGTGCTCAAGCCGACCGATTTCAAGAACGACCAGGTGCTGATGAATTCCACCCGCTTCGGCGGCCAGTCGCTGGCGGACGAGGGCGACATCGTCAACGCGCGTTATGCCAGCGCGATCCTGGCCAGCATGGGCCTCAAGGATTATGCGCCGCTCGAGCTGCAGAAGATCGTGGCCGGCCGCAGCGTGCGTTCGGCTTACGCGATCGGCAATGTCACGGAGGGTTATGGCGGCGGTTCCAGCAGCGCCGACGTGGAAACCCTGCTGCAGCTGGTCTACCTGCAGATGACGCAGCCGCGCCGCGACCAGGCACTGTTCGACATCTTCATCGACCGGCAGCAGGAGCAGGCGCGTAATGCCCAGGCCCGGCCGGATGCCGTGCTGACCGACACCATGCGCACCACGATGTTCGGCAACCACCCGCGCGTTGGCCTGACGCCGCGCCCGGAGGAACTGGACGGCATCCGCCTGGACCGCGTGATGGCGCTGCACAAGGAGCGCCTGGCCAGTGCCTATGGCATGACCTTTGTCTTTGTCGGCAGCTTCGAGCTGGAGAAGATCAAGCCCCTGGTCGCGACTTACCTGGGCGGCATGCCTGTGCCGAAGATCGCGACCGAGTACAAGGACCGCAACGTGCGTCCGGTGCGCGGCGTGGTGAAGAAGGAAGTGCGTCGTGGCCGCGAGCAGAAGAGCCAGGTCAATATCGCCTTCACCGGCGAGGCCAAGGTCAGCGAGCTTGAACAGATGCGCCTGCGCGCCCTGGTCGAGATCATGCAGATCAAGGCAACGGAAGCGCTGCGCGAACAGCGCGGCCTGGTCTACACGTCCAGCATCACGGGCGGCATGGGCCGTCACCCTTACGGCAATTACTCGATCAATATCAGCCTGCCGACGGCGCCGGAAAACGTCGACAAGGCGATCGAGGCGACCTTCGCCGAAGTGCGCAAGCTGCAGGAGAAGGGGCCGGAAGAGGCGGACCTGGCCAAGGTCAAGGAAAACTGGACCACCAACTACCGCAAGGCCCTGCGTGAGAACGGCTGGTGGCTCGCCGGCCTGCAGCAGGCGATCGTCAACAAGACCGATCCGAAACTCCTGCTGCGCCAGAACGACATGATCGCCAGCCTGACGGCGGCCGACGTGCAGGCCGCGGCGAAGCGCTATTTCGACTTCAATAATTATGTGCAGGTGGTGCTGCATCCGGCGGAGAACAAGCCGGATGCCAAGCCGGAAGCAAAGCCGGAAGCAAAGCCGGAAGCAAAGCCGGAAGCCCCTGCGGAAGCTGGTAAACTCCCGGCTGAACATTGATTTTGAATTGCAATAAATGCATGGTTTTCGTCCCGACCTGGCGCGCTGGCGCCAGCTGCCATCGCCTGCCTGGCTGGCGCGCCTGCTCGATGGCGTGCCCGTGCTGGCGGCACCGGGCGGGGCGTGGCGCCTGTTCGAGGTAGGCTGCGACAGCTTCGCCGCCTACCGATCCGGCCACATCCCGGGCGCCGGCTATATCGACACCAACCGCCTCGAGCGGCAGCCGCTGTGGAACAAGGTATCCGACGACGCCTTGCTGGCGCTGCTGCTGGAAAACGGCATCCGCCACGACACCACTGTCATCCTGTATGGCCGCAACTCGCTGGCCGCCGCCCGCGCCGCCCACCTGATGCTGTATGCCGGCGTGGCCGACGTGCGCCTGCTCGATGGCGGTTTCGACGGCTGGCTGCGCGCCGGCCATGCGCTGGAGCAGGGCGATGGGCCGCTGCCGCAGGCGGCGGCATCGTTCGGCGCCGCTTTCCCGGCGCGGCCCGATTACCTGATCGACATCGGCCAGGCGCGCGAACTGCTGCAGCAGCCGGACGGCGCCCTGGTCAGCATCCGCACCTGGCAGGAGCATGTCGGCGCCACCTCGGGCTACAGCTATATTGCAGCGCGCGGCGACATCCCCGGCGCGCGCTGGGGCCGCGCCGGCAATGACGGCGATGTGCACAGCATGAGCGAATACCAGCATGCGGATGGGACGATGAAGCCTTCGGCGGAAATCTGCGCACTGTGGCGCGAGGCGGGGATCGGGCCCGGCCAGCGCACCGCGTTCTACTGCGGCACCGGCTGGCGGGCTTCGCTGGCATTCTTCTATGCCTGGCTGATGGATTGGGAACGCATCAGCGTGTACGACGGCGGCTGGTGTGAATGGAGCCGGGTCAATCCGCCTGCATCATGTAGCGGATAGCGGCTTTCAGCTGTTCGGCGTCCAGTTCGGGCTTGCCGCCGCGGGCGGGCATGGCGCCCACGCCCTGCACCGCATGGCGCACCAGCCCATCCAGGCCGCCGGCACGCGCCATGCGCTCCTGCCACTCCTTGCGGTCGCCGAATTTCGGCGAACTCACCATCACATTTTCGGCGGCATGGCAGGCGATGCAGACCGATTCGTAAACCTCGCGGCCCGTGCTTTGGGCAGGGGCCGCGGTGGCGGCCAGCAGCCCGCAGGCTGCCAGCAGGGCGGTTGCCAGCCGCATGATTACTTCTTGCCTTCCTTGGCGTTGAACATTTCCTTGGCATACACGATGCCCAGGCCATAGCCGCCGCCGTGTTCAGAGGCGATCTTCATCACCGGTGCGTAGGTCTCGCCGCGCGCCCAGTCGCGCTGCAGTTCGAGCATGTACTGCAGCCAGGTGATCGGGCGGGCGCCGGCCTGCACCAGGCGCTGCACGGCCATGTCGTGCGCTTCCTTCGACACGCCGCCGGAAGCGTCGGTCACGATGTACACCTGGTAGCCCTGGTCGAGTGCCGACAGCGCCGGCTGCACCAGGCACACTTCTGTCCACAGGGCGGCCATCACGACTTTCTTGTGGCCGTTCTTTTGCACCGCGTCGACCACGCGCTGGTCTTCCCAGGTATTCATGGTGGTGCGGTCGATCGGCGCCTGTTCGGGGAAGACGGCCTGCAGTTCAGGGAAGATCGGGCCGCTGAAGGATTTGGCGGCGACCGTGGTCAGGATGGTGGGCACCTTGAAGGTCTTGGCGGCCTTGGCCAGGCCGGTCACGTTGTTGCGCAGTTCGGCGATGTCGATGGAGCGGGTGGCGAATGCCATTTGCGGCTGGTGGTCGATCAGCAGCAGGGTGTGGTTGGTGGGCGTCAGCAGCTGTTCTGCGGGCGGCGCGGCGTGGGCGCTGGCGCTGAAAGCGAGGATGACTGGCAGGGCGGCTTTGATCAGGGACTTGAAGTTCATGGTGTGCTCCGTTGTTGTTGGGGTTGCGATGGAGTGAACTTTAATAAATCCGGAGATCGTAATAAACTAGGGTGGGTGTAAATGATTTTTACGGAAAATGGAACAATATGACTTGACCGACCTGCGCGCCTTCATCGCGGTGGTGGAAAGCGGCAGCTTTGTGCGGGCGGCGGCGCAGCTGGATGTCAGCACGGCCGCCATCAGCCGCCGCATCGCCACGCTGGAAGCGGCGCTGGGCAGCCAGTTGATCACCCGCACCACGCGCCGCAACGACATCACGGACGCCGGGCGCGCCTTCCATGCCGACGCGCTGGCCGTGTTCCAGCTGCTGGACGAAGCGCATGACCGCGTGCGGCAAGGCCAGGACACGGCCAGCGGGACCTTGCGCGTGGCGGCGCCGCTGAGCTTCGGCATCCAGAAGGTGGCGCCGGTGCTGCCCCCCTTCATGCAGCGCCACCCGGACTTGAAGGTGCAGCTCCTGCTGGAAGACCGCACCACCGACCTGCACGCCGAGGCGATCGACGTCGCGCTGCGCATCGGCTTCCTGCGCGATTCTTCGCTGGTGGCGACCCGCATCGGCACGGTGGGGCGGGTGTTCGCCGCGTCGCCCGGCTACCTGAAGCGCGCCGGCCGTCCCAGGACACTGGCAGGCCTGCGCGGCCACTCGGTGTTAAATTACAGTCTGCTCAGCGTGCGCGAAGAATGGGGACGGCTGATCGGCGACCCGGGCGAGCAGCTCGACCTGAAAGTGCCGCTGGCGGCCAACAACGCGGAAGCGCTGGCCGAATGCGCCATCCAGGGCATGGGCATCGTGCTGCTGCCGGAATTCGTGCTGGCGCCGGCGCTCGCCGATGGCCGGCTGGTGCAGCTGCTGCCGGACGCAAGCCCCGAGCCCTTCGGCCTGTTCGCGGTGCGGCCGTCGCGCCAGTTCACGCCGGCGCGCCTGCGCCTGTTCATCGATTATTTGCGGGAGTGCGGTTTCTGAAGGAGGCGCACCATGGAACACCTGCCTGGCCCCGCCGGCTTGCCGTTGGTGGGCAATATCGGCTTCGATACGTCCCGTTTCCACCGGACGCTGGAAGATTGGGCGCGCCAGTATGGCCCGCTGTACCGCTTCCGCATGATGGACCGGCGTTTCATCGTCACCAGCCGGCGCGGCGATATCGCGCAGGTCCTGCATGACCGCCCGGACCAGTGGCGTCGTTCGCGTCGCATCGCGGGCATCCTCGAGGAGGCGGCGGCGCGCGGCGTATTTTCGGCCGAGGGGGACGAATGGCGCCGCCAGCGCAAGCTGGTGATGCAGGCGCTGACGCCGGAAGTGATCAACCGCTTCCATCCCACCTTGTCGGCCATGACGGAGCGCTTGCGGCGGCGCTGGCTGGCCGCTGCCGAAGCGGGTCAGCCGCAACGCCTGCTGCGCGACCTGAAAGCCTTCGCGCTCGACGTCATCATCGGCATGGCCATGGGCCAGGACCAGGACATGCTGGAGCACGAAGACAACCCGCTGCAGCAGGATATCGAATTCGTCTTCGGCCAGGTGGCGCGCCGCCTGGTGGCGCCCGTCACCTACTGGCGCACGGTGAAGCTGCCGGTGGACCATGCCACCGATGCCGCCGGGCTGCGCATCCGCGCCGCGGTGGATGGCTTCATTGCCGATGCGCGGGCGCGCATGGCGGCCAACCCGGCCTTGCACGACAAACCCACCAACCTGCTGGAAGCCATGCTGGTGGCGCGCGACCGTCCCGGTTCGGGCATCAGCGACGCGGTGGTGCAGGCCAACGCCATCAACATGGTGTTTGCCGGGGAAGACACCACGGCCAATACCATTGCCTGGCTGCTCTACCTGCTGTCGCATGCGCCGCACGCCGCGGCGCGGCTGGCCGAAGAAGCGGATGCGGCGCCCGGGCTGGAACAGATGCCTTACCTGGAGGCCTGCGTGCAGGAAGCCATGCGCATGAAACCCGTGGCGCCCATCATGGGGGCGGAAGCGGTGCAAGACGCGTCGCTGGGCGGCGTGCAGGTGCCGGCTGGCGTCGTGGTATTCCTGCTGCTGCGCCACTCCTTCGAGCTTGAAGTGCCGCTGGCGGACGGCGCCGAGTTCCGCCCCGAGCGCTGGCTGGACCCGTCCATGAAGGAAAAGTTCGATGATCCCGGCCGCAAGATGGTGCCTTTCGGCGGCGGTCCGCGCTTCTGCCCGGGACGTTACCTCGCCATGTGCGAGATCCGCATGGTGATGTCGATGCTGCTGCGCAGCTTCACCATCCACGCGGTGCCGGGTGCGCCGCCGGTCGAGGAGCAGTTCACATTCACCATGACGCCAAGCGCGCTGCCGGTGCTGTTGCGGCCGCGAGCCCTGTGATAGGCTTGTATGCATACCAACCTCCAATGAGGAGCCCATGTCGAAAAAAATATCGATGGCTTTGATTGTCGTGATCCTGGTAATCCTCGGCATGGCCTTGATGCAGCCGGATAGTTTCAAGGTGCAGCGCAGCGCCGCCATCAAGGCGCCGCCGGCCAAGGTGATGGGCTACCTGAACGACTTCCATCAGTGGGTCACCTGGTCGCCGTGGGAGAAACTGGACCCGAACATGCAGCGTTCGTTCGAAGGCCCCGCAAGCGGCAAGGGCGCCGTGTATGCCTGGAGCGGCAACGACGAGGTAGGACAGGGACGCATGGAAATCATTGAGAACAACATGCCTTCGCAACTGGCGATCAAGCTCGATTTCATCAAGCCTTTCGCATCCTCCAACCGCACCGAGTTCGTGCTGCAGCCGCAGGGCGATGCCACAATGGTGACGTGGACCATGACGGGCCCCAGCCAGTTCATCACCAAGTTGATGAGCGTTTTCGTGAGCATGGACAAGATGATCGGCAAGGATTTCGAGAAAGGCCTGACCCAGCTGAAGGAGGTTGCCGAAAAATGAAAGCCGCACGCGCCCTGGCAGTGCCGCTGTCCGCGCTCCTGGCCGTGCCGCTGGCGGCTGCGGCGCAGCCCCCGCAGCCAGCGCTGGGGCGTTTCGATGACAAGATCATTGCCGAAGCGGTGCGTGCCACGGTGGCGGAGATGTCCAGGCTGCCGGACCCGCAGGGCCGCGCCGACTTTGGCAGCGGCGTTGCGGCGGCGCCTGGCACCGTGTCGAGGACAGACCGCGCTTTTGCCAACGCGGAAATTCCCGAGTGCTACAAGGCCGACGCCCTCAAGCATGCGCCGCCCGTCATCTACGTTGCCGGCGTGCCGATCGTGCTGGGTGGCCTGCTGGCGGTGCCCCATCTTGTCTACGCATCTTCAACAGGAAAGTGCAAATAGGCCAACAGGGCTATACTGGGCCTACCTACGCCGTCGGGAGCTGCCATGAAACCTAGCTTGTTGCTCGCCGCAGCCCTGCTGGCTGCCCACACCGCGCTAGCCGCTCCGCTGCGCACCGACCATCCCATCGTCGGCACCTGGCGCTTCGAACTGCCGGATGGCTCCTGCCACGAAATGTACCGCATCAGCGCCGACGGCACCGCCCTGATCACCAGCGCCGCCGAGATTGCGGAAACCGAATTCGAGATCGACGACCAGCCCGACGGCAACGGTTTCTACCGCTCCAACGACAAGATCGTGAAGGACAACGGCAAGAAGGATTGCACCGGCGAGGTCACCAAAGTCGGCCACGTGATCCAGGCCTTCATCGTGTTCCACCCATCGAACAATATGTTCCTCATGTGCCAGCGGCGCGACATGGAAAGCTGCATCGGCCCCTTCATCCGGGTGCACGGCACGGAAATCTGAGTCGTAAACTATCGCCCCGCCGCGCGCCAGGCGCCCGGATTCATGCCCGACCATTCGCGGAAGGCGTGGGTGAAGGTGCTCTGCTCCTGGTAGCCGAGCAGGAAGGCGATATCGACCAGGGACAGGCCGGGCTGGCGCAGGTAATCGCGCGCCAGCGCAAAGCGCGCCTCGTCCAGCACCTGCTGGAAACTCGAACCCGCCTCGGCCAGCTTGCGCTGCAGCGTGCGCGGCGCCAGGCCCAGGTCCTGCGCCACGCTGGCTACGCGTACCTGCCCCTGCGCCAGGCGGCTGATGATGGCTTCATGCACCTGCGCCACCAGGCCGGCCGCGACCGGGGCCGCGCGCTGCCTGAGCAGCTGCTCGGCGTGCTGTTGCAACACCGGGTACAGGCTCACATCCGCATTCGGCACCGGCCAGGCCAGCAGCGTGGCTTCGAACTGCGCCACATTGGCGGTGGCGTTGAAGCGTGGCAGGGCGCCGAACACGCGCATGTATTCGGCATGGCCGACCGGGTCGCCGCCGTCGTGCATCAGCGACAGCTCGGCCGGCGGCAGCGTGGTGCCGGCCAGCCAGTTGCCGAACACGCGGATGCCGGCGAATACGCTGTCGACCAGGTGGCGGCAGCGCGCCGGGTAGTTGGAATGCCAGGTGTAGTCGGCCAGCAGGCCATGGACCTCCAGCGTGGAGCGTCCCAGGTCGTGCGCCAGCTGTTCGTAGCGCATGGTCTGCTCGAAGGCCTGGCCGAAGTCGCGGCAGCTGAGCAGGATCAAACCGTACACCGTGTAGTTACCCAGTTTGACGCGTTCACCGACGTGCAGGCCGAAATGCGGGTCGTCCGCCAGTTCGGCGGCGATGTCGAGCAGCCGCACATAGGTGTCGGCGTGCAGCGCTTCAGGCAGCGGGTCCAGCGTGCCGGCGGGCAGACCGGCTGCCTGCTCCAGGGCCCCGGCGCTGACACCGCGCGCCGCCGCCGCTTCCAGCATCGGTTGCAGGTAGGAGCCGGCGACGCGGCCTGGCTTGGCATGATCGAACAATTCGGGTGGCATGAAAACGCAAGACTGGAGGGGATCGTTGGTATAAGCTTTATTGAGTAAAGTATAACAAGGGATTGCAGATGAAACGTTGGAATGGTTGGGGCGAGGAGACATTCGAGTATCCGCTGCACGAAGATGCGCTGGCTTTCCTGGCCGGCCGCATCGGCCCGGGCAAGGCAGTGCAGGATGCCAGTTTCGACGCGGCCTGCGCCTCGCTGCCCGCTACGCGCCTGCCGGTGCATCCGCTGGTCGACACGGCGCCGGCCACGCGCCTGCGCAATGCCCTCGGCCAAAGCTTGCCGGACTGGCTCAAGCTGCGCTATGGCCGCATCGGCACGGCGCCGGACGGCGTGGCCTTTCCGGAAAGCGCGCAACAGGTGCGCGAATTGATCGAGTATGCGCAGCGGCATGGCGTGTCGCTGATCCCGCAAGGCGGCGGCACCAGCGTGGCCGGCCACCTCACGGCGCCCGCCGGCGACAAACCGGTGCTGGCGGTGAACATGACGCGCATGGGGCGCCTGCACTACCTGGACAAGCAATCGCAGCTCGCCACTTTCGGCGCCGGCGTGCTGGGGCCGGACCTGGAAGCGCAGCTGCGCGCGCATGGCTACATGCTGGGCCACTTCCCGCAATCGTTCGAATATTCCACGCTGGGCGGCTGGGTGGTGACCCGTTCGTCCGGCCAGCAGTCGCTGCGTTATGGCCGCATCGAACAACTGTTTGCCGGCGGCGTGATGGAGACGCCGCAAGGGCGGCTGGATATCCCGACCTTCCCGGCGTCGGCGGCCGGTACCGACTTGCGCGAAATGGTGCTCGGTTCGGAGGGCCGCATGGGTATCCTGACCGAGGCCACGGTGCGCGTCAGCCCGCTGCCGGAGTATGAGGCTTTCCATGCCGTGTTCTTCCCCAACTGGGAACGCGCCGAGGCGGCCGTGCGCACGCTGGCGCAGTCGCGCGCCGGGCTGTCGATGCTGCGCCTGTCCAATCCGCTGGAAACGGTGACCATGCTGGCGCTGGCCGGGCACAAGCGCCTGGTCGGCCTGCTGGAAGCCTGGCTGCGGCTGCGCGGCTGCGGGGAGGGCAAGTGCATGCTGATGATTGGCGCCAGCGGGTCTCGCGGGCACGCGCGCGCCGCGTTGCGAGCCGCGGTCGCCTCGTGCCGCGGCTTCGGTGGCGTGCATGTCGGGCGCCGCATGGGGGATAAGTGGAAGGAAGGACGCTTCCGCAATGTCTACCTGCGCAATGCGGCCTGGCAGCATGGCTATGTGATCGATACGGTCGAGACGGCGGTGGACTGGCCGCGCGTCGGCCTGATGATGCGTGCGGTGGAGGCGGCGGCCACTGGTGTGCTGGGCGGGATGGGCGAGAAGGTGCATACCTACACCCACCTGTCGCACCTGTACGCCCAGGGAGCCAGCGTCTACACCACCTTCGTGTACCGCCTGGCCGGCGACTTCGAGACCGATATGGCGCGCTGGCGCGCCCTCAAACATGCGGTCAGCATGGCGATCGTCGATAACGGCGGTACCATCTCGCATCAGCATGGCGTCGGCAGCGACCACGCGCCTTACCTGGCTGCGGAGAAGGGGGCGGCGGGCATGGCGGCCATGCAGGCGCTGTTCGCGCACTTCGACCCACAGGGGATCATGAACCCGGGCAAGCTGGTGCCGGCGGGGCGGGCGGCATGATGGGGGGCACGGTCGGCCCCTCGGCGGATACCGGCCGCGCTGGCGGCGCTGGTGGCGCGGCCACGGCGCATTGGGCGCCGGGCGGCCGCGCGCAGCTTGGCGCCTTGCTGGCGCGGGAGTGGGATGTGCTGGTGATTGGCGGCGGGATCACCGGCGCCGGCATCCTGCTGGAGGCTTCGCGGCGCGGGCTGCGGGCCTTACTGGTGGAGCAGCGCGACTTCGCGTGGGGCACGTCCAGCCGGTCCTCCAAGCTGGTGCACGGCGGCTTGCGCTATCTGAAGGAAGGCCAGTTCGCGCTCACCCGCGAGTCCGTGCATGAACGCGATGCGCTGCTGCGCGACGCGCCGGGGCTGGTCGAGCCGCAAAGCTTTGCCTTCGGCGATTACCTTGGCCGCAAGCCGGGCCGCCGCGCCTTCCTGCTTGGCCTGGCGATCTACGACCGCATGGCGGGACAGCATGCGCGCCACTATTTCGATGCGCAGGAATTCCTGGCGATGGCGCCGCGCATCCGCACCGAAGGCCTGCGCGGCGGCATCTGCTACCAGGACGCCAAGACCGACGACGCCCGCCTGGTCCTGCGCGTGCTGCAGGAAGCGCAATCGTATGGCGGCGTGGCGCTCAATTACTGCGGCGTCCAGGCGCTGCTGCGCGGCGCTGCCGGCGCCGTGCATGGTGCTGCCGCCAGTGCGGGCGATGCGGCCGGCCCCGTGCTGGCCATCGGCGCGGTGCTTGCGGCAGGGCCTGCGCCAGCGGCCGGCGGAGCGGCGGAGCGGGTACGCGGCGCGATAGTCCGCTGCGCCTTGACCGGTGAGACGCACGAATTGCGCGCCAGGCTGGTGGTCAACGCCACGGGCGCCTGGGCGGACCGCCTGCATGAAGGCGCGCCGGCGCGATTGCGCCCCCTGCGCGGCAGCCACCTGGTCCTTCCCGCCTGGCGCCTTCCGCTGGCGCAGGCGATCAGCCTGATGCACCCGCGCGATGGCCGGCCCGTGTTTGCCTTCCCGTGGGAAGGCGTCAGCATCGTCGGCACCACCGACGTCGACCACCGCGGCGACCTGCAGCAGGAAGCCGCCATCACGCAGGAAGAAACCGACTACCTGATGGAAGCCCTGCACGACCAGTTCCCCACGCTGGCGCTGGGCGAAGACGATGTACTGGCTACTTACGCCGGCGTGCGTCCGGTGATCGACACCGGCAAGGCCGACCCATCGAAAGAAGCGCGCGACCATGTGCTGTGGCAGCAGGCCGGCCTGCTGACCGTCACCGGCGGCAAGCTGACCACCTTCCGCGCCATTGCGCTGGACGTCCTGCGCCACGCCGCGCCGCAACTGCCGCACTGGCAGCCGGACCTTGCGCCGCGCGCGATTTTTGCCGCCGCACCGCCGGCACCGGCAGCGCCATCCGCGGCCGCTGAACCGGCACACTGGCCCGCAATGAAGCTGGGCGCAGGCCGCGCGCCCAGGCTGCCGCCCGGCCATGCCCAGCGCCTGCAGGGCCGCTACGGGGCGCAAGCCGCTGCCCTGGTGTCCGCCGCGCGCGACGGCGAGCTGGAACCCATCCCCGGCACGGAAACCCTGTGGGCGCAACTGCGCTGGGCCGCACGCCACGAATCCGTGCTGCACCTGGAAGACCTGATGCTGCGCCGCAGCCGCCTCGGCATCCAGCTGGCGCAGGGCGGCAAGGCCGTGCTGCCCAGGGTGCGCGCCATCTGCCAGCCGGAACTGGGCTGGGACGACCAACGTTGGGCTGCCGAAGAAACGGCATATCTGGCATTATGCCGGGCAAACTACAGCCTGCCGAAAGCACGCGCATGAGCAAATACCTTCTCTCCATCGACAATGGCACGCAGAGCGTGCGCGCGCTGCTGTTCGACCTGCAGGGTAATCTGGTCGCCAAGACCCAGGTCCATTTGCACCCGCCGTATTACTCCGAGCAGCCCGGCTGGGCCGAACACAAGGCCGAGGGCTACTGGGATGCCGTGTGCGCCGCCTGCCAGCGGTTGTGGACCGTGACCGACGTCCCGCGCAGCGACATCGCGGGCGTCGCCGTCACCACCCAGCGCGGCACCGTGGTCGCCGTCGACAGCGACGGCAAGCCGCTGCGTGCCGCCATCACCTGGCTCGACCAGCGCCGCACGGAGCAGGTCCCGCCCATCGGCCCGCTGTGGAAGGCCGCCTTCAAGCTGGCAGGGGTGGACGGCACCATCGACTACTTCCGCCGTGAAGCGGAGGTCAACTGGATCAAGGCCCACCAACCCGGCCTGTGGGAGCGCACGCACAAATTCCTGCTGCTGTCCGGCTACCTGAATCACTGCCTGAGCGGCCGCTTCGCCGATTCCACCGGCTCGCAGGTCGCCTACATGCCCTTCGACTACAAGCGCCACGCCTGGGCCGGCGCCCGCGACTGGAAATGGCAGGCGCTGGCCGTGCGCCCCGACCAGCTCCCCGAGCTGCTGCAGCCGGGCGAAGTGATCGGCGCGATCACGGCCGCCGCCGCGGCCGTGACGGGCATCCCGGAAGGCGTGCCCCTCCTGGCCGCCGCCGCCGACAAGGCCTGCGAAGTGATTGGCGCCGGCGGCCTGGAGCCGCACATCGGCTGCCTGAGTTACGGAACGACCGCCACGATCAACACCACCACCAGCAAGTACGTCGAAGTCACGCCCTTCATCCCGCCTTATCCGGCGGCGATTCCCGGCGCCTACAGCACCGAAGTGCAGATCTTCCGCGGCTACTGGATGGTGAACTGGTTTAAGGAGCAGTTCGGTCACCTCGAACAATCGGCCGCGATGGAGCAGGGCATGCCGCCGGAAGCCCTGTTCGACCGCCTGGTCAACGACGTGCCACCCGGCTCCATGGGGCTGATGCTGCAGCCGTACTGGAGTCCCGGCATCAAGGTGCCGGGCCCGGAGGCGAAGGGCGCCATGATCGGTTTCGGCGACGTGCATACCCGCGCCCACATGTACCGCGCCATCCTGGAGGGGCTTGCCTATGCCTTGCGCGAAGGACGCGAACGCATTGAAAAGCGCAGCGGCACGAAGATCACGGAATTGCGGGTGGCGGGCGGCGGTTCGCAGAGCGACGCCGCCATGCAGCTGACGGCCGATATTTTCGGCCTGCCGGCGGCGCGCGCCCACGTGTACGAAACCAGCGGGCTGGGTGCGGCGATCGCCATCGCGGCGGGGCTTGGATTGCACAAGGACTTCAACGCCGCCATCACCGCCATGACGCGCAAGGGCCGCGTCTTCCAGCCGGACCCCGCGCACCGCAAGACGTATGACCAGCTATACCACCGCGTCTACCTGAAGATGTACAAGCGCCTGCAGCCGATGTACGCCGAAATCGCCGCCATCACCGGCTATCCGGACACCCTATAGCATTGAAAGTCGGGGTCAGCTCTGGCAATCGGACAAAATGTCCGATTGCCAGCTCTGCAACTCCCACAAAAGGCCCTAGGCCCAGCGCTGCCCCCGACTTTCAAGTTAGCGTTTGGCTAGGGCGGCGCGGGCGGCTTCGATGGCGGTGGTGGGGGGACGGGTGGCGCGTACTTGATTGCGGCCATCCTCTTTCGCCACGTACATGGCGCGGTCGGCGGCGACGAACAGGGATTCGATATTGTCCGTGGGGGTGGGGCATAGCGTGGCCACGCCGATGCTCACCGTGATGTGCGGCGATGTCACCGAGCGCGGATGGGGGATGTGCAGCGATTCGACATGGGTGCGGATCGATTCGGCCATCTGGAAGGCGGCGTCGGCGTCGGTTTCCGCAAACAGCAGCACGAATTCTTCGCCGCCGTAGCGCGCCGCGAGGTCCGTCACGCGCAGGGCGTGCGCGCTGATCGCTTGCGCTACCTGCTGCAGGCAGACGTCGCCCTGCGCATGGCCCAGCGTGTCGTTGTACAGCTTGAAGTGGTCGACGTCGAGCACCACCAGCGACAGCGGGGCGCCGGTGCGCATCGCGCGCTGCCATTCCTTTTCGAGGAAGGAGTCGAAGTGGCGGCGGTTGGCGATCTTGGTCAGCGGGTCGATCATGGCGGCCCGCTGCAGCGCGTCTTCCGACAGCTTGTGGTGGGTGATGTCGTGCAGCAGGCCGATGAACAGCGGCTGGCGCAGGAACATCGGCGTCAGCGTCAGGTCCATGCACACCGACTTGCCGGTGCGGTGGCGGATGATCACTTCGCGTGTGCCGTGGCTGTGCGCCGTTTCCGGATTGGCGGCGTAGCGGGCGAAGTATTCCAGGTATTCGTCGGCCACCAGTGGGTTCAGCAGGTCGGATATCGACTTGCCCGCCAGTTCGTGCGCCATGTAGCCCAGGTACTGGTCGCAGGCCGGGTTGGTGAACTGGATGCGGCCGTCGGCTTCGATGATCAGCAAGCCTTCTGCCATATTGTTCACGATGGTGCGCAGGCGTTCCGACTGCTCCTGCTGCGTTTCGGTGGCGAAGCGGATCTGCAGCTGCGTGCGCACGCGTGCGCACACTTCGGCCATGCGCAGGGGCTTGCCGATGTAGTCCACGGCGCCCAGTTCGAAGCCCGTCACCACGTCTTCCTGCTCGTTGCGGGCGCTCATGAACAGCACCGGGATGTCTTCGGTGACGGGGTGGGATTTCAGCTGGCGGCAGGTTTCGAAGCCGTCCATGCCGGGCATGATCACGTCCAGCAGGATCAGGTGCGGGTGCACGCGGCGTGCAATCTCCAGCGCACGTTCGCCGGAGTTGGCGACGTAGGTTTGGTAACCCTGCTCGACCATGAGCTTGCGCAGGACAGAAAGGTTGTCCGGCGCATCATCAACAATCAGAATCACGGCGTCCCGCCGTGGGGTCAAGCTGGTACCGCCTCGATTCATGCTGGCTTGGGGGGAGTGGGAAATATGGTTTCGATGATACCGTGTTGCCAATTGGAATTGTAAAAATTCAAGGAAGGTTTTGCCGAAAAAAGACGATGAGTTCGTGATAGTTGGTGAAAGTTTCCATCGCGCCAAGGGATTTTGTGACATTTTGTGAAGATTTGAACATTCTTGTTGTCGGTTAGGCAACGGTAATTTCTTTGAAATTTGCATGATTTTTTTCTGTCCGGGAGGAAATAGAATGGTGATTCCTTCAACATCCAGAGAACATCATGAAAAAATCTCCGCTCCTGCTGGTTCCCGTCCTGTTTGCAGCTGTCGCCGTGTCCGGCTGCAAGGTGATCGACACGGGTGAGGTGGGCTTGCGCGTCAATTTCGACAAAACCGTTGAAAGCGAAGAGCGCCTGGCGGGCAGCTTCAACCAGACCATCATCGGTTCCATCCTGACCTTCCCGATCAAGGATGTGACGGTGGAAGTGCGCGACCTGATGCCGCTCGCGGCCGACAATTCGACCATGAAGGACTTCGACCTGGCAGTGATCTACAACATCACGCCGTCGGCCGTGTCGGACCTGTACGTCAACAAGAGCCGCGCCTTCCACACGCAGGATGCCAGCGGCGACATCTACCTGATGCACGCTTACATCTACCAGACCGCGCGTAACGCGGTGTACAAGGTGGCGCGCAAGTACGAAGCGCTGAACATGAACGACAACCGCGCCCAGATCGAGCAGGAGATCCAGTCCACCATGGTCGCCACGCTGGCCGATGAAAAGCTGAACGGCATCGTGATCTCCCAGGTGCGCGTCGGCAGCATGGTGCCGAGCGATGCGGTCAAGGCCAGCGCGGACAACCTGGTGCGCGCCAAGAACGAGGAGAAGACCAAGGAAGTCGAGGTGCAGATCGCGAAGAAGGAGGCCGAACGCATCGCGGCCCTGAACGCCAACGCCGGCGCCATCTCCTACATGCAGGCCCAGGCCCAGATGAAGATTGCGGAAGGCATCGCGGCGGGCAAGGTGCAGACCGTGGTGATTCCTTACGACTTCAAGGGCATGGTCAACGTCACCAGCAAGTAAGCGCGGCCCTTATTGGCGCAGCGTTGGTGCGGTGTAAGCGGTGACGCGCTGCAGTTCGGCCGGGGTGAAACTGGCGCGCGCGTCGTCGCAGCCAATGTTGGCGGCGCATGCCGCTTTCAGGGCTTCCAGGCGCAGTTGCCAGGCCACTTCGGCTGCTTCCATGCGTGCCAGCTCTTCCACTTGCGCGGCAGGCAGCTGCGTTGCGCGCAGCCGGTGCACTTCCTGTTCTCCCTTGCCCTTGCGGCGCGCTTCGCGCACGGCCGCTTCAACTTTTGCCAGGCTGGCCGCGGCGGGTGCCCCGGCGGGGGATGCCCGGCTTGCGTGGCTGCTGGGCGGTGCCGTCGCAGTGGCGTGCGCCGGCTGCGTGATGCCGGCGGCTGCACTGGCGGCAGGGCGGGTGTGCACTGCAGCGCTGGCGCCCTCCGGTGCTGGCGCTGCGGCCAGCGTGGCGGCACGCCAGACCGCCACGCCAAGTCCCAGCGCCATGATGGCGATGGTGGTCCGCATGCTCATAGCCCGCCGAGGATGCGCAGCAGGTTGTCGTAGATCGGATAAACGGCCCACGACGGCGAATCCCATCCGATCACGTCGAAATGATCGTACTGGTCGTAGTAGCCGATGTAGTTCCAGCTGCCCTTGAGCGGCGTGCCGTCGAAATTGCGCAGCGGCTGGCCGGACGGGCCGCGCATCGAGTTCGTGTTCACCACGCCATCGTTGGCATACCAATCCGGCGCGCGGTAGGAGCCCATGCCGCGCTGCAGGATCGACGGCACCACCCATTCGCCGGCGGTATTTTTCAGGAAGAAGATCATGTCGTTGCGCGCATACTGGTAATCGCTGCTCTGGAACGGCGCGATCACGCGGTCGGTGTTGTTGCAGCACCAGCTGCCTTCTTCGGTGGCGCGGGAACCGATGGAGAAGTAGTAGACGTTGGGCGAGGTCTTCACCCAGGTGTTGAGCTGGGCCGCGCCGTCGGGGCCCAGGTCCCATTGCGCGGCATCGTGGTTGCCAAGTTGCCAGAATGGCGCGCCGCGCGTGCGGTCGATGAAGTCGCCGATCGATTCCGCCGGGCCTTGCGCCAGGCCGTATTGCTCGAGCCGGAACTTGTAGCCGCTGCCGCCCGAGCCGCCCAGGCCCGCCACTTCGACGATGCTGCCGGCCAGTTCGGATACCTTGGGCACGAATTCGACCACCACGTCGCGCAGGGTGGTGCCGTTGTGCGGGGACGAGATCGAGGTGGCGCTCTTGACCCAGCCCACTTTGCCGCCCGCGAACAGCGCGCCGCCGCCTTCACTGCCGGCGCCGTTCGGCGAGCCGTTTTCGAGCAGCTGGATCAGGGTGCGGATGGTCTGGCCGCCCTGGCTGTGCGACACCAGGTGCACGGGGTGCTGGGCGTCCCACTGCGGGTACAGTGCGAGCGGGTAGTTGTTCGGATTGTTGGCCGCGTCGGCCGCCCAGCATTTGCCGGAGGGCTTCTGGATATGGCCGGCGGCGGCATTGTCCGCCGTGTGGCGCGCGCCATAGTCGGCGCAACCGCCCTTGATCTGGTAGTACAGTTCGACCGCGCGGTCCCAGTTGGAACTGACCGGGCCGACGCCTGCGGTGAAGACGGGACGCTGCGTGTCGCGGATGTGCGCGGCGATGTCGTTGAAACCGCCCCAGTATTTGAAGCCTGTGGCAGCAAAGGTCTCCGGCCCGAACCCGAGGAAGCCGTGCACCAGCACGACGGGATCGCTATTGGCGGCATGGGCGGAGGAAGCGGCCAGGCAGGCGGCCAGGACGAATTTCGATAGCACTTTCATGCGGTGTCTCCCGTGGTTGTCGTGTGATGCATTTCACCACGGGGAGGGAGCGCACGGTTGCGGCACGACCGTGCTTACGGAGCCAATCGCATGCCGCAGCGAGCCACGGCTGGGGCCGTGTCAACCAAAGGGTCTGACCCCAAGGTTGACACGGGCTGGGCTGTTGTTACATGCGGGCTTTGATCAGCTTGCCCAGCACTTCGATGCCGGCGCGGATGCGCTCCGGCGGCACGGTCACGAACGACAGGCGCAGGGTGTTGGTGGCCGGTTCGTTGGCGTAGAACGGGGCGCCCGGTACGAAGGCGATCTTGTTCTTGATCGCTTCGTCCAGCAGTTCCATGGCGTTGATGTGCTTCGGCAGCTCGACCCAGATGAACATGCCGCCGTCCGGTTTGGTCCAGGTGGCTTCTTTCGGGAAGTGCTGGTCCATGGCGTCCAGCATGGCCTTGCACTGGTTGCCGTACAGCTCGCGGATGGTCGGGATATGCTTGTCCAGGAAGCCGTCCTTCACCACTTCGTGCACCACCATCTGGGTCAGTTGCGCGGTGTGCAGGTCGGCAGCCTGCTTGGCCAGTTCGAGGCGGCGCACCATCGGCAGCGGCGCCACCACGTAGCCCAGGCGGATGCCAGGGGTCAGCACCTTGGAGAAGGAACCCATGTAGATCACGCCTTCCGGATTCATCGCCACCATTTTCGGGCTTGGCTGGCCGCTGTACGACAGGGCGCCGTAGGGGTCGTCTTCGATCAGCGGCAGGTTCAGGCGGGCGCAGGTTTCCACCAGCTCCTGGCGGCGCTCCACCGACAGCGAGCGGCCGGTCGGGTTCTGGAAGTTCGGCAGCGCGTACAGCAGGCGCGCGCCTTCGGCAATGGCGTCCAGCGACGATGGCACCAGGCCGTGTTCGTCGGTGGCCACGGAGTGGAATTCAGGACGGTACACCGAGAACGCTTGCAGCGCGCCCAGGTAGGACGGGGTTTCCACCAGCACTTTGCTGCCTTCGTCGATCAGCACCTTGCCGATCAGGTCCAGCGCTTGCTGGGAGCCGGAGACCATCAGCACCTGTTCCGGCGCGATCTTGGCGCCGTTCTGGGACAGCGAATCGGCGATCCACTGGCGCAGCGGCATGTAGCCGTCGGTCGGGCCGTATTGCAGGGCGACCTTGCCTTGGGTGGACAGCACCTTGTCGAACGCTGCCTGCATGGTCTCCACCGGGAAGGTGGCGGGCGATGGCAGGCCGCCGGCGAAGGAGGTGATTTCCGGCTGCTGGGTGACCTTCAGGATTTCACGGATGAAGGAGGCCTGCATGCCTTTGGCGCGCTCGGAAAAGTGCCACTGCAGTGGATTCGGGTTCTCGATTTTCATAGTCATTCTCGTATTAAGCAATTTCGGCGGTCAGTTCGATTTCAACGCAGGAACCCAGCGGGATCTGCGCCACGCCGAAGGCGGAGCGGGCATGCTTGCCGGCGTCGCCGAACACTTCGCCCAGCAGCTCGGAGCAGCCGTTGGTCACCAGGTGCTGTTCGGTGTAATCGGGGGTGGAATTCACCAGGCTCATGACCTTGACGATGCGCTTGACGCGGGTCAGGTCGCCGCCGCAGGCTTCCTGCAGGGTACCCATCAGGGCGATGGCGATGGAGCGTGCTGCCTGTTTGCCTTCTTCGGTCGAGATATTCTTGCCCAACTGGCCCACCCATGGGCTGCCATCGGCCTTCTTGGCGATGTGGCCGGACAGGAAGACCAGGTTGCCGGTTTGTACATGCATGACATAGGCGGCTACCGGGGCGGCTGGTGCGGCCAGGGTGATATCGAGCGACTTCAGTTTTTCGTAGACAGACATGTGATTTCCAAAGAAAAAAGTTCCGTGAATACGCTATTGTACTCTGCACGTTGCCGAATTCGTCACGGTCAGCGGGCCACTTTCATTCGTTTTCCTGCGCTGACGACGGCGATTACGGCAAAAGTGAACAGAATATGCTCAATTTGCAAAGTTTCGTTCAGGACCACGGCGGCGGCCAGCAAGGACAGCCCGGGCTGGGCCAGTTGCACTTGTCCGACCCGCGCCACGCCACCCATCGCCATGCCGCGGTACCAGAAGAAAAAGCCGATGAACATGGAGAAGACGGAGATGTAGCTGAAGCCCAGCCAGGCGCTGACTGGTGCGGCGGCAATGCTTGCCCAGTCGCGCCACAGCAGCCAGGCGGCGGCCGGCGCGGCCAGCGGCAGGGATAGCACCAGCGCCCAGCCGATCACCTGTTCGCCGCCCATGGTTTGCGACAGGCGGCCGCCTTCGGCGTAGCCCATGGCGGCCAGTCCCACGGCAGCGAAGATGGCCAGGTCGGCGGCATGCAAGCCGCCCGCCGATTGCCGCAGCGCGAAGCCGACCACCAGCGCGCTGCCGGCGGCGGCGACGGCCCAGAAGCCGGCTGATGGGCGTTCGTGGCCGCGCAAGGCTGCGAACAATGCGGTGGCCAGCGGCAGGATGCCGACCAGTACGGCGCCGTGCGAGGCGGGCAGGGTGCGCATGGCGATGGAGGTCAGCAAAGGGAAGCCGATCACGCAGCCGATGGTGACGGCCAGCAGGATGGGCCACTGTTCGCGCGTTGGCAGCGGGGCGCGTTTCCAGCGCAGCCAGCACAGGGACAGCGTAGCGGCCGCCACGGCGCGCCCCATGGCCACGAACAGCGGATCCAGTCCCGCCACGGCCAGGCGGGTAAAGGGCAGCGTCAGGCTGAAGATGGCGACGCCGATGAAGCCCAACAGCATGCCCCGGGTCTCGGCCGAGCGGGGTCCGACCCTGCGGGTCGTACCCCGGTTTTCCGGTTCAACGGTTTGCGAACAAGGCGTCATGGCAGCACCTCCGACAAGACCCGCATGATCTTCTCCGCATCCACATTGGCCCCGGTCAGCGGCAGTCCCACCTTGCAGCCCGCCACGCGCGGGTCATGCTTGAGGCGCAAGGCCGCCGCCAGCGCCGCCGCTCCCGCGCCCTCGGCCAGGTTGTGCGTGGCCCGGTAATAGAGGCGGACGGCCCGCGCCACTTCCTCATCGCTGACGGCAATCACATCATCCGCATAACGCCGCACGATCTCCAGCGAGCCGGCGTCGGGCGTACTGCATGCCATGCCGTCCGCCAGGTCGGTGGTGGTCGGCACGACGCGCAATTCGCCGCTGCGGAACGACTCCAGGTAAGCCGGCGCATGGCTCGATACCACGCCGATCACCCGCGTGCGCAAGCCCAGTGCCTCACGCGCCGCGATGGCGGCGCAGAAACCGGAACCCTGGCCGATCGGCACGAACACCGTGTCGAGCCCCGGCTGGGCATGGAACAGCTCCATCCAGTAGCTCGCCACGCCGGCCACCAGGTCCGGATGGCAGGACGGCACCATGTGCAAGCCCTCCTTGCGTGCCAGCGACAGCGCATATTCGCGGCTGGCCTGGAAATCGTCGCCGTATTCGACCAGTTGCGCGCCCAGCCCGCGCATGGCGGCATTCTTCTCCACGCTGTTCCCATGCGGGACAACGATCGTGGCCTTCACGCCGTGCCGGCGCGCGGCATAGGCGATGGACTGCCCATGGTTGCCGCGCGTCGCCGACACCATGCCCGCCACGCCGGGCTCGCGCTTCAGCAAGCCATCCAGGTAGACCAGCCCGCCGCGCACCTTGAAGGCGCCGGTCGGCGTGTGGTTCTCGTGCTTGACCCAGGTTTCCGTGCCGAGCGCTTCGTTCAGCAGCGGCCAGGAAAACTGCGGCGTGGCCGGCATGGCGCCATACACGATGGTGGCGGCGGCGTCGAGTTCAGCACGGGAAGGCAGCAGGTTCATGGCGGTCTCTCTGGAAAATGGTTGGGGATGGGTGTATCGTAGAATAAGTAACCAGTACACTACCAATACACTTGCACGGATAATTTCACGAACTGTGATGGTGATATGACCAATACAATCCTGCTGTCCCGCGAGAACGGCGAGTCGCTCAGCGACCAGATCGTGCGCAGTGTCGCCGCCCGCATCGACGACCGCGTGCTGCGCGCCGGCGCCCGCATGCCATCGATCCGCCAGTTCGCCACCTCGCACGGGGTGTCGCCGTTCACCGTGGTGGGCGCCTACGACAAGCTGGTGGCGCGCGGCTACCTGGAATCGCGCCGCGGCGCCGGCTTCTTCATCCGCGACCGTGCGCCGCTGCAGGCGCCGCAGCCCGTGCCGCGCGAGGACGGCCTGGCGCAGCCGCAGGGCACGCAGGGGCTGGATGTGGTGTGGCTGGTGCGGAATATGTTCCGCACCGTGCCGCACCAGCACATGCCCGGCACCGGCGTGCTGCCGGCGGACTGGCTGGATGGGGTGGCGATCGGCAATGCGCTGCGTGCCATCAGCCGCCAGCACAGCAGCATCCTGCTGAATTACGGGGTGCCGCAGGGCTACCTGCCGCTGCGCCAGCACTTGCAGCACAAGCTGGCGGAGCTGGAGATCGGCGCCGCGCCGGAGCAGATCGTCACCACCGCCGGCGTGACGCAGGCGCTGGACATGGTGGCGCGCGAGTTCACCCGTCCCGGCGACACCATCTTCGTGGACGATCCGGCCTGGTTCCTGATGTTCGGCTCCTTTGCCGCGCTGGGGGCGCGCGTGATCGGCATCCCGCGCCTGGCCGACGGGCCCGATATCGCGCAACTGGCCGAACTGGCCGCCATCCACAAGCCCAAGCTGTACGTGATCAACTCGGTGCTGCACAACCCCAGTTCAACCTCGCTGTCGGCGGCCAAGGCGTTCCAGATCCTGCGCATCGCCGAGGAGCATGGCATCACCATCGTGGAAGACGACATCTACTGCGACCTGCACCCAGGCAGCAGCGTGCAGCCGGCGACCCGCATGGCGGCGCTGGACCAGCTGAAACGCGTGATCTACCTGGGCGGCTTCTCCAAGACCATGGCGGCCAACCTGCGGGTCGGCTTCATCGCCACTTCGGAAGAACTGGCGCAGCGCCTGGCCGACCGCAAGATGCTGCAGACCCTCACCACCAGCGATATCGGTGAACGCGTGGTGCACAAGGTGCTGTCGGAAGGCAGCTACCGCAAGCATACGGAGCGCATCCGCACCCGCCTGGACGGCCTGCGGGCGCGCACCGTGCGCCAGCTGGAAAAGACCGGCATGCGCATCGCCAGCGCGCCGCCGGCGGGCATGTTCGTGTGGGTCGATGCGGGATGCGATACCAATGTGCTGACCGAGAAGGCCATGGGACAGGGCTTGCTGCTGGCGCCGGGCAGCCTGTTCTCGCCAAGCCAGCTGCCGTCGCAGTTCATGCGCCTCAACATCGCTGCGCTGCAGGCGCCGGAGATCTGGCGGTTCCTGCAGCGCGAGCTGGGGGCTTAGTCGATGTTGCGCGTTGCCGTGGTCACGGTGCCGCTTGGCGAAACGACGTTGACGATCAACTTCCCGGGGCTATCGGGCGTTGGGCAGGTAATCGTCAAGGCGTAGGTCGGCGGGTTGAGCGGCTGGCCGACGCCCAGCACCACATTGGGGACCTTGGCTCCGGCGGGGTACACGGTGGTTCCCCAGGTCGTGGTGAAGGTGATGCTGCTTCCGGCCGGCATCAGCAAGCCATTCAGGTCCGTGACGCGCACTTCGGCATCAACTGCGATGCCTGGCGTGCAGGTCAGCGTGGCCGGCGAGATCGTGATATTGGCGCTGCTGGTGGAGAATTGCTGCACCAGTTGCGACGATACGTACAGCGTTTGGGCACTTGGCAATTGGGGTTTTCGCAGCACGCCGTTGTACACGCCGTCGCCCGGCGTGGTGCAGCTGCCATTGCTGTTGGGACCCACGCAGGCTTCGCCAGCGTTCCAGCTGCCGTTTTCGTTGTCGTCACGGAAGATGTCCGGACTCTTGTCGGTGAAGCTGTCGCCGGCGTCGTAGACATTGTTGCCGTTGTTGTCGATCAGGTTCTCTTCGCCCAGCGCATAAGCCAGCACGGTGACCCGCCCGCCGGAAGGGCGCGGATTGCTCGAGTACAGTGGCACGCTGCAGCGTCCATCTTTGGTGACGCAGGAGGCGCCGATATTGCCGCCTTCCGCCGAGAAGTTTACGGCGGTGCCATCGGGCACTGGATTGCCGAAGTGATCGCCCAGGATGACGTTGACGTTGCTGCACAACTGGTCGATGTTCCAGCCTTCGCAGTTGCCGATTTCGGTGGACAGTGAGAAGTGCGCCTGGTCAGGTACGCCGTTCGATACCACCAGGATGCTTGATACGGAGGTCAAAGGCGGGTTGGTGTTCGCCACCTTGGCCACCACACGGACCGAGGTGGGCTGGGTGCCGTTGGCGACGACCGTGGTCACGGTGCCATCGGCAGCAGTGGTCGCGGTGCTTGGGCTGAGCGACAAACCGCCGGTAGTGGTGGTGCTGTTGCTGTCCGAGAAGACGAAGCTTACCTGGCGCCCCGCCAGGGCACTGCCATTCATGTCGAACACCTGGAACTTGACGGTGGAATACTCGGGACGTCCTGCGCCGCCGGTTCCTTTGAGCGCGATATTCGTGCTGTCGACGCCGACGAACTTGATCGAGCCCGCCGTACCTGGCAAGACGTTGATCGTTCCGGTTTTGGTCAATGTGCCGTTCGGGAGCGTCGCGGTGGCGGTGATGGTGTCGGCGGTGCCGCAGCCCTTGTCGGTGTAGCTGGCCACTGCCAGCCCGTTCTGCGTCAGCACCGGCGAACCGATGGAAGCCTTGCCGGATGCGGCGCACGGCGAGCTGAAGCTGACCGATACCGGCTGCGTATAGGCTGCGCCGTTACTCAGTACGATGATGCTGATGCTGGCATTGCCGCCCGCAGCCAGCGTACCAGGATTGATCAGCATATCGCTGAATGCCAGCACCGGGAAAGTCACCGTGTAGTTGGCAGTGGCCTTGACGGTCGTGCCGGCAACGGAGGCGCCAGCGCTGGCCGCAAAAGCGCCGGCTTGCGTGCCCGCAGCCAGTTGCACGGTGGCGACGCCGTTGCTGTCGGTCAGTGCGGTGCCGATGGCAGGCGACATCACGGCCGTCGCATCGGTGCTGCTGAAGGTGACCACAGCACCGGAGACTGGCTGGTTCTGGTTGTTCTTCACGGTTGCGACCAGCGTGGCGCCTTTGGACGGAGTGAGCGTCGTGAGCGCGGCGCCGCCGCTGTCGGTGATCGCAAGCACCAGGCTGGGCGCGTTGCTTCCGCCCGGAAGCGTGACGGTGTAATTGCTCGACGCCTTGGCCACCGATGCACCCGAGGTATAGCTCGCATTCAGGGTGAACGCGCCAGCCACAGTCCCCGCACCAAGCTGGATGGTGGCGACGCCATTGGCATCGGTCAGTACCGTGCCGGTCGTCGGCGTGAAGACTGCCGTCGAATCGGTGCTGCTGAAGCTCACCAGCGCGTTGGCAATTGGCTGGTTGAGGATGTTCTTCAGTGTCGCACTGACCTTGGCGCTCTGCGTCGGGGTAAGCGTGCTGAATGCCGCGCCACTGGCATCAGTCATGGCCAGCACCAGGGTCGGCGCGCTGCCGTTGGTGCCGGAAATCGTCACGCTGTAACCGAGCGAGGTCTTGGTTGTCGACGTGCCGGAGTTATAGCTGGCAGTGAGTGTGAACGCGCCAGCCTGGGTACCGGCCGCCAACTGGACGCTGGCGACACCGCTGGCGTCGGTCAGCGCGGTGCCGGTCGCTGGAAGGAATCCTGCCGTACTGTCGGTGCTGGTGAAGGACACTACTGCGTTGGCAACAGGCTGGCCCTGGTCGTTCTTCACGGTGGCCGTGACCTTGGCGCTCTTGGCCGGCGTCAGGGCATTGTCGGACATCGCCAGGGCGAGTGTGAACGAGGTGCTGCCGCCGGTGCCGGGATTCGTCACGGTGCCGCCGCCGCAACCTGGCAGGGAGGAATTGCGTGTCGGGTCAATGTTGACGCAACCGTCGTTGGTTCCTCCGCCACCGCACGCCGCCAATAAGCCTGCCAGCAGGCAAGCGACCAGGAAGTTTATCAGGCTGTTCGTCCTCAGATGCGTCAACATGGTCCGACCCCTTGTAATGATTGAATTGGGTTAGTTGCTATCGTCGTCGTGCATCGCGACGAGCGACAGGCCGGCAGCTTCGGTGGCGGCGGTCAGGCTGATCTGGGCGTCTTTGCCCAAGACCAGGCGTACGTCACTGGCGTTGAGCTGCTTGCTCGCCAGTTGCGCCTTGCCCTGCAGGGCTTTCTGCAGGCTGGCCGCCTGCTTTTCGAAGCCCGGGCTGTACTGGATGGTGGTGGTAACTTGCTTGTATGGCTTTTCGTTGCTCAGGCGGTCGACCGGGATGCCCATCTGGCCAAGCAGGCTGCGGAAGCGGCGCGCCATGCCGGTGATGCCGTTGCCGTTGGCAACCTCCAGGCGGGCCATGCGGACCTTGCTGGCTTGCGGCACGGCCTGCACGGCGGACTTCGCTACGGCTGCCACGGCGGGGGCCGGCGGGGGAGCTGGCTCACGGGTCTTCAGTTCGAAGACGTTCGACGCCAGCTGGACCAGCTCCATATGGCTGCCGATCTCGCGGGCGGAGCTCGGGATGACCGTCAGCAGGGCGGGTTCGCTGCGCGGCGCATTGGGGGCTGCAGCCATCGCCATCGCGGACGGCGTTCCCAGTGCGGGGGCGGCGATCGCTTGTGGTGCGGCGGCGGTTAATGTCGGCATGGCTGGCAGGGTGCGGGCGGCGATCGGGGCAGGCTCCGCCACGGCGCGTGCAGCAGAAGCCGGCCCGGTGACCGACGGCGCGCTTGCCACGGCGGATGGTATGGCAGCCGCTGGCTGTACGGCGGGCGCCGGCGCAGGGGGCGCGAGCGCGGCGGACTTTGGCGGTTCGGTTGCGGCAATGGCTGTCGCAACCGGGGCGGCAGCGGGGTTGGGAACGGGAGCGGCAACCGGTGCGACAACAGGAGGCGCTACGGCGGCGATTTGCGGCGCGTCCGCTGCCGGCGCGTTACCCATGGCCGCTTCGGCCAGCTGCAGGTTCTGGAAGGCTTTCGGGCCTGCGCCCAGCGCCATCGCACGGCGCAGGGTCTGTGCGGCACCGGTGTGGTCGCCCATCAGGTGCTGGACGTAGCCAAGATTGGTATGCGGCTGGGCTTCCCCGGGATAGTCGTTGACCAGCGCCACCAGGGCGCGCCGCGCCGACTCCAGGTCGCCCTGCTGCGCCTCGATCACCGCCACCGCATTGCGTGCCTCCAGCTGGTTCGCGTCCAGGGCCAGCGATTGTGCATAGGCGCCCAAGGCCAGCGCCAGTTGGCCGCGCTCGTGGTGGAAGCGTCCCAGCCGGTTCCAGCTGGCGGCCTGGTTGCCCGGCATTTCGCCGCGCACCACTGGCGATACTGCCAGCGCACGGGAAGGGGGCGGTGCGCTGCATGCCTGGAGAAGGCCGCAACCCATTACGGCCAAAGCAATTGGCTTGAGCTTGATCATGGCAAATCCTTTCTTAGCCGTTACCGGCCATCGTTGGCAACAGCACGCGATAGATGGAAATGAACGCAGGCCCCATCAACACCACCAGCAGCGACGGGAAAATGAAGAAAATCAACGGGAACAGCAATTTCAGCGCGATCTTTGCCGCGGCTTCCTCGGCCCGCTGGCGGCGGCGGGTGCGCAGCTGGTCCGACTGTACGCGCAGCGAGTCGGCGATGCTGGTGCCGAAGCGCTCGGCCTGGATCAGCATGGCCACCAGGGCATCCACGTCTTCCACGCCGGTGCGCAGCGCCAGGTTGCGCAATGCGCGCTCCTTGGCCAGGCCGGCGCGCAGCTCCAGCGTCACCAGGTGCAGTTCATCGGCCAGGACCGGGCTCTTGATGCCGATTTCGTCGGCGACGCGCAGCAGCGCTGCATCCATGGCCAGGCCGGCCTCCACGCACACGGTCATCAGGTCCAGCGCATCGGGGAAGCTCTCGAAGATTTCGCGCTGGCGATGCTGGACGGCGTTGTGCAACAGGATGTTGGGCAGGTAGTAGCCTGCGCCGGCCGCGATCAGGAGCCAGAACATCAGGCCGTTCCCGGTCAGCTTCGAATGCATGAACACCAGCGCCATGTACAGTGCCAGCGGCATGAACACGGCGAGTGCCGTCTTGGCGGAGAAATACAGGACCCCCATGGACGGGTGGCGCAGCCCGGCATTCATGAAGCGCGTGCGCAGCGGCGAGCGTTCCCAGTCGTCCGTTTCGCCCGACAGCCTCGCCAGCGGCGCCACCAGCGCGGCGATGCGGGCCAGCAGGTTGGGATTGATGCGCTGGCGGCGTTGCGGTTTGGGCAGCTCGGTCACCTGGTTCAGCCTGTCCTTCACCGGGTCGCCGGCAAAGCGCGTCATCACGGCGTAGGCGCTGCCGAACACCACCAGGAACACCAGGGACAGGAAAGCAATTTGCAGCATGCTCATGGCGTTCTCCTGTTAGACACGGATGCGGATAATCTTGCGCATGACATACACCCCCGTAATCATCATCACGAGCGCGGTGCCCACCATCTTGCGGCCGGCGGGATCGGTGTAGAGCACAGCCAGGAAGCCCGGATTGGTCAGCTGGATCATGGCGGCCGCGCCAAAGGGCAGCAGTCCCAGCACCCATGCCGACATTTTTCCTTCGGCCGACAGCACGCGGATCTGGCCCAGCAGCTTCATGCGCTCGCGAATGATCTTGCTGATGTTGTCGAGCAGTTCGGCCAGGTTGCCGCCCGTCTCGCGCTGGATCAGGACGGCGATCACGAAGTAGCGCAAGTCGGTGCTGGGCACACGGGTGGCCAGGTTCATCAGGGCTTCGTTCATCGAAATGCCGAAGTTGACTTCGTCGAAGGTGACGCGGAATTCATCGGCGATCGGATCGCTCATCTCTTCGCCGACCATCTTCATGGCGGTCGGGAAGGCATGGCCCGCGCGCAGCGCGCGGCCTACCAGGTCGAGGGCGTCCGGCAACTGCTGGTCGACGCGCTGCAGGCGCTTGGTCTTGGCATTGACCACCCACAGCGTGGGCAGGGCGACGGCAAGCAGCATCAGGATCAGCGTCAGCAGCAGGGGGATTTTCAGGAACAGGCACAAGCCGCCCATCAGCACCGGCGCAATCAGCGACAGCACGATCAGGTCGGATACCGTCCACGTCACGCCGGACTGTTCCAGCAGGCGGTCGACCTGGCTGACGCGCGGCAGCTGCAGCAGCAGGCGCTGGAACACCGGCGTTTCGCTGAGCAGGCGCTTTTTGATCATCGACTGGCTCTCGCCGCCGGCATGGCCGCCGGCCGACATCATGCGCAGGCGCCGTGCAATGCGTTCCGCCTCCGGCCCCTTGGAGGAATTCCAGGTCAGGTACATGCCCTCGATGAGCAGCACCACAGCCACGAAGACCAGGATGCCGGTGGCGTAATAGAGGTAGTCCATGGCTCACATCCTCTTCTGCACGGTCGGGTCGAACATATTGTCGGGCAGGCTGATGCCGAACGTGCGCAGGCGTTCGCCGAAGCGTGGCCGCACGCCGGTGGCGCTGAAATAGCCTTGCACGGTACCGTCCGCGGCGACACCGGTCTGCTTGAAACTGAAGATCTCCTGCATGGTGATCATCTCGCCCTCCATGCCGGTGATTTCCTGGATCGACATGATCTTGCGCTTGCCGTCGGTCAGGCGCGCCACTTGCACCACCACGCCGATGGCCGAGGAGATCTGCTGGCGCATGGCTTTCACCGGCAGCCCGGCGGCGCCCATGCTGATCATGTTTTCCAGGCGGGTCAGCGCATCGCGCGGGGTGTTGGCGTGGATGGTGGCCATCGAACCTTCGTGGCCGGTGTTCATGGCCTGCAGCATGTCCAGTGCTTCGGCGCCGCGCACCTCGCCCAGGATGATGCGGTCGGGGCGCATGCGCAGGGCGTTGCGCACCAGGGCGCGCTGCGTGACTTCGCCCTTGCCCTCGATGTTGGGGGGGCGGGTTTCCAGGCGCACGATGTGGGGCTGCTGCAGCTGCAGTTCAGCGGCATCCTCGATGGTCACGATGCGTTCGCTGTGGCCGATGTAGGCGGAAATGGCGTTCAGCATGGTGGTCTTGCCGGAACCGGTGCCGCCCGAGATCAGGATGTTCACCTTGCTCTTGCCCAGCGCCTGCAGGATGGTGGCCATGGACTCGGTCATGGAATTGAAGTTGACCAGCTCCGCCATGCCAAGCGGCTCGGCCGAGAAACGGCGGATCGACAGCACCGGGCCATCGATGGCCAGCGGCGGGATGATGGCGTTGACGCGCGAACCGTCCGGCAGGCGGGCGTCCACCATCGGGCTCGATTCGTCGATGCGGCGGCCCACGCGCGACACGATCTTGTCGATGATCTTCATCAGGTGCGCATCGTCGTTGAAGGTGACCGAGGTCAGCTCCAGGCAGCCCTTGCGCTCCACATACACCTGGTTGGCGCCGTTGACCAGGATATCCGAGATGTTCGGGTCGGCCAGCAGCGGCTCGAGCGGGCCGAAACCCAGCACTTCGTACTGGATGTCGCGCGTCAGGGTGCGCCGCTCGCTGTCGTTGATGACCACCATGTTCTCTTCGAGCAGGCGCTCCACCAGGATCTTCAGCTCGTCGCGGATCTGGTCCTGCGTCAGGCGCTGCATGCCCTCCAGGTCGACCCGGTCGAGCAGGGTCTGGTGGATGCGGTGCTTCAGCTGCTGGTAGGCGCGGTTGTCGATGGCGTCGGCATTGCGCAGGGCGGCAATGTTGGCGTTGGCCGACGGCGCGGCGCCAAGGCGGTTCCTGAGGGTTTGGGCGGGGATTTGCATGTTGCGCTCCATGGTTCAGTGCTGGGCGCCGCTCAGGCGCGCTGGAGGATTCGGGACAGCCAGCCGCGCGACTCGGTATTGTGTTCGCCGGCCAGGGTACGCGCCAGTTCCTGCAAAGCCTTGGAGACTGGACTGGTGCGCTGCAGCTGCAGGATCGGCACACCCTGGTTGACCGAGGCGGCGGCAGCTTCATAGTGGTTCGGGATCGTGCGGTACATTTCCATGCCGTAGGCTTGTTCGCAGTCGCGCAGGCGGATGTCGCCATTGTTCGAATGGCGGTTGACGATCAGGTGGATTTTGTCCTTCCGGTAGTCGAGCGAACGGAACACCTGCAGCAGCCGCTTGCCGTCGCGGATATACGGCAAGGTGGCCTGCAGGATGGGGAAGATCATGTCGGCCTGGTCGAGCGCACGCACCGACACCGCATCGAGGCTGCGGCCGATATCGAGCAGCACGAAGTCGTAGTACTGGCGCGCCAGGCGCAGCAGGGCGTCGATATGCTCCGGCAGCACGTCGTTGGCCTGGGTCGGGTCTTCCGGCGCGGCCAGCACGTGGAAATTCGGCGTGACCTGCACCATGGCGGACAGCAGCAGCGACTGGTCGAGGCGGTGGATCTGCTGCGCCACCGAGGCCACGCTGGCGGCCGGGCGCTGGTCGGACACGAACAGCGAGGCATCGCCGAACTGCAGGTTGAGGTCGAGCACGCAGACTTTCTTGCCTTCGACGGCAGCCAGCGCATAGCCCAGGTTGGTGGCAATGAAGGTGGCGCCGCTGCCGCCCTTGCAGGAAATGAAGGCCAGCACCTTGCCCAGGTTGCGCGTGCTGACATTGAGCTTGTCGTCGATGCGGCGCACCGCGCCCAGCAACTGCGCCGGCTCGAACGGCAGCGGCATCACTTCGCGTACGCCGGAGCGCATCGCTTGCAGCAGGAAGTCCGGGGTCTGCTGCTGGCAGGCGATGACGATCGCCATGTCGGGATACTGGATGTTGAGCGATTCGAGGCGTTCCAGGTCGTCGCCATTGAGCAGCGGCTGTGCCACCAGCAGCAGGTCGGGCGCGCCGCCATCGAACTTGTGCAGCTTGTCAAGCAGTCCGGTCACGACGTCGACCTGGTCGGTGAGGCTGCGCTCGCGCAGGATGCGCGCGATTTCGAACAGTTGCTTTTCGTTGCTGGAGATGGCGGTGATTTTCATGATGGCGTCCGCTAATTGGTAAAGCCCAGGCTTTCGGCATACATGACCACCTTGGTGGTGGGCATGGTGACATTGAGCATGCCGAACAGGTTCACGATGGGTACGTAGGTGACGTTCTCCAGCGATACGCTGACGCTGTAGATGCAGTCATTGACGCGCAGCGCATCGTTGCAGGCCGACAGGTTGTCGCCCGCGTCCAGCGGTGTGTTGGTCACTTCGTTGCCGGCGGCATTCAGGTATTTGATTGAAATTTTTGCGGTGGTCAGTTCCGGCGCGGCCGGCAGCGTCGAGCCGCCAAACAGGGCATTGGTCTTGACGGTCGCGGCGTCCGTAACCCAGCGGGTGACCGCTTCGCGTGCACCGCGCCGCGTCACTTCCTGCATGGTGTTGTACAGGTAGAGCATGCGGCCCAGCTCCGTGATGAACAGCACCAGGGTGAAAAACAGCAGGCAGACCAGGGAAAACTCCACGATGGCGGCGCCGCGCTGGCGCTGTGTCGAAGGGAGGAAGGCGCGGGCATTCATGGCGGCCTCACAGCATATGGCGCATCGTGGTGCGCGGTGTCAAGCTGATGGTGCGGACCGCGTTGCCGATCACCGGCACGCTCTGGCCGATGTTGATCGTGTAGCCGCTGATTTCGACGCGCACGCCGCCCAGGGTGGTCATGCCGTCGACGCAGGTGATGTCGTTGTAAGACGTGTCCAGGCAGGTCACGGTAACGTTGCTGGAGCTGAAGTTCGGCACGCCGGCTGCCGCGGCGGCGTTGGCCACCAGGGTCCGGGCCGCGGGCTTTCCGACCGAATTGATGGTGGCCACCTTGGCCACGCTCATGGCGCGGGCCCCGTCGCGGGTGGCCTTGCTCAGCGCCTCGTAGTACCAGAAGGCGCGGCCGAACTCATACATTCCGCCCATCAGGAGGATCAGGATGGAGGCCACCAGCGCAAATTCGACGATTGCTGCACCGGACTGGCTGGAAGGATGACGGAGTGCCATGGCGTTCACTTGTACAGTTTGACTTCGGACGTGGGCACCGGCTCGACCAGGCCGGTGAACTCGACGAACAGCTTTTTCGGGCTGCCGCCGAAATCGGCCTTGGTCAGCATGAAGAATTTGCCGATGCCGACCGTGTTCATGGTGCCGCAGGACGCTGCCGAGGGCGGGGTACGGCAATCGATCAGCACCAGGTTCAGGATGCGGCGGTCGACCGTGCCGGTGCGGCCGGCCGGAGCCAGGAAGTAGTTGCTGTTGCCGGTCTGGTTATAGGGGGCCGGGTTGGCGCCCGTAAAGCCGCTGCCGGCGCTGGTCGGGTAGTTCGCCACCGTCAGGTAGTCCGTCGAGGCGCCCAGGCTACCGTACATCTTGTTGCTGCCGGCGGCGGTGCCGTTCGCCTCGGCCGGCGTGATCAGGGTGGTACCGTCGCTGCGCACCGGCCGCCCGTAGGCCCACAGGGAGCCGTAATCGGCATAGTCGGCCGGGGTGGTCGGAGTGCTGGCGCCGGTCATGCGCGGCACCTGGACGGTCGGGCCGATGGTGGTGCCGGCGGCCGCCGCTTCCGACGGCAGGGCATAGCGCGGCGTGCGCAGCGAATTGTAGGTCAGGCTTTTCACGTTGGTCGTGCTGGGGATGGTGGTGCCGCCGGTTTCCATCCAGTCGATGGGGGGTGTGGTCGGGATGTTGTTGGCCACGTTGTTGACGCAATCGCTGTCGCCCTTCTTGCAAGGATATTCCTGCACGTTGACATCGGGCGGGGCACTGGTGGGGTCGCATTGCGAGCCGCTGCTGTAATCGTTGAAGCGCGAGTTAAGCGCCTTGTCCAGCGAGGCCGTCACCCCGGTATTGGTGTAGACCTGGCCGACGCCGGTCGGCAGGACAGCGCTGTTGCCGACGCAGATGAACGGCGCCGTGGCATTGGCCGCCGCCATGGCCGGGTTGCACCCGCCGGGCGGCGAATTGACCGGGTTGATCTGGTACGGGTCGTAGCTGGCGCCGGCCAGGCGGCCCAGGTCGAAAATATTGTAGGCCACGCCGCGGCGGAAGCCGTACTCCACCAGTTCGGTGAAAGTGCCGTAGTTATAGCTGGCGGTGCGCGTGGTGGGATCGATGGCGCACACGCCGATCGGGGTCACGGTGTTGACGTAGCGGCCGGCGACGGCCCACCCGTAGGTCTCGGTGCTGGCGCGGCCGGCCACCCGCATCAGGTAGGTGCTGACGGAGGTGGCCGTGCCGCCCATGCCGCCGCTACGCGTATCGACTGCGACGAAGGTGCGGCCCTGGGGGCTGGCCTTGGTCTCGGCCACGGTGTACCAGGGGCCGTCCGGGGAGTCGGAAAAGCGGAAATTGGCGTCCGCCAGGGTCAGCGTCTGGCCGAAGTTGTAGCGGTTCCTGGCGGCCAGGGCCTTGCCGGTGGCGACTGCCTTGTCGACGCCTGCCGCCGTGTTGTCGAGGTCCTTGCCGGCGCCCAGTGCCGAGGCATCGGCCAGGTTCTGCAACTCGGATTTGACGATGTACAGGTGGCCCAGGTCGAGCACCAGCCCCGCCACCGGGATCAGCACCAGCAGCAACAGCAACCCCGTCATCACGGCGATGGCGCCGCGTTGTTGTTTGCGATGCAGGGGGTGCTTGCACATGATGGCCGTCTCCTAGCGTCCGACGCCGATGACAAAGGTGTTGGTTGGCTTTTCCGGCGTGCGGAACGACTTGACGTACTGGTCGTAACCCAGTTTGGCGGTGCTGGACGGCAGGCCGGCCGGCACCGCCATATTGCGGTCGGCGCCCGGGTTCAGGAGCTGGGCGTGCTTCATGTCCATCAGCGACTGGCCCAGCACGGCGTCGGCATGCGGGGCCGGGCTGGTGCAGGCCGCCAGCGAGAGCGGCAGCAGGGCGGCGCCGGCGGCGTGCAGGAAATATTGGTTCATGGTGGGCTCCTAGTTCAGGTCAAAGCCGCCGGCCGGTTTGGCAGGCTGGTTGGGTTGTTTGGCATTGCTGTCCTGCGGCGCCGCGCCTTCCAGTTTGCCGCTCAGGATGCGCGCGGCGCGCGTCGGGTCGGTGACCTGGGCGGTCGGCAGGCGGTCGGCAAAGTCCGGCGGCAGCGGCTTGACCAGGCGCGGCGTGATCACGAACACCAGTTCGGAGCGGTCGTTCTGGAAGTCGTTGGAGCGGAACAGGGCGCCCAGCACCGGCACCTCGCCGAGGAAGGGCAGGGCCTTGATATTGGTGGACGACGTGTTCTTGATCAGGCCCCCGATGGCGAAGCTCTGGCCGTCGTACAGCTGCACCACGGTGGCGGCGCGCCGCGTGGTGAACGAGGGCAGGATGGCGGTGCCATTGATGCCGGTGGCGGAAATGCCGATGCCCTCCTTGTTCAGCTCCGACACTTCCGGCGCCACTTTCAGGTTGATGCGGCCGTCGGCCAGCACGGTGGGGGTGAAGCGCACCGCCACGCCGAATTCCTTCTCTTCCAGCGTGACGCGGGTAAAGCCGCCTTCCGGCGTCGAGGCCACCGGGATGTAGATGCGGCCGCCGGCCAGGAAACTGGCTTCCTGCCCGCTGATGGCCATCACGTTCGGTTCGGCCAGCATGCGCACCAGGCCGTCGCGCTTTTGCGCATCGATGGTGAGGAAGTTGCCGTTGCGGCGGTTGAAGGCGTCCAGCAGGCCGGGATTGCCGGTCAACAGGTTGGACAGCAGGGTGTAGGTCCAGTTGCCGATGGCGTGGCTGGCGCCGATGCTGGCGCCCAGCTGGTCGACCAGCGACTTCGACACTTCGGCCACTTTCACCTCCAGCATCACCTGCTGCGGCGCGGCCACCTGCATCATGTTGATGATCTTGACCGACACCGTGCCTTCGCCGCCGGCCTGGGGGGCCGCGCCGCCGCCCGTGCTGGCGGCACCGGGACCGCCGCCGCTGGGGCGGGCCCGCGTCACGAAGGCATTGGCCAGCTGCAGCACGTGCTCCGCCACCACCACGTCCGGCACCGTGCCGCTCAGCATGATGGAATCGGCCGCCGGCGCCACCTTGACCATGCCTTTCTGGCCAGTCAGCTTGTCGATGCCTTCCTGCAGGGTCACCACGTCGGTGCTGACCGTCAGGTCGGCGATGATGGTGTCGCCCGTCTTTTGCCACAGGATCAGGTTGGTGGTGCCCACGCTGCGTCCCAGCAGGTACAGCTCCCGCGGGTTAAGCAGGATCACGTCGGCAATGCGGGCGTCGCCCACGGCCACCCGCGCCGCCGGATGCTGCAGGCGCACGATGCTGGACTTGCCTTCGGCCAGCTGCATGGCGGGCGCCAGTTCGGTGCGGCCTTCGCTGACCGGCATGCTGGACGCATCCGGCGCCTTGCCGGGCGCCGCCCCGCCGGCCTTGGCCTTGGGCTTCGGTTTCTGCGCCACCACGGCGGCTTCCGCCGCGACCTGGGCGGCGGCGGGCATGGTCAGCGCGGGAAAGGCCAACAGGGCGCCCACGATGGTCGGTACGGCGGTGCTTATTCTTTTCATGGGAATGCTCCGTTCAGAATTGTTGGCTGCTGCGGTCCAGTCCTTTGATCATTTCCACCTTCACGCCGGGCGGCGGCACAGTGGCCACCTTGCGCACCGGGGCCGGCTTCGGCGCCGGCGCATCCGGCTTGGCTGGTGGCGGCGGTGGCGTCTGCGCGCCCAGCAGGGTGGTCTTGGTGGCGCCCTTGGTCAGCGCCGGGTTGGGGTCGATCTGGTTGCGCAGCACCAGCGACAGGCTGCCCACGCTGCGCGCCAGGTCCAGCTTCTCGACCTGCTCGGGCGTCAGTTCCAGGGTGACCGCGTTGACCACTTTCGGCTTGGTTTCGTCGCGCGAGGATTCCTGCGCCACGGCCAGCACCAGGATGCGTTCCAGCACGATCTTGGAAATCGTCGGGTCCTTGTTGCCGCTGCGCTGGCCTTCTTCCTGGGTATTGACCAGGATGTCGACATAGTTGCCGGGCAGGGCGAAACCGGCCACGCCCACCACGTCATTGACCCGCACGGTCATGGCGCGCTTGCCCTCGGCCACCACCGCCGACAGGCCGCCCTGGGTGCCGGGCGGCGCCAGCTTCGATTCCAGGATCGGTTCGCCGCGCGTGATGCTGGTCTTGGTGACGCGCGACTCGAGCAGCTTGTCGTCCTTGATGGCGCCGGGCGGCTGCACGGAGGCCGGCCAGTCCACCAGGCGCACCATGTCAGGCGTGATGCGCGCGCCCATGCTGATGTCGACCTGCGCCACGGCCACCTTGGCGGTGGTGCCGGTGGCCTGGGCGTTGATCCAGCGCGCCGCCACCACGACGGCCACGAAGGCCAGTGCGATGGCTACCACCATCATGATCATTGCACGTGTATTCCTCATGATTCATCCCCCCAGGCCTGGCTTTGTCAGGCAGCCGAAAAGTAGTTATTCCAGGCCCACTCCAGCGACGCGACGTCGAGCGTGGGCAGGCGTCCTTCATAAGCGGCCAGGTCGCGCAATTGCGATACCAGGTCACGCGGGTAGCACGCCATCAGCGGCCGCTCGTGGGTCTGGTGGTGGCGCATCAGCCAGGCGAACGTTTCGGCTTCGAACGGCACCGAGTAGCGCTGGCATACCTGGCGGAACACGGTTTCGTACTGCTCCGGCTGCAGCGGGCCGACATGGATCTTGTAACCCAGGCGGCGCAGGAAGGAACCGTCGGCCAGCGAATCGGGCGGCATGTTCGAGGAGAACACCACCACCACGTCGAAAGGCACCGGGAACTTGTAGCCGTTCTGCAGCGACAGGTAATCGACCTGGCGGTCCATCGGCACGATCCAGCGGTTCATCAGTTCGACCGGCGAGCAGCGCTGGCGGCCCAGGTCGTCGATGATGAAGATGCCGCCGTTGGCCTTCAGGTGCGGCGGCGCCTGGTACAGCCGGGTGGCCGGGTCGAAGCGCAAGTCCAGCATGTCCAGCGTCAGCTCGCCGCCGGTGATCACGGCGGGGCGCTGGCTGCGCACCCAGCGCTGGTCGCGCGGCGTGCGGCGGTCGAACAGCATGCCGGGTGGCGCGCTGTCCTCGATCGCGGTGTGCACCACCGGGTCGTAGACCGGGATGATGTCGCCATCAACCAGCAGCGCGTGCGGTACGGCGATCTGGCCTTGCAGCAGGCCGTTCAGGCGTTCGGCCAGGTAAGTCTTGCCGCTGCCGGCCGGGCCGTGGACAAAGATGGCGCGGCCACTGTTCATGGCCGCGCCCAACTGGTCAAGCACTGCAGGGCTGGCGACGATACCGTCGAAGACTTTGCGGATATGCTCGCGCTTGACGCGCATCTGCGCCACGCTGTGCGAGCGGACCCGTTCGGCATAATCGCTGAAGGTCACCGGCGCGGCGCCGGCATAGGCGTGGCGGGGCCCGCAGTAGGCGGGGGGGGGGGGGCGGGGGGGGGGGCGGGGGTGCCGAGGGGGTGATGGCCTTGCGTTTCTCAGGCAAAGGGGCCGGCGCCTGGGCGGCCGCTGGCGGCAGCGGAGCGGGCGCCGCAGTGGGCGCTGCGACCCATTGCGCGATCAGCTCGGCCGGCACCACCAGCTCGGCCGTGCGCATCAGCAGGCCGCTCTGCAGGGCCCAGATCAGGCCGACATGCAGGCCGACCACCGTCAGCGCAATCCAGGTATTGCGGCTGAAGAGCCATGGCCTGGCTGGCAGCTGGCCAGTGGGTGGAGACAAGGCGGAGTTCATCGATCCATCGGTCCATCGGTTGAAGGGGGTCGCACGGCAATCAGCGCTGCAAGATCCAGAGCGTGGCACCGACCACCAGCACCAGGCTGATCACCAGGGCGTCCATCAGCAGCTCCCGGGCACTGCAGGCCGGGCCGGTTGGTGTTGTGCGGCGCCGGTTGGGGTGCGGCGTGAATCATTATCGGGGAGAGCATGGCGACGGGCGTAACAAGACAAAGAGTGGAGAAAAGAGAGATTGCCGGGAGGTCTGCGCCTGATCAACCCCTTGGGATGAACAACCGGATGAATAACCAGGCGTATTGACGAGGCTGTCAGGATGCACGTCATACATCTGCCCACATGCGCAACAGGTTGTGATAGCAGCCCGTGAGCCTGACCACTTCGGCGCTCTCTGCCGGTGTGCTGCCGGTGGACCCGGTGGCATGGGCACGCGCCAGTTCCTGGCGGCGCAGCGCGGTGATGGCCATGTCCATGTCATAGAGCAGGCGGCGTTGCGCGTCATGGCGCACCATGCTTTCGACCCAGAAGAAGCAGGCCAGGCGCTCGCCGCGCGTCACGGGCTCCACCCGGTGCACCGAACTGCCCGGATACATCACCAGGTCGCCGGCGTCGAACTTGATGCGCTGCTCGCCGTAGGTGTCCTGCACCACCAGCTCACCGCCGTCGTAGCTCGCCGGGTCGCTCAGGAACAGCGTGCACGAGATATCGGTCCGCACATGCCTGGCCGTGGCGGCATGGGTGCGCACCGCGTTGTCGATGTGGTCGCCGAAATGGTTGGTAGCGCCTCTGTAGCGGTTGAAGAGGGGCGGGTACACCGACCGGGGCAGTGCACCCGTCACGAACATCGGATGCCGCGCCAGTGCCACCGAGACCATGTGCCTGGCCTGCTGCGCCGCCGGCAGGTCTTCCGGCAACTGCTGGTTGTTTTTCACCGCGCCGCTCTGGCTGCCCGCCGTCACGCGGCCATCGGCCCAGTCGGCACCCAGCACCAGCCGGCGTACCTGCATCAGTTCGTCGGGTGAAAGGACCTGGTGGATTCGCAGCAGCATGGTGGTGGTTTCAGAAGCGGCTGGTGAGGGTGACGCGCACGCTGCGTTCCGGCCCCGGCGCGGCAAAGCCGCGGTACAGCGTGTTGTAGTAGACCTTGTTGAACAGGTTGTCGATGTTCAGCTTCACGGTGTTGGCAGCGTTGATGCGGTATTCCACCAGCGCGTCGGCCTTCACATAGCCGGGGGCACGGTTGGCGGTGGTCACGCTGTTGGCGGGCTTGTTCTGGCTGACGGCCGTGAAGCCGCCGCCGATGCGCCAGTGCTCGTTCACGCGCCAGGTGGTGAACAGCGTGGCCTGGCGGCTCGGGCTCAGGCCCGGGTTCTGGCCGACCTCGGCCTGGCCTGCGGCGTTGGAGCCGGCCTGGTCGATCACCGCGCGCAGGAAACCGAGTCCGGCAAACACATCCCAGTTCGGTGTGAGGCGTCCGGCGACTTCAAACTCCAGCGCATCGGTATGGCGGCGACCGGACAGCAGGTAGGAGTTGTTGGCCGTGTCGATGTCGGTGTTGCGCTCGTTGTATTTGTCGGTGCGGGTGAGGGCCGTGCGCAGCGACAGGTCGCCGTCGTACAGCTCCCACTTGGCGCCGATCTCCATGTTGCGGCTGCTTTCTGGCGGGGTGTTGGCCGATTGCGGATCGAACTGGTAGAGGTCGCCCGAGGTGTTGAAGGAGGTTCCCCAGGCCACGTAGTAACTGGTTTCCAGGTCCGGCTGGTACATCAGGCCCAGGCGCTTGCTGAGCAGGGTGTCCGAGCGCGACAGCGGTGTGTTGTTGGGCGCCGCGTTGCCGCTGCGGTTGAAGTCGCCGCTGAAATGGTCCACCCGCAGGCCGCCCACCAGTTTCCAGGTGGGCGTGAGGTCTATCGTGTCCTGCACATAGACGCCCAGTGTGGTCGCGCGGAAATCGGTGGCGACGCGCTCGGTGAGGTTGCCGGCAATGCCCGCACTGCTGGGGTTGCCCGCCGTGGTGGAGGGCTTGTTGGCGATCAGGAAGGGGTAGGTGGAGCGGCTGGAGTTCTCGACCGCGTACTCGGCCCCCACCAGGATCTGGTTGCGGCGGTTGAACCACTGCGTGTTGGTGAGGTAGTCGGTCTGCAAAAAGGTGTGATGCTCCTGGCCCGCCTTGGCATTGGTGCGGCGATTGACGATGGTGCTGTCGCTCAGGTTCGAGGCCGTGGTGCCGGTCGCAAAGCTCGATTGCGTGGCCCACATCGCCCGCGCATAGTAGCCATCGCGCAGCGTGGTCTTGAGGCTGCCGTCCGCCCAGCGGTGGGTATGCGAGAGCGTCAGCACATCGGCGCTGTCGTTCTGGAAATCAGAATCCAGCCCGTACCAGTAGCGGTTGGTGGGCGACGGCGCCGGCCGGGCATTGAGCCACGCAAAACCCCAGTCGGGCTTGTCGTTGTAGTGCAGGTGGTAGTAGCCGATCTGGAATTCGTCGGCGGTGTTGATGCCGATGCGGTAGTTCAGCGCCAGGCCGCGGCGGTGGGTGGCCGCGCCGGTGTTGTCGCCGCGGCCATTGGCATCGGTTGCCATCGCGTTGACGCGCAGGGCGGCGTTGTTGTCCAGCTTGAAATTGAAGTCGCCCTGGTAGCGCTGGTAGCCGTCTGTGCCCACGGTGGCATTGAGCTCATGTCCGGTGGCCAGGCCTGGCTGCTTGCTCACCTGGTTGATGATGCCGCCGGTGGAACCCCGGCCAAACAGCATAGAGGCGGCGCCGCGCAGCACCTCGATGCGGTCGACGTTGAAGGTGTCGCGGTTGTACTGGGCGATGTCGCGCATGCCGTCAAGGTAGATGTCACCCGCTGCGCTGAAGCCGCGCAGCCGGATGTTGTCGCCGACCCTGCCGCCTTCCCCCGCCTCGAAGGTGATGCCCACCACGTTTTCCAGCGCGCTTTTCATGCTGTCCTTGCCCTGGTCGTGGATCAGCTTGTCGTTCACCACCGTGAGGGATTGCGGAATGTCCTTGGCCGGCACGGGCACCTTGCCCACGCTGGTAATACCGCTCTGGTAGGTGGCGCTGCGGCGGTCGGCGGGCTCCTGTGTGCCGGTGATGGTGACCGGGGCCAGGGTTTTGCCTTCCACGGCGGTGGTCTCGGTCTCGGGGGCGCGGGTGCCTTGCGCCCAGCTGGAAACCGACATGGCGAGCATCAGCGCGCCGAGGGGAAGAGGATATGGGAGGGGATATTTTTCAGAGGTGTCTGAAGAACGTGCAGAAATACGAGCAGCCATGCGAGCCATATGAACCATCTGGGCCTTACGCGGCCTCCAATCGGGACGTCGCCAGTCGGCGAGAACCCGGGTTGTTGGGAAAATGGCTTGGCTGTTTCGCGCTGACGGTGACCGGGGTCACTGGCGCAAGTTGGCTGGCTGCGGGTGAATGAATCAGGCTGCAGTGTACATCAAATGAGAATCATTCGCAAATAAATCCTGAAAAAAAGGAGCACTTGCAAGATCGCATGCGCCAGATGGCAAAGCCCGCCAGGAGCGGGCTTTGCCGTGCAGGGTGCGTGTTTGCTCAGTGCGCGGTCGTGGGGCTGCGGATCAGGTAATCAAATGCACCCAGCGCTGCCTTGGCGCCATCACCGGCGGCAATGATGATCTGCTTGAACGGCACGGTGGTGGCGTCGCCCGCGGCGAAAACACCCGGCACCGAGGTCTGGCCGCGTGCGTCAACGATGATCTCGCCGTGTCTGGACAGTTCCACCACGCCCTTGAGCCAATCGGTGTTGGGCACCAGACCGATCTGGATGAACACGCCTTCGAGCGGCACGGTTTGGAGCTCGCCGGTTCCGCGGTCCTTGTAGATCAAGCCAGTGACCTTCTGGTCGCCGGTGATCTCGGTGGTCTGCGCATGGGTGATCACCTCGACGTTGGCGAGGCTCATCAGCTTGCGTTGCAGCACCGCATCGGCGCGCAGGGCCGTGTCGAATTCGATCAGCGTCACATGGCCGACGATGCCAGCCAGATCAATCGCCGCTTCGACGCCCGAGTTGCCGCCACCAATCACCGCCACGCGCTTGCCCTTGAACAGCGGACCGTCGCAGTGTGGGCAGTAGGCCACGCCCTTGTTCTTGAATTCGTGCTCACCGGGCACGTTGATGTTGCGCCAGCGCGCGCCGGTGGAGATGATGACCGACCTGCTTTTCAGCGAGGCGCCACTCTCGAGCTGGACTTCGATCAGGTCCTTGCCCGCGCCGCTGCCCGGCCGCAGCGCCTTGGCGCGTTGCAGGTTCATGATGTCCACCTCGTAGTTGCGCACGTGCTCCTCCAGTGCGTGGGCAAACTTGGGGCCTTCGGTTTCCTTGATCGAGATGAAGTTCTCGATGCCCAGGGTGTCCAGCACCTGGCCGCCAAAACGCTCCGACGCCACACCGGTGCGGATACCCTTGCGTGCGGCGTACACGGCTGCGGCTGCACCGGCCGGGCCACCGCCGACGATCAGCACATCGAAGGGGTCCTTGGCATCGATTTTTTTGGCTTCACGCTCGACGCCGCTGGTATCGATCTTGGCCAGGATTTCTTCCAGGCTCATGCGGCCATTGCCGAACATGGTGCCGTTGAGGAACACGGTCGGCACGCCCATGATCTCGCGCTCCTTCACCTCATCCTGGAAGGTGCCGCCTTCGATCATGGTGGTCTTGATGCGCGGGTTCTGAACGGCCATCAGGTTCAGCGCCTGAACCACGTCGGGGCAGTTGTGGCAGGTCAGGGAGACATACACCTCGAAGTCGAGGTCGCGGTCCAGCGCCTTGATCTGCTCCAGCACGTCCTGCTCGACCTTGGGCGGGTAGCCGCCGATCTGCAGCAGCGCGAGGATCAGCGAGGTGAATTCATGGCCCATCGGCAAGCCGGCAAATCGCGGGCCGTGGTTTTCACCGGGGCGGTTGATCGAGAACGAGGGTTTGCGGTGCGGGTCGTCGCGGCTCTCGGTCAGCTTGACCAGTGGGGATGAGTCGGCCACGTCTTTCAGCAGCGACAGCACTTCGCCCGAGGCCTCACTGCCGTCCAGCGAGGCCACGATCTCGATCGGCTGTGTGGCGCGCTCCAGATAGGATTTCAGTTGGGCTTTGGTGTCTGCGTCAAGCATGGCGAACTCGCTTTCGATGGCTGTAGCGTGTCAGGAGAGGAAAAAGGGGAACAAAAAAGCCCGGGGCACACCGAGATGTGCATCGCCCGGGCCTTGGATCGCAGGGGCTTAGATCTTGCCGACGAGGTCGATCGAAGGTGCAATCGTCTTGGCGCCTTCGTTCCACTTGGCAGGGCAGACCTGGCCGGGGTGCGCCGCGGTGTATTGGGCGGCTTTGAGCTTGCGCAGCGTTTCCTTCACGTCGCGGGCGATTTCGTTCGAGTGCACTTCGGCCGTCTTGATGATGCCTTCCGGGTTGATCACGAAGGTGCCGCGCAGTGCCAGGCCTTCTTCAGGGATGAACACGTCGAATGCCTTGGTCAGCACGTGGGTGGGATCGCCCACCAGCGGGAACTTGGCCTTACCGACGGCGGGGGAGGTTTCGTGCCACACCTTGTGCGAGAAATGGGTGTCGGTGGTCACGATGTAGACCTCGGCGCCTGCTTTCTGGAATTCGGCGTAGTTGTCGGCCGCGTCCTCGACTTCGGTCGGGCAG
>CBHWEO010000008.1:0-49168 GCA_966112955.1 uncultured Duganella sp. | reverse complement strand
GGGCGGTGTTGAGGTGGATCAGGTAACATGGCGGGATGACAAGGGACACTTTTGAGTACCGCGACGTGGCGGTGGAGTCGGTGGAGGAGGGCGGCCGGGTAGTGGTGCGGCCGGTGGGCGGGCAGGCGTTCAGCACGGAGATGCGGGTCGAGTGTTCGCGGCGGTTGCGCGATACGGACGTTTATCCGCTCGGAACCAGCTTCCTCGTGCTGGCCAAGATGACCGACCGCCTGGGCGGCGAGCCTTACCTGTACGTCTTCCACGGCGACCCGGTCAAGGTGTTGACGCCGGCGCAGCTGGAGGCCTTCCTCAACGACCGCCGCCGCCTGAGAATCTAGGAGAACCGCATTGATCAAGATCCGTGAAATCGACCACATCGTGCTGCGCGTCGTCGACGCTGACCGCATGATCCGCTTCTACACCGAAGTCCTCGGCTGCAGCATCGAGCGCAGGCAGGACGAGATCGGCCTGATCCAGCTGCGTGCCGGCAGTTCGCTGGTGGACCTGGTGCCGGTCGATATGAAGCTGGGGAAGGTGGGCGGCGCCGCGCCCGGCAAGGAAGGCCGCAACGTCGACCATTTCTGTTTCCGCGTCGAGCCCTTCGACGAAGCCGCCATCCGCGCCCACCTGAGCGCCCACGACGTGCCGAACGGCCCATCGGAGTCGCGCTACGGCGCGGAAGGAGAAGGGCCGTCGATCTACATCAACGACCCCGAGGGCAACACCGTCGAACTCAGAGGGGCGCCTTACCCGGCTTGATGTCGGGGGGAAGGCGCCAGCCAATGGCGCCTGCGCTGACGTTGTGGATGTAGATGCGATCCGGCGTTTCGGTCACGCCAGTCGTGAGTGGCGAACTGCCGGACGTATCCTGCAGGTCGGCCAGCACCTTGCCGTCTTCCGAGAAGGCGAAGACGTGGCCAAGTGGCGGCGGCGTTTTCCAGAGCGCGCGCGGGATGCGCAACGCCACCTTGCGCAGGAACGGGCGCTGCGCGAGCTTGTCGAGGTCATTGCGCTGGCCGGCCAGGCCAAGCCAATACCTGCCGTCCAGGCCGCGCGTGATGTTGTCCGGGTAGCCGGGCAGGTTATCGAACAGCACCGAGGCCTGTTGGCTGCCGGCGCCAGCCGCGATGTCCAGGTCCCTTGCCTCGGCATCGATCTTCCACACGCGGTATTTCCCGCTTTCCGCTACCAGCAGGTGGCGCCCGTCGCCGCTGGCCGCGATGCCGTTGGCGAAGCTGAAGCCTTTTGCCACCACGCGCACGGCTTTCGAGACGGGGTCGTATTCCAGCACCCGGCCGGTCGAGGACTGTTCGATGACGTCGAGCGTGGCCACCTGCGCGGTATCTTCGCCGGGCCCCGGCCCGAAGCGCGTGGAGGCGTCGGTCAGGTACACCTTGCCGTTGCCCGCCACGGCAACGCCATCGGCGAAACGGATCGGCGTTCCATCGACCGCATTGGCCAGCTGCGTCACGCTGCCGCCGGGGGAGACGGACAGCAAGCCTTTTACCGCGTCGGCCACCAGCAGCGCGCCGGCCTGGTCGAAGGCGAGGCCCAGCGGCCGGCCACCGGTTTCGGCAAATACCGTGCGTGCGCTGCCATCCGGCGCCATACGCAGGATCCTGCCGCTGACGACGCCGGTGTACAGCATGCCATCGGGGCCGATGGCGATATATTCCGGGCCGGTCTCGCCGTCGAGGCCGATGTGCTGCACGTCGCGCAAGCCGTCATTCGCCGCATGCGCACCGGCATAGCCGGGGGCGGTGGGGGCGGACCAGGCAACCGGCTCCACGGGAACCGGCCAGAGCGCCAGGTAGCCTAATAACGCAAGGGCGAGCAGCAAAGCTTTAGTCCTCGTCGTCCTCATCGTCCTTCTTGAGCTTCGAGGATTTGCGCGCCTCATCGGCGGACGCCTTCAGCTTCGCTGCGCTGTCCATGAATTCGTCGACGCTGTGGTCCTTGCTGCGGCGCACTTCGGGCGGCAGGATCACGGACATGTACAGTTCATCGCGCAGGCGCCCGGCGCTCTCGTAGTTGCGCATCAGGATCAGCCCCGAGCCCAGCGCCAGGAAGATGGCGCAGGACGAAATGAAAGTGCGCGGCTTGTGCGGCTTGATGGTGCGCAGGTGGTTGTAGATCATCGCCACCAGGATCAGCATCACCACATGGTTGCCGTAGCGCGTGAATATTTCGGCCGACCAGGCATACGCCAGCACGCTGCTCAGGGCCTTCCAGGCGCCGATCGCCACCAGTCCGGAGCCGAGGATGAACAGGTGGCGCCCCAGCCGTGCATGGCCGCCGAACAGGCGGTTGGCCAGGGCCCACACGCCGCTCCACACCAGGCCCGCGCCGATGCCGGAGGCGATCACCAGCAGGTAGCGGATGGCCTGGAAGGTGCCGGTATCGGCCAGCGCTTCCGTCACGCCGACGAACAGGGCGATCAGCGCCAGGCCGGCCAGCGCCGGAACGCCGCCTTCCCACGCATGCATGGTGGTGTCGGTGACTTCGGGTTCGACGGGAAAGGCCGCATCGCGCACGCGCAGGCGGGTGTGGCCCAGGCGCACCACCGTGGTGCCGTTGATCGGCACCGAAGCCTGGCGCTTGCCGTGCACCACGATGCCGTTCTGGCTGCCCAGGTCGCGCATTTGCAGCGCGCCGTCTTCGGCCAGTTCCACCACAGCGTGGCTGGCCGCAGTGTGCGCATCGTCCAGGATGAAATCGTTGTGGTAGCCGCGGCCGATGGTGATCGGCAGCTGGTCGACGCGGTGGCGGTGCAGCACGTCGCCATTGCGCGCCAGCATTTCGATGAAGAACGGGCCGTTCATTTCTTGCCCCCGCGCGCCAGCGACTCGAGGAAGGCGCGCGAGGCACGCAGGCCGTTTTCATACGATACGCCACGCGCATCGAGGCGGCTTTGCAGGTTCATCTTGCCTTCGTCGGTGCTGGAGGTCAGCAGGGCGAAGTCGTACAGGCCATCGAATTTGCGGTAGGCGCGCACGCACATCACGGCACGCATCGGCAGGGTGCTGTTCTTGACGAATTGTTCGGTGCACTGCGGGCCGGTCAGGCGCTTGTCCTTGTGGCTGCCGAAGCTCTCGTTCTTGAACGAATTGCTGGAGAGGACGGCGAAACGCACTTCGTCCAGCCCGGTGCTTTTCATGAACTGGTGCTGGATCTGCACCTGGCCCGTCTGCAGCGAGCTGGAAACGAACAGCGACGATTCCATCGCGCAGTTGGTCACTTCCACCGAGAAGGAATCGCGGTCGTTGGAACGCCCCCAGCAGCGCATCTGTTCCGACTCGCGCACCGGCACCGAGTAAGGCCCCATGGCCTTGGCGGTGAGCGGCTTGGCCAGCAGCTGGTCGATCATGGCCTTCTGGTGCACCAGCAGCTGCTGGGCGACGATGGCGGTGAAATCCTTGGGCGGCGCGGCTTCCGGCTCGACCTGTTTCAGCAACTCCTGGGCGTAGCGCACCGGGACCAGGAAGCTGACCAGGTCACCGCCCATCAGCTTGGAGACGTTGATGCCGGCCACCTGGCCATCCACCGTCACGGTCGGGCCGCCGCTCATGCCGGCGTTGATCGGGCCCGTGAACATCAACTGGTCGTAGAAGCGGCGCGCGATCACGCCGTTATAGGACCCTTCGGAGATGGCAAAGCCCAGGTCGAGCGGATTGCCCAGCGAGTACAGGTACTGGCCCTGGGTCAGGGCGACGGGCTTGTCGCCCAGCTTGAAGTAGCCGGTGCCATAGCGGTTGACGCGCACCACGGCCAGGTCATGCAGCACGTCCACCGCCAGCAATTCGATGTTGCCGCGCTGGCCGGCGGTGTCGACCCACTCGCCGGTATAAGTTTCCGGATCCAGCGCGAATTGCGACACCACGTGGTAGTTGGTCAGCACCAGGTTCGAGGTGCCGACCAGGAAGCCGGAACCGACCGAGGACTGGGTGCGGCCGGACTTCAGCAGCGAACGTACCTGCAGCAGGTCGGCCTTGGCGGCGGAATAGAGTTTTTGCGCGGTGCTCGAAGGCGTCGGCAGGGCGACCGCCTCGTGCGTGGCTGCCGCCGGCTGCGCATTCGCTGCCGCGCAGCCCCAAGTCAAAGTCAGTACTAAGGCCAGTTTGGTGAATTTCATTGAATCCTTCGACTTGGGTGCGCGGCGCCGGGAGCGGGATTACAGTTCGCCGTCTTCGGCGGCGGGCGGGGTGACCGGGGTCATCATGTGCCCCAGCTTGAGTGCCTTGGTATTCAGGTAGTGCTGGTTGAACGCGTTGCGGTTGACCAGCAGCGGCACCCGCTCCGCCACTTCGACGCCGAGGGCGCCCATGGCTGCGATCTTGCGCGGGTTGTTGGTCATCAGCTTCAGGCTCTTGACGCCGAACTGCTTCAGCATCGGTTCGACCAGGGCGTAATTGCGCTGGTCCGGCTTGAAGCCCAGTTGTTCGTTGGCTTGCACGGTGTCGGCGCCTTGCTCCTGCAGGCGGTAGGCGCGCATCTTGTTGATCAGGCCAATGCCGCGGCCTTCCTGGCGCAGGTAGAGCAGCACGCCACGGCCTTCCTCGGCGATGCGTTTCAGCGCGCCCTCCAGCTGGGCGCCGCAGTCGCAGCGCTGGGAAAACAGCACGTCACCGGTCAGGCATTCGGAATGCACGCGGGCCAGCACCGGCTCGCCGTTGCCGATGTCGCCCAGCACCATGGCCAGGTGTTCCTTGCCAGTGGCGTGTTCGACGAAGGCATGCAGCGTGAACTGGGCCCACGGCGTCGGCAGGGCGCACGACGTGACGTAGTCCAGTTCTTCTCTTGCCGGTTGTTCTGCTGCGACGGGCTGCATGATGCTCTTTCAATCTTGTATCTCTAACCCTGCAATCATAACAAAAATTGCGCGCCCGCCTCAGGGCAGATCAAAGAGCAAAACTTCTACATTGTCAGCGACCGACAAGGTTACCAGTTCTTCGCCGGTAATCTTGGCAGCGTCGCCACCTTTCAGCGGCGTGCCGTTGACGACCAGCGTGCCGCGGATCACGTGGACGTAAGCCTGGCGGCCGGCAGCCAGGGTATGCACCACGTCCTTGCCGCCATCCAGGATGGCGGCGTAGATATAGGCATCCTGGTGCACCAGCACCGAACCGTCGCGCCCATCCGGCGAGGCAATCAGACGCAGGGCGCCGGTCTTGCTCTCCGGCGTGAAGTGCTTTTCCTCATAGCCAGGCGCGATCCCGGCCTGGGAAGGCTGGATCCAGATCTGCAGGAAATGCACGCCTTCCCTGACCGAATGGTTGTACTCGGAGTGGCGCACGCCGGTGCCCGCGGTCATGCGCTGCACGTCGCCGTACTTCAGCACCGAGCCGTTGCCCATGCTGTCCTTGTGCTCCAGCGCCCCGTCCAGCACATAGGAGATGATTTCCATGTCGCGGTGGCCGTGGGTGCCGAAGCCCTGGCCGGGCGCCACCTTGTCCTCGTTGATCACCAGCAGCGGGCCGAAACCGACGTGGTTCGGGTCGTAGTAGTGGCCGAACGAAAAGCTGTGGCGGGAATCCAGCCAGCCGAAATTGGCGACACCACGTTCTTCAGATTTGCGGATTTGCAACATGATTAGCTCCTTGTGCGATAATTTCGATGAGATGTTTCACAGTATATGGGCGGTTTATCGTGTTAAAAAGCGAATAATTTGCCCTTCTATGATCGAAAAAATCGAATGCTCAGACTCAGCCTCGAAGCCCTGCAGATCGTCGACGCCATCGACCGTGGCGGTTCCTTTGCCGCCGCCGCGCGCGAACTGTTCCGCGTGCCGTCCACGATTTCCTATACGGTCGGCAAGCTGGAAGAGGAACTGGGCGTGCAAGTGTTCGAGCGCATCGGCCCGCGCGTGGAACTGACGCCGGCCGGGCGCGAATTGCTGAAGGAGGGGCGCTACCTGCTCAAGGCGGCGGGCGACCTGGAGCAGCGGGTGCGGCGCGTGGCGTCGGGCTGGGAGACCGAACTGGCGGTCGGCGTCGATTCGATGTTTGGCGCCGCCGTGCTGGCCGAGGATGTGCGCGCCTTCTACGAAGTGACCCAGCAGACCCGCCTGCGCCTGGTGCAGGAAACCCTGGGCGGCAGCTGGGAAGCCTTGCTGGACAGGCGGGTCGACCTGGTGGTCGGCGCGCCGGGCGACGGCCCGGCCGGCGGCGGTTATGTGTCGCAGCCGATCGGGCAACTGAAATGGGTGTTTGCCGTGGCGCCCCACCATCCGCTGGCACAGGTGCCGGGACGGCTGGACCGCAATGCCCTCCAGCTGCACCGCGCCATCGCCACCGCCGATTCGGCGCGCCTGCTGGCGCCGCGCACGGTCGGCCTGGTGCTGGGGCAGGACACCCTGACCGTGCCGACCATGCAGGCCAAGTTCGACTACCAGTTGGCAGGGCTGGGCTTCGGCTTCCTGCCCGAACGCTGCGCGCGCCCGGCGATTGCGGCCGGCCTGCTGGTGGAAAAAGAGGTGGAGGAACCGAAGCCGGACGAAACCTTCTATCTGGCCTGGCGCAGCGGCGAGTCCGGGGCGGCCTTGCGCTGGTGGCAGCAGCGCATGGGCGCGCCGGGCTTGTTCGATCGTCTATGCCGCCACCTGCCCACTGTTGCGCCCGATCAATAAATGAACAGCTAGGGTCGCTTTCAAGTTGACGCCAGCCAACTGTTTCGGAGTACCATAAGAATTCTTTGTGAGAGCGCGCATGACCATCCCGGCCACTCCTGTATTCCTCAAGCTCCTGGCTGACCGCGAGGGCAAGCCGGGCGGCTTCCTGTTCTGCGGCAGCGGCGAGCCCGCCTTGCCCGCCGAACTGGGCGAACTGGCCGGCAAGCTGCCCTGTTTTTACCGCGAACCGATCACCGCGCAGCTGGCCGCCGCGCTGGGCGAACTGGGCTTCCGCCCCATGCCGAGCGGGGCGCTGCAACGCTCGGACACCGAATTCGAGCTGGTGCTGGAGCCGAAAATCGACTGGATCGAGGGCGACTGGCCCTTGCAGGCGCCGCCCCGTTCCAATGCGGCGCAAGCGGCATCGCGCACCATGGCCTTGCAATTGGTGCAACTGGTCAGCAACGATGCCGACACCCACGAAATCGAAGCCATCCTGCGCCGCGACCCGACCCTGTCCTACCACTTGCTCAAGCTGGTGAATTCCCTGGGCATGGGAACGGGCCGCAAGGTCACCAGCTTCAGCCAGGCGATCCTGATCCTGGGCCGCCAGCAATTGCGGCGCTGGCTGAACCTGATGCTGTTCGCGGCGCGCAGCGACGACGTGCGGTCGCCCATGCTGCTGGCGCGCGTTTCGGTACGGGCGCGCACCATGGAATTGCTGGCGCGCGAAACCGGGCATGCCAAACAGGTGCAGGAACAAGCCTTCATGGTCGGCATGTTCTCGCTGCTGGGCGTGCTGTTCGGCATGCCGCTGGGCGAGCTGCTGGCGCCGCTGAACCTGGGCGACGCGGCGCTGCAAGCCTTGCTGTCCAAGTCGGGCGAGCTGGGCGAACTGCTGGCGATGGTGGAGGCGGCCGAGCATGGCGACATGGTGGCCGTGGCGCGCGGCCTGGAAGCGCTGCAACTGCCGGCGCTGGACTTCAGCCGCCTGGTGGCCGAGGCCAACCTGTGGATGCTCAATGTTACCGGCGATGCAGGCCATGGATAAGGAACGCCTCGCCCACTGCCTGGCCCTGAGCCGGCTGGCGCGCAGCCAGCAGGGCGCGGCATTGGCGGCCACGCTGGCCGATCTGGAGGCGGCGCTGCAGGGCATGGCGGGCCATGCCGAGCCGGAAGGCGCGGAACTGAGGCTGGACCATGCCGGCTACGTCACCGCCTGGAATGCGGGCGCCGAGCGCCTGTTCGGCTACCGCGCCAGCGAGGCGCTGGGCCAGCACGTGCTGTTCCTGTACGACAGCGACGACGAGCATGGCGACATCGCCGAAATGATCCTGGATGCCGACCATGCGGTGGCCGATGTGAAGCGCCGCAAGAAGTCAGGGGAAGTGATCCGTGTGCGGCTGTCGCTCGCGCTGGAACGTGACGCGGCGGGCCAGCCGACCGGCATGCGCGTGCTGATCGCGCCGCTGATGGAAGGCTTGACGCTGGAAGAGAAGACCAAGCTGCATGCGCGCATCATCGAAGACAGCGACCAGGGCGTGCTGATCACCGACGCCGACGAGCGCATCGTTTCCATCAACGGCGCCTTCACGCGCATTACCGGCTATAGCGCGGCCGAAGCCCTGGGCAAGACACCGGACCTGCTGCGCTCCGGCGTGCACGACGCCGAGTTCCGCGCCAAGGTGCGCGCCGCCATGAAGGGCGCCGGCCCCTGGCGCGGCGAGATCATCGGCAAGCGCAAGAACGGCGAACTGTTCCCCCAGTCGGTCACCGTCAGTGCCGTGCGCGATGAGCAGGGCGCCATCAGCCATACCTTCTCCCTGTTCTCCGACATCAGCGTGCACAAGGACGCCGAGGCGCGCGTGCAGCAGATGGCCAACTACGATTCGCTGACCGGCCTGCCGAACCTGGGCCTGCTGCAAAAGCTGCTGGACCAGGCCATGACGGAGGCGCGGCGCAAGCAGGAACACGGCGCGCTGCTGGTCATCGAGATCAACCGCCTGGGCGCCATCAGCGACACGCTGGGACACGAAGTAGGCAATTCCGTGCTGGTGGAAGCGGGCCGCATTTTCCGCGGCGTGCTGCGCGAGGAGGATATCCTGGCGCGGCTGGATGGCGGCAAGTTCGCCGCCGCGCTGCCCCAGATCGAAAAGCGCGAGCATGCCGCCATCGTGGCGCAGAAACTGATGGCGGCGCTGGATGCGCCGTTGGCGGTGGGGCAGCACAGCCTGCAGGTCAATGCCCACGTCGGCATTGCCGTCTATCCGGAAGATGCGCAGGATGCCTCGGAACTGGTGCGCGGCGCGGAGGCGGCCATGTCGCGCGTCATGCCGGGCCAGGTGCCGGCGCTGCTGTTCTACAGCGAGGAAATGAACCAGCGCGCCAGGGAGCATTTGCGCATCGAAAGCGAACTGCGGCAGGCGCTGGCCAACGATGAACTGCTGCTGTACTACCAGCCGAAAGTCAGCTTGCGCACGGGCCGCATCGTCGGCGCGGAGGCGCTGCTGCGCTGGCGCCACCCGGTGCGCGGCCTGGTATCGCCGGGCGTGTTCATCCCGGTGGCGGAAGAGACGGGCCTGATCCTGGAACTGGGCAACTGGGTGCTGGAGGAAGCCTGCCGCCAGATCGCGGCCTGGCGCGACGCCAACCTGATGATGCCGCCGATCGCCGTCAACCTGTCGGCGCGCCAGTTCGACAGCCAGCTGCCGGAGCGCGTGGCGGACGTGATGGCGCGCCACCATGTGCACGCCGAACAGCTGATGCTGGAAATTACCGAAAGCCTGCTGGTGCGCGGCGCCGACAATGTGATCGCCATCATGAACCAGCTGGTGGCCATGGGCCTGTCGCTGGCGCTGGACGATTTCGGCACCGGCTATTCCAGCCTGGCTTACCTGAAGAAATTCCCGATCAGCACCTTGAAGATCGACCGCGCCTTCGTGATCGGCCTGCCGTTCGAGGAGAACGATTGCGCCATCGCGCGCGCCATCGTGACCATGGCCAAACAGTTGCGCCAGGAAATCGTGGCGGAAGGCGTGGAAACCACCGAGCAGATGAGCTTCCTGCGCGAGCTGGGCTGCGACCAGCTGCAGGGCTACCTGTTCAGCCAGCCGGTCGGCGCGGCCGATTTCGAGCGCATGCTGCGCGAAGGCAAGCGCTTGGCCGTCACCGGGCGCCAGGCGGTGCTGGCCCTATAAAAATCCATCCCGCTGGACCTTTGATAGGGCCAGCAAGCCGGTCACACTATCCCTGACGAATGCGAAAGGGACTGCCATGCCGGACTACACCCCACCCCCAATGCCCCAGCGGCAATTTCTGTCCCCCCTGGGGTCAGGCACCAAAGTGGACAATTTTTTCCTCGAGGTATCGCCCGAGGTGCCGTCCGAGGTGTTGCCATGATGCGCGCCGATGTGGGACGGCTGGTGTCGGTGGCGGCGATCTGGGGCGCTTCCTACCTGTTCATCCGCGTCGGGGCACCGGAATTCGGCGCGGCGGCGATGGGCGGCGTGCGCGCGGTGGCGGCGGCGGCCCTGCTGCTGCCCCTGCTGCTGTGGCGCGGCCAGACAGGCGCGCTGCGCCGGCACTGGCGCGGCATCGCCTTCGTCGGCGTGACCAATGCGGCGCTGCCATTCCTGCTGTTCAATTTCGCGGCCCTGACCATCCCGGCCGGGCTGTCCTCGATCCTGAGCGCGACCACGCCGCTGTTCGCGGCATTGATCGGCGCCGTGTGGCTGGGCGAGCGTCTGACCCTGGCGCGCATGGCCGGGCTGTCGCTGGGCTTCGGCGGGGTGGTGCTGCTGGTGGCGGGCAAGCTGCATTTCCTGCCGCAACAGGACGTGCTGCACACGGTGCTGGCCTCGCTGGCCTGCCTGGTGGCGACGCTGCTGTACGGGATTTCCGGCAATTTCAGCAAGCGCTACCTGGCGGAAGCGCCGCCGCTGGCCGTGGCGACCGGCAGCCAGATGGTTGCAGCCGTGCTGCTGGCCGGTCCCGCGCTGGCGCTGTGGCCCGCCGAGCCGCCGTCCGCGACCGCGTGGGGCGCCGTGCTGGCGCTGGCGGCCTTGTGCACGACCTTCGCGTATGTGCTGTTCTTTGGATTGATTGCGCGGCTGGGAGCGAGCAAGGCGATGAGCGCGCTGTTCCTGATCCCGGCCTTTGGCGTGCTATGGGGCTGCCTGTTCCTGGGCGAGTCGTTCTCGCTGCAGATGGGGTTGAGCTGCCTGGTGATCCTCGCAGGTTGTGCGCTGACCACCGGGCTGCTGCCGGAACCGTCGCGCTGGACGGTTCCGTTCATGACCAAGCGTGTTTAGCGCTTGTCATCGTTTTTGTGGCTTTGGCGGCCGGCTTCGGCATGCTGTTCAGGCGTGCCGCCACGGGTACCGCCACCGCTGCCGCCACTACCGCTCTGGCGGCTGCCCGACTCCGACGAGCCGGATTGACGGTTGCCGTCATTCTTGTGGCTCATGCTGCCGGCCTTGCGTGCTTCTTCCGAGGTGAACTCGTGTGCATTGCCGGAGGCATGGGCTGCCTTGCCGCCTTCGCTGGCGATTTCACGCTGGCGTTCCGGGTCCATCGATGCAAAACCGCGGTTGCTGGTGTCGCCCGACTGTTTCGAGTCGCTGCGGCCGCCTTTGTCTTTATCCTGGTTACTGGATGCCATGATCATTCTCCCACTATGTGTTGAAGGAGTCGTCATGTTAGGCGGGGTGGAGCGGCCAATTAATCAGAACACGCGACCAGACTTTGTAGGACAATGGCTCATTGAAAAGTAACAGATCAATGAGGCCATCATGTACGACCTGGAGCGTTTCGTCACGGCGCAGCAAGACGTCTACCCGCAAGCGGTCGGCGAACTGTCGGCGGGGCGCAAGCGCAGCCACTGGATGTGGTTCATCTTCCCGCAATTGGCCGGGCTCGGCTCCAGCGCGATGGCGCAGCGATACGCGATCGGCGGCCTGGCCGAGGCGTGCGCCTACCTGGCGCACCCGCTGCTCGGCGCCCGGCTGCGCGAATGCAGCGCGCTGGTGCTGGCTGTCCAGGGAGCCACGGCCCATGGTATCTTCGGGTCGCCGGACAATATGAAGTTCCATTCGTCGATGACGCTGTTCGCGCAAGCGGCACCCGGCGAAGCCGTGTTCCGCGACTGTCTCGACAAATACTTTGGCGGCGTGCCCGACCAGGCCACGCTGCATTTACTGGACAAGGAAAAACAATGACGCGCCCCATCCTCGACGACGCCCACCTGCACCCGGCCATCCGCGAACGCGTGGCCAGGAACCATGCCGACATTGTGGCCGAAGTGCAGGCCGCGATTGCCGCCAACCGCGTGGTGGTGGTCGGCATGCGCCAGAATCCGTTCCCGAAAAAGGCACGCCGCCTGCTGGACGCGCAGGGCACGCCGTACGCTTACCTCGAGTACGGCAGCTACTTCAGCCAGTGGCGCCGCCGCACGGCGCTGAAAATGTGGACCGGCTGGCCGACCCTGCCGATGGTCTTCATCGACGGCGTGCTGGTCGGCGGCTTCTCCGACCTGGAGCGCCTGGTCGAGAAAGGCGAATTCACTGCGCTGGTGGCGCCGCGCCTGCAGGGCTGATGGTGGCCAGGCTAGGCTTGCGTTCCTTCTGCAGCCGGGCCGCCACCTGCTCGGCGCGGGCGAAGGCGCGCACCAGGTTGCCGCCGGCCAGCTTGGCCAGGTCGGCATCGCTCCAGCCGCGGCGCACCAGTTCCGCGAACAGGTCCGGGTACTTCGAGACGTCTTCCAGGCCTTCCGGGTTGACCGAACCGTAGTAGTCGCCGGCCAGGCCGACGTGGTCGTGGCCGGCCACTTTCGCGATGTGTTCGACGTGGTCGGCCACCATGGCCAGGGTGGCTTTCGGCGCCGGGCCGGCCTTGGCGATATAGGCGGCCTCGCGCTCCTTGTATTGCGCGCTGTCCTGCGCGGCGCCGGCCAGCGCCGAGTTCAGGCCCTTGCGCCATGCCGCCACTTGCGGCGAGACGAAGGTCGGCACAAAGGTCACCATCACCACGCCGCCATTGGCCGGCATGCGCTTCAGTACCTCGTCCGGCACATTGCGCGGGTGGTCGTTCAGGGCGCGTGCGCTGGAGTGCGAGAAGATCACCGGCGCCTCGCTGGTGTCGAGCGCCTGGTGCATCACTTCCGGGCTGACGTGGCTCAGGTCGACCAGCATGCCGAGGCGGTTCATTTCACGCACCACCTCCTTGCCGAACGGGGTCAGGCCGCCGTGCCGGCGTTCGCCCAGTGCGGCGTCAGCCCAGTCCAGGGTGGTGTTGTGGGTCAGGGTCATGTAGCGCGCACCGAGGTCGTAGTAGGCGCGCAGCGCGCCCATGCTGTTCTCGATCACGTGGCCGCCTTCCATGCCGAGGAAGCTGGCGATCTTGCCTTCGCGCCTGGCTTTCGCGATGTCGCTGCTGCGCGTGGCCAGCACCAGGGTTTCCGGATATCTGGCGATCATGCGGCGCGCCAGGTCGATCTGCTCCAGCTGCGCGACGGCCCAGCCGCCTTTCAGCTCGCCGGGCACGTAGACGCTCCAGAACTGGGCCGACAGCTTGCCTTGCTTCAGGCGCGCCAGGTCGGTTTCGTGCGGGGTGCGCTGGCGCAGGTCGTAATGTTCCAGGTCCATCGGATGCGTAGCGTCTTCGCGGATGGTCCACGGCAGGTCGTTATGGCCGTCCACCAGGGGCACGCGGTCCAGCAGGGCCTGGGCATGGCGCAGGGCAGGGTCGGCAGCCATGGCCGCCAGCGGCAGGCAGGCGGCGAGGGCGAGGACGGCAGCGGGAACACAGCGGAACTTCATCGGCTTCCTTTCGGTGGGCGCAGCGGGTCGAGCAGGGCGCGCAGGTTGTTGTGGTCGATTTCGTACATCAGGGCCAGCAGCGCGCCCAGCTCCCCTTTCGGGAAGCCTTCGCGCGCCATCCAGCCCAGGTAATGGCCTGGCAGGTCGGCCAGCTTGCGGCCCTTGTACTTCCCATAGGGCATGTCGCGCGCCACCAGCATTGCCAGGTATTCGGGGTTCATCGTTGTCACAGGGCCTTGACAGGGATGCAGACATCGCAGCTGAAGCTGCCGTCGGTCGCGGTGGCCAGGCCTTCGTAACGCTCGAAGCATGGGCGCTCGTCGCACTGCAGGCCGCTGGAAGGCAGCCATTCCTTCATCAGGCGGTTCCACACCGGGCCGATGTCGCGCGGCGAACCGGTGTAGCGGGTCACGGCGTAGCGGCCGCCGGGCAGGTGCGCAACGCTGAACTGGCCGCCCGGCTCGAAGCCGTCCGGGATTTCGACGCAGGCATCGTAGCGGCATTTGTCGGGCGGGGTCACGCTCGGGTCGTCGTGGCCGATGCCGTAGCAGGTGGCGTTGGCCAGCCCGTTGCCGAGCAGCCAGGGCATGATGATGCTGCCCCAGAACTGGCCGACCGACGGGCCGTAAGGGCCGATGTGGCGGCGGTAGGCGACGCGGGCAGGAGGCAGGTCGATGACGTTGACTTCCATGGTAGTGGCTCCATAAGGGTTAAAGGAGCCGCCATGTTCGCCCGGCGCGCCACCGCCGGCCTGACCGTGCTTGCTATGCGCCTGATCGAAATTGCTTTTTTGCGCCGCCAGGAAGGCCGCGGTTCGTTCGGGCGTGCTGTTGCGCCACTCGGTCGGCGTGCTGCCGAAGCGGGACTTGAAGGCGCGCGCAAAGGCCTCGCCCGAGCCGAAGCCGGTCGACAGCGCGACGTCCAGCACGGCGCCGCCGGCCGCCAGCCGGTGCGCCGCCACTTCCAGCCGCCGCCGGCGCACGTAGTCGCCGATGGTCTCGCCCATCCATCCGGCGAAGATGCGGTGGAAGTGGTAGCGCGAGAAGTTGGCGATGTCGGCCAGCGCGGGCAGGTCCAGCTGGGCGTCCAGGTTGCGGTCGATGTGGTCGAGCACGCGGTTCATGCGGCGCTCGTATTCGCTGCGTGGGTCGTTCATGCGAGGGGATAAATGCGGTCAAGGCTGCCGGGGCCGAAGTATTTTTCGTACTCTTTCGCGGCGTAGGAGTCCATCATGCCGGAGATGTAGTCGGCCACCAGCCGCTCGCGCGAATCCTTCAGGCTGCGGATTGCCGGCGGCAGCAGGATGCCGCCCTTGTTGTAGCTGGCGTCGGTCAGCACTTCGAACAGGCCGCGGATGATCTTTTCGCCGCGCTTTTCGTACAGCTGCACGTCCTTCTTGCGCAGGATGGCGCGCCACAGCAGGCTTTTCAGGCCGCGCGCCAGCAGGCCCTTGCTGCGGTAGCCCAGCTCGGGGCCATGCCTGCCTTCGACCACGGCGATGTCGCGGCACAGCTCATGGACGATTTGCGAGGTCAGCTCCTTGCGCAGCACGATGGAGTATTCCTCCGAACTTTCCTGCTTGTCGCATTTCAGCGCTTCCTCGTGGGCGTGGTTGGCGATGCTGGCGAACTGCTCATAGGCGGCGGAGAAGTCCTTGCTGATCCTGAACTCGTGGACGATCTCGCCCCAGGTGATGATGCCGAAGCTCAGCGCGTCTTCGACGTCGTGGGCGGCGTAGGCGATTTCGTCGGCCAGGTCCATGATCTGGGCGTCGATGCTCTTGCGAAGCGACACGCCGTGCGCGGCCAGCTGGCCAGTCAGGAAATCGTAATCGTCGTCGTACAGGAATTTCTTCGGGTTGTCGGCGCGGCGCTGGAAATACTTGGTGATGCCGAGCAGGGAGCGCACGGTGAGGTTCAGGCCCGCGTAGGCATGGTGCTTCTTCTCCAGCGTGCGCAGGGTGCGGAAGGCTTGCGCATTGCCTTCGAAGCCGCCGGCGCCGGCCACCAGCTCGTCGAGGATCTTCTCGCCGTAATGGCCGAAGGGCGGGTTGCCGATGTCGTGCGCCAGCGCGCAGGTTTCCGACACCACGCTGCGCTCCAGCCCCAGGTCGGCGGCGATGGAGCGGGCGATCTGCGCCACTTCCAGGCTGTGGGTCAGGCGGTTGCGGTTGAAGCGGTTGGCGTCCACGCCCAGCAGCTGCATCTTGCCCTGCAGGCGGCGGAAGGAGGCCGAATACAGTACCCGCGCATAGTCGCGCATGCATTCCTCGCGGCCCTCGCTGCGGCCGTCGGCCTGGGCGTGGACGCGGTATTCGAGCGGCAGCACCAGCGCCTCCTGGGCGCGGGCGAAATCGATGGTGGCTTTATCGTACATGTTGGCGATTCTACGGTATATTGCAGCCCAAATTGTTTCATGGCGCGGTAATCATATGTCACCTGTTGCACTTTTCTTCGTCGTGCTGGCTTATTTCGGCCTGCTGCTCGGCGTGGCCTGGGCCACCTCCCGCAACGCCAACAACGACAGCTTCTTCATCGGGAACAAGAGTTCGAACTGGATGCTGGTGGCCTTCGGGATGGTCGGCACCACGCTGAGCGGGGTGACCTTCATCAGCGTGCCGGGCGCCGTGGGGCGCGACGGTTTCGGCTACATGCAGATCATGATCGGTTACACGCTGGGCTATATCGCCGTGGCCTTTGTGCTGCTGCCGCTGTACTACCGCCTGAAACTGACCTCGATCTACCATTACCTCGACGTGCGCCTGGGCCGCCGCGCCTACCGCAGCGGGGCGGCGTTCTTCATCCTGTCGCGCACCCTGGGCGCCACGGCCCGCCTGTACCTGGTGGTGAACATCCTGCAGGCCACCATCCTGGACAGCCTGGGCGTGCCGTTCTGGCTGACCAACCTGGTCATCCTCGCCATGATCCTGCTGTATACCTACGAGGGCGGGGTGAAGACCATCGTCTGGACCGACACCCTGCAGACCACCGGCATGCTGCTCGGCCTGGTGGCGTGCACGGCGTTCCTGCTGCACGAGATGAACCTGGGCGTGCTGGAAAGCCTGGAGCGCATGCGCGCGAGCGGCCTGGCGCGCGTGTTCACCACCGACGTCGACAGCCCAACGTATTTATGGAAGCAGGTGGTGGCGGGCGCCTTCATCACCATCGCCATGACCGGCATGGACCAGGAAATGATGCAGAAGAATATCTCGGTGAAGACGCTGGGCGATTCGCAGAAGAACATGCTGGCGCTGACTGCCATCCTGGCCGGGGTGCTGTCGCTGTTCCTGTTCCTGGGCGGCCTGCTGTACCTGTACGCGCCGCAGGCCGGCGTGACTGCGGCCGGCGACAAAGTCTTCCCGGCCGTGGTGATGGGCCACCTGCCGGCGGCGCTGCAGCTGGTCTTCATCATCGCCCTGATCAGCGCCCTGTTCCCCAGCGCCGATGGCGCGATCACCGCGCTGACTTCATCGTTCTGCATCGATATCCTCGGCCTGAAGCGGCGCGACGACCTGGGCGAGGGCGCGCAGCTGCGCATCCGCCACCGCGTGCACCTGGGCTTCTGCGCCCTGTTCCTGCTGCTGGTGATGGTGTTCAAATGGATCGACAGCGCCAGCATGATCGGCGTGGTGCTGAAACTGGCCGGCTACACCTATGGCCCGCTGCTGGGCATGTTCGCCTTCGGCTTGCTGAGCAAGCGGGCCGTGAACGACCGGCTGGTGCCATGGGTGGCGCTGGCCGGGCCGCTGCTGTGCGCCGTGGCCGACTTCAACCAGCAGCTGCTGTTCGGCAGCTACCGCCTTGGCCTGGAACTGCTGGTCATCAATGGCCTGCTGGTCATGGCTGGGCTCTACCTGATTTCTTCACCGGACAAGGCGAATGTCGCTTATAGTGTGAAGTAGTTACATATTTAGCATTAGGAGTAACGATGTCCCGCTCTGTTTTCTCTTATGTCCGCGGCGGTTTTGCCTGGTTCTGGCGCGCCGTGGATAACAGCCGCCGCGCCACCATGAACCTCCTGTTCCTGCTGGTCGTTGTGCTGCTGATTGCCGCCATTTTCGGTGGCGGCGTCAAGCCCCTGGGCGACAAGACCATGCTGGTCCTGAACCTGGAAGGCGCGCTGGTGGAGCAGTCGCACGGCAGCAGCCGTGACGCGCTGGTGGCCGGGCTGTCCGGCGGCGAAGTACACAAGGCCGTGCAATTGCGCGATGTGCTGAACGTGCTCGATGCGGCCGCGAAAGACCCTCAGATCGGCGGCGCCGTGCTGGTGCTCGACGAAATGCAGGGCGGCGGCCAGGCCATGCTGCGCGAGATCGGCGCCGCGGTGGACCGCTTCAAGGCCGGCGGCAAGAAGGTGGTGGCCTGGGGTTCCAGCTACAACCAGCGCCAGTACCAGGTTGCCGTGCATGCCGATGAAGTCTACCTGCACCCGATGGGCGCGGTATTCCTGGACGGCTTCGGCAAATACCGCAATTACTACCGCGATGCGCTGGACAAGGTGGGTGTGACCGTCAACCTGATGAAGGTGGGCACCTACAAGAGCTTTGCCGAGCCGTTCATCGCCAACGGCCCGTCGCCGGCGGCGGCGGAAGCGGATGCCTTCCTGTACAACGACCTGTGGGCGCGCTACACAGCCCAGGTGGAGCAAGCGCGCAAGCTGCCGGAAGGCGCGCTGATGAAGGCGATCGACAACCTGCCGGCGCTGGTGGAGGGGGCCAAGGGCAACCTGGCCAAGGTGGCGCTGGACGCGAAGCTGGTCGATGGCCTGAAGACCAAGGATGAATTGCGCGAGATGATGACCAAGCGCGGCGTCTACGATCCGTCCGCCAAGTCCTTCCGCCAGGTCAGCTACCACGATTACCTGGCGCGCGTGTTCCCGAAACTGACCGGCGATGCGATCGGCGTGGTGATGGCCGTGGGCGAAATCAGCGACGGCGATGCGCCGGCCGGCCAGATCGGCGGCCTCTCGACCGCGCGCCTGGTGCGCCTGGCGCGCGAGGACTCGAACATCAAGGCGGTGGTGCTGCGCGTCGATTCGCCGGGCGGAAGCGCCTTCGGCTCGGAGCTGATCCGGCGCGAACTGGAACTGACGCGCGCGGCCGGCAAGCCGGTGATCGTCTCAATGGGCAATGTGGCCGCTTCCGGCGGCTACTGGATCTCGATGGCGGCCGACGAGGTGATCGCCGACCCGGCCACCATCACCGGTTCGATCGGCGTGTTCGCGCTGTTCCCGACGGTGGACAAGGTGATCGACAAGATGGGCATCCACACGGCCGGCCAGACCACCACCTGGCTGGGCGATGCGGGCAATCCGCTGCGGCCGATGGATCCGCGCTTCGGGCAACTGATCCAAGGCGCGATCGGCCATGTCTACGAAGAGTTCACCAGCAAGGCGGCCAAGGCGCGCAACACTACGCCGGACAAGATCGATGCCGTCGGCCAGGGCCGGGTATGGACCGGCGCCCAGGCGCAGGAGCGCGGCCTGGTCGATACCCTGGGCGGCTACAAGGATGCGCTGAAGGCGGCGGCGCGCCGCGCCAAGCTCACCGGCGAGCCGCGCGTCGTGTATATCGAGCGCGAAGTGTCGCGCTTCGACAAGCTGCTGGAATTCTTTGGCGCCTCCGCCGCCAAGGCCGCGGTGGCCAAGGCGGTGGGCGCGCAGGCCGGCACCGCGCTGCTGCCGGCCGGGGTGCCGGCGGGCGTGGCGGCCGGCGTGGTGCAGGACCTGGGCTGGCTCAACGACATGACTGCCCAGCGCAAGCCGTTCATGGCACTGACCCACTGCCTCTGCAGCTCGCCCGACTAGTTTGTAGCAGCTTTGTAAGCAGTTATTACAGTCTCCAAGCCGCCAGCCCGTCTGGCGGCTTTTCTTTTGTGCGCCCGGCAGGGCCGAATTGTTTCCGATGTTTCCTGGCTAACGTAATTGGGCTGGGGCACCGTGCTAGAGTCAATTCGAATGCCAACACAATAAGAAAGGGTCGCCCTATGGAGACTCCTACAACACCTCATGCCTCCGCGAAACCGCATGCGAGCCGCCGGGCGCGTTGGATCGGGGGCATTGCCACCCTGGCCGGCATGCTGGCACTGGGCGGGCTGGCCTGGTACCTGACCCACCGCGGCCCTGCCGATGGCGGGCCGGGTGGTGCGGGGACCTCCGCCGCTGCGGGTGGGCCGGCCGGCCGTGGTGCCGGCCCTGGCGGCGGCGCGCGCGGCGGCCGTGGCGGGCGCGGTCCCGCTGCCACGGTGGGTGTGGCCACGGCGGAGAAGATGGACTTGCCGGTCACGCTGGATGCCCTTGGCACCGTGACGGCAGCCGCCACGGCGACGGTGCGGCCGCAAGTCTCCGGCATCCTGCAGAAAGTGCTGTTCAGGGAAGGGCAGATGGTCAAGGCCGGGCAGGTGCTGGCCCGGATCGACCCGCGCCAGTTCGAACTCCAGCTGATGCAGGCCACCGGCCAGCGCGAGCGCGACGAAGCACAGCTGGAAAATGCACGGCTGACCCTTGAACGCTACCGCACCTTGCTGGCGCAGGATTCCATCGCGCGGCAGGATGTCGACACCCAGGCGGCGCTGGTCAAGCAGCTGCAAGGCACCGTCACGACGGACCGGGCCAACGAGGGCACAGCGCGGTTGAACCTTGGCTATACCAGGGTGGTGGCGCCGATCAGCGGGCGGGTGGGCTTGCGTACCGTCGATATCGGCAACCTGGTGGGTTCGGGCGACGCCGGCGGCATTGCGGTGATTACGCAACTGGCGCCGATCGACGTGGAGTTTGCGGTGCCGCAGGATCGCGTGGCGGAGCTGGCGCCCCGCGCCGGCGATCTTGGCAGGGCGAAGATGGTAGCGCTGGCATATGACCGCACGCGCAGTACGGTGCTGGAGCAGGGTGAGTTTTACGCGCTGGACAACCAGGTCGATACGCAGACCGGCACGGTCATGGCGAAGGCGCGCTTCGCCAACGCGGTGTCTTCGCTGTTCCCGAGCCAGTTCGTGAATGTGCGGCTGGAGCTGCGCACCATCAAGGATGCCGTGGTGGTGCCGGTGACGGCCTTGCGGCATGGCGCCAATGGCGACTATGTGTACGTGCTGCAGGACGGGCAGACGGCCTCGCTGCGGCCGGTCAGGCGCGGCATGGCGACCGTGGACAAGGTCCAGATCGTCAGCGGGCTGAATGCGGGCGAGCAGGTGATCACCGAAGGCGCCGACCGCATCAAGGATGGGGCGCGTGTGACGCTGCCTTCGCAACGTCCCGGTACGGATGGCGGGCGCCCCGGCCGCACTGGCAGGGAAGGTCGGGCAGGATGGCAGCGCGGCGATGCCGGTGCAGGCAGCCCTGGCGCTGGCGGCGCCGCTTCGGCGGCCGCGGGGAACGCGGCAGGGGAAGGCGGCCGCCGGTGGCGCCAACATCGCGACGACACGGCCCCCGGCCAGGTCCCGCCGGATGGCGCCGCGCCAGGCGCCCAGCCGGCAGCGGAAGGCCAGGGTGGTCGCCGCCGCGGTGGCGCGGCTGGCGCGCAAGGCGAGGGCCGGGCGGCGGACGGCGCGGCACGATGAGCCCCTCGGCGCCTTTCATCCAGCGCCCGGTGGCGACGGCGCTGTTGATGCTGGCCATCGTGCTGACCGGCCTGCTTGGCTACCGCTTCCTGCCGCTGTCGGCGCTGCCGCAGGTCGATTTCCCGACCATCCAGGTCAGTACCCTGTATCCCGGCGCCAGTCCGGAAGTGATGGGCCGCACGGTCACGGCGCCGCTGGAGCGCCAGTTCGGGCAGATGGCCGGCCTGCAGCGCATGAGTTCCACCAGCGCCGCCGGCGTCTCCATCATCACCCTGCAATTCAGCCTGGGCCAGACGCTGGACGTGGCGGAGCAGGAAGTGCAGGCCGCCATCAACGCCGGCAGCTCGCTGCTGCCGACCGACCTGCCGGCGCCGCCGGTCTACGCCAAGGTCAACCCGGCCGACGCGCCCGTGCTGACGCTGGCCATCACCTCCAGCACCATGCCGCTGACGGAAGTGCAAAACATCGTCAACACGCGCTTGGCGCTCAAGATCAGCCAGGTCAACGGCGTCGGCCTGGTGACGTTGAGCGGCGGCCAGCGTCCCGCCGTGCGCATCCAGGCCGACACGCAGGCCCTGGCCAGCTTCGGCCTTGGCCTCGACACCCTGCGCACCGCCATCACCAGTGCCAACGCCAACAGTGCCAAGGGCAGCTTCGACGGCCCCGCGCGCGCCTTCACCATCAACGCCAACGACCAGCTGCTGGCGGCCGGCGACTACCGCCAGCTGATTGTCGCCTACCGCAACGGGGCGCCGGTGCGCCTGCAGGACGTGGCGCGCGTGGTGGACAGCGCGGAAAACGTCAAGCTGGGCGCCTGGTCCGGCCGCGGCGGCGCGCTGACGCCCGCCATCATCCTCGACGTGCAGCGCCAGCCCGGCGCCAACGTCATCGCCACGGTGGACGCCATCAAGGAGCGCCTGCCCGAGCTGCAGGCCAGCCTGCCCGGCGCCATCGACGTCACGGTGCTGAGCGACCGTACCCACGGCATCCGTGCCTCGGTGCTGCACGTGGAGCTTGAATTGCTGCTGGCCGTGGTGCTGGTGGTGCTGGTGATCTTCGCCTTCCTGCGCAGCCCGCGCGCCACGGTAATCGCCAGCCTGGCGGTGCCGATTTCGCTGGTCGGCACTTTCGGCGTGATGTACCTGCTGGGCTACAGCCTGAATAACCTCAGCCTGATGGCGCTGACCATCGCCACCGGCTTCGTGGTGGACGATGCCATCGTCATGATCGAGAATATCGCGCGCCATATCGAGCAGGGAGAAACCCCGATGAACGCCGCACTGAAAGGCGCGCAGCAGATCGGCTTCACCATCATCTCGCTGACGGTGTCCCTGATCGCGGTGCTGATTCCGCTGCTGTTCATGGGCGACGTGGTGGGACGGCTGTTCCGCGAGTTTGCGGTGACGCTGGCCATCACCATCCTGATCTCCGCCGTGGTGTCGCTGACCCTGGTGCCGATGATGTCCGGCCGCTGGCTGGCCGCCCACCAGGAACATGAGGCGACCCTGTTCGACCGCCTGGTCAGGCGCTACGACGGCAGCCTGCAATGGGTGCTGGAGCGCCAGGGCCTGACACTGCTGGTGGCGCTCGGCACGCTGCTGTTGACGGTGCTGCTGTACCTGTGGATACCCAAAGGCCTGTTCCCGACCCAGGATACGGGCCAGCTGCAGGCGCGTATCGAAGCGGCGCAAACGGTGTCCTACGAGCGCATGGCGCAGTTGCAGCAGCAGGCCGCGCATGCCATGCTGGAAGACCCGGACGTGGCCTCGCTCAGTTCCGTGGTGGGCGTGGATGCCGGCAACAACACCATGCTGCATACCGGGCGCATGCTGGTCAACCTGAAGCCCGGACGGGACAAGCTGCCGGCCGTGATGGAGCGCCTGCGCCAGCGCGTGGCGCAGGTGGCGGGCGTGAAGCTGTACTTGCAGCCGACGCAGGACTTGACCATCGACGCCGAAAGCGGCCCAACCCAGTACCGCGTCTCGCTGGAAGGCGCCGACAACGCCACCGTGGCCGAATGGGCCACCAGGCTGGCGGAGCGCATGGCCGCCAAGCCGCGCCTGCGCAACGTGGTGTCCGACGTGGGCGCCACCGGTGCCGGCGCCTACGTCAGCATCGATCGCGATACCGCCTCGCGCCTGGCCATCACGGCGGCCGCCGTGGACGATGCGCTGTACAGCGCTTTCGGCCAGCGCATCGTCTCCACCATCTTCACCGAGACCAACCAGTACCGTGTGATCCTGGAGGCCGACCAGGACCGGATGGATACGCCGGAAGCGCTGGGCAACCTGCAGCTGCGCACCGGCAGCGGCAAGCCGACGCCGCTGTCGGCCATCGCCAGCGTGCAGGAAAGGCCGGCGCCGCTGCAGATCACGCACGTGGCGCAATACCCGGCCACCACCATCGGCTTCGATGCGGCGCCGGACATTGCGCTGGGGCAGGCGGTCGATGCGATCCGCGAGGCGGCGCGGGAAATCGGGCTGCCGCAGTCGGTCAGACTGACTTTCCTTGGTGCGGCCGGTGCCTACCAGGCTTCCCTGAGCAACCAGCTGTGGCTGATCCTGGCGGCGGTGGTGTGCGTGTACATCGTGCTGGGCGTGCTGTACGAAAGCTATATCCACCCGCTGACCATCCTGTCCACGCTGCCCTCGGCCGGCGTCGGCGCGCTGCTGGCGCTGATGCTGACGGGGCAGGAGCTGGGCGTGATCGGCATCATCGGCATCATCCTGCTGATCGGCATCGTCAAGAAGAACGCGATCATGATGATCGACTTCGCCATCGACGCCGAGCGCACGCAGGGCATGGCGCCGCGCGGCGCGATCCACCAGGCGGCGCTGCTGCGGCTGCGGCCCATCCTGATGACGACGCTGGCGGCGCTGTTCGCGGCGATCCCGCTGATGCTCGGCTGGGGCGAAGGGGCGGAATTGCGCCGGCCGCTCGGCCTGTCGATCTTCGGTGGCCTGATCGTGAGCCAGCTGCTGACGCTGTACACCACGCCCGTGATCTACCTCGCCTTTGACCGCCTGGCGCAGCGCCGCGGCAGGCGGCGCGCGGAGGCAGCATGAACCTGTCCGAACCGTTTGTCCGCCGCCCCATCGCCACGGTGCTGCTGACGATCGGGCTGGCGCTGGCCGGCATCGCGGCGTTCTTCGTGCTGCCGGTATCGCCATTGCCGCAGGTGGATTATCCTTCGATTTCCGTCAGCGCCAACCTGCCGGGCGCCAGTCCGGACACCATGGCCAGCAGCGTGGCCACGCCGCTGGAACGGCGGCTGGCGGTGATCGCCGGTGTCAACGAAGTGACGTCATCTTCGGGCAGCGGTTCCACCCGCATCAACCTGCAGTTCGAGTTGAACCGCAAGATCGATGCCGCGGCGCGCGAGGTGCAGGCCGCGATCAACGCATCCCGCGTGGACTTGCCGGCCACGCTGCGCAGCAACCCGACTTACCGCAAGGCCAATCCTTCGGACGCGCCGGTGATCATCCTGGCGCTCACCTCGGCCACCCGCAGCCCCGGCCAGATCTATGAGGCCGTGTCCAACATCGTGCAGCAGAAACTGGCGCAGGTGAAAGGCGTGGGCGACGTGGAAATCGGCGGCGGTTCGCTGCCTGCCGTGCGGGTCGAGCTGCTGCCGTTTGCCCTGAACCGGTATGGCGTCTCGTCCGAAGACGTGCGGGCGGCAATCCAGGCGACCAACGCCAACCGGCCCAAAGGAGCGATCGAAGTGGAGGGCCGCCGGTTGCAGATCTACTCCGCCGCTTCGACGGCCAGCGGCGGGCGCAGCGCGGCCGACTACCGCGACCTGGTGGTGGCGTGGCGCGACGGCGCGGCGATCCGGCTCGATGATGTGGCGGAAGTCACGGACGGCGCGGAGAACCGCAATACGCTGGGACTGTTCAACGGCGACCCTGCCGTGATCGTGCTGGTGACGCGCCAGCCCGGCGCGAACGTGATCGAGACGGTGGATGCGGTGCGCGACCTGTTGCCGCAATTGCAGGCGCAGTTGCCGCAGGACGTGAAACTGCAGGTGGCGTCGGACAGCACGAATTCCATCCGCTCCTCGCTGCACGAAATCGAGTTCACGCTGCTGATATCCATCGTGCTGGTGGTGCTGGTGGTGAGCGCTTTCCTGCGCAGCGCGCGCGCCACGGTGATCCCGGCGATTGCGACCGTGGTGTCGCTGCTGGGGACCTTCGGCATCATGTACCTGCTGGGCTTCAGCCTGAATAACCTGAGCCTGATGGCCCTGACCGTGGCTACCGGCTTCGTGGTGGACGACGCCATTGTGGTGCTGGAGAACACCGCGCGCCACATGGAGCAGGGCATGGACCGCTTTGCGGCCGCGCTGCAAGGCGCCAGGGAGGTCGGCTTCACCGTGCTGTCGATCAGCGTGTCGCTGGTGGCGGTGTTCATTCCACTGCTGTTCATGGGCGGGCAGGTGGGGCGGCTGTTCCGCGAATTTGCCGTGACACTGTCGGCGGCGGTGATGATTTCGCTGCTGATTTCCCTGACCACCACGCCCATGATGTGCGCGTGGCTGCTGCGGCCGAGCGCCGAACGGCGCCCGCCGGGCCGCGTGTCGCGCTGGCTCGGGCAGGGCTTTGCCGCGGTCCTGCGCCTGTACGAGAAATCGCTGGACTGGGCGCTGTCCAGTGCCTGGCTGGTGATGCTGATCCTGTTGTTCGTGGTGGGATTGAACGTCTACCTGTACGCCGCGGCACCCAAGGGCTTTTTCCCGCAGCAGGATACGGGGCAGATCAATGGCGGCATCCGTGCGGACCAGAGCATTTCCTTCCAGGCCATGCAGGGCAAGCTGCGGCAGCTGGTGAACATCATCCGCGACGATCCGGCGGTGGCGACGGTGGTGGGGTTTACCGGCGGCTCGCGGGCGGGCGGCGGCTTCATGTTCGTCAGCCTGAAGCCGGTGTCCGAGCGGGATGTGACGGGGCAGCAGGTGATTGCGCGCTTGCGACCTAAACTGGCGCGCGTGACGGGGGTGTCGCTGTTCCTGAACACGGTGCAGGATTTGCGCATGGGCGGGCGGCAGAGCAATTCGGTCTACCAGTACACGCTGAAAAGCGATAGCCGGGCGGACCTCAAGCGCTGGGCGTCGCGCCTGGCCGATGCGATGAGGCGGCAGACGGCGCTGGTGGATGTCGACACGGACCAGGCGGATAACGGGGTCGAGACCTTCGTTTCCGCCGACAAGGATATGGTGGCGCGCCTGGGGCTTTCCATGCGTGATGTCGATAATGCGCTGTACGACGCGTTCGGGCAGCGGCAGGTAGCGACCATTTACGATGAGCTGAACCAGTACAAGGTGGTGATGGAGGTGGCGCCGGAGTATGCGCGCAGCCCTGAGGCGCTGCGGGATGTGTATGTGGCGCGGCGCGAGACTGCGGGCAGTTCGTCGGCAGGCAATGGGGCGACCGGGGCGGTGGTGGGCGCGGGCATGCGCGACCCTTCCGGCGGCTCGGCCCTGAGCACGCAGGCGGCAGCGATGGTGCCGCTGGCGGCGCTGGCGACGTTCTCCGAGCGCGCCACCCCTGCCTCGGTGAACCATCAGGATGGCGAACTGGCCACCACCATCTCGTTCAACCTGGCCGACGGCGCCAGCCTGGGCGAGGCGCAACAAGCGGTGAAGGACGCGGAGAACGCCATCGGCATGCCGAACAATGTGCGCGGCAGCTTCCAGGGCACCGCCCGCACCGCGCAGGAAACCAACCAGCAGCAACCGCTCCTGATCGCCGCCGCGCTCGTGGTGATCTATATCGTCCTCGGCATGCTGTACGAAAGCCTGGTGCACCCGCTCACCGTGCTGTCCACGCTGCCGTCGGCCGGCGTGGGCGCGGTGCTGGCGCTGCTGATGTTCCGCATGGAGTTCTCGCTGATCGCGCTGATCGGCGTGTTCCTGCTGATCGGCATCGTCAAGAAGAACGCCATCCTGATCATCGACTTCGCGCTGGAAGCGGAACGCACGCGCGGGCTGGATTCGCGCAGCGCAGTCAGGGAAGCCTGCCTGCTGCGCTTCCGCCCGATCCTGATGACCACACTAGCCGCCGCGCTGGGTGCACTGCCGCTGGCGATCGGCTTCGGCGAAGGCTCGGAGCTGCGCCAGCCGCTTGGCATCGCCATCATCGGCGGGCTGGTTGCCAGCCAGGTGCTCACCTTGCTCACGACGCCGGTGGTCTACCTGCTGCTCGACAAGATGCGCCTGCGTGGCGCGAAGGCGACAACATGAAAAAATATCTCGGCGTGCTTACCCTCGTCCTGGCCGGCTGCGCCACCGGCCCTGCCTACCACACGCCCAGCACCCCGATGCCGGCCGCGTTCAAGGAAGCACAAGGCTGGCAGCCGGCCGCGCCGGCCGACCTGCTGGACAAGGGGCCGTGGTGGGAACTGTTCGGCGACGCCACCCTGAATTCCCTGGTCCAGCAGGTGGAAGTGAACAACCAGAACGTGGCGGCAGCGGCGGCGCGCTATGCCCAGGCCCGCGCCATGGTGGCCGAGCAGCGCGCCTCCCTGTTCCCAGTGGTCACGCTGGATGCCAACGCCAATCGTAACGGCGGCGGTGGCGGCGGGCGTACGGGCAACCAGTACCGCGTGAACATCGGCGCCAACTGGGAGCCGGACGTGTGGGGCAGGCTGCGCGCTGGTGTCAGCAGCGCCCAGGCCAGCGCCGAGGCCAGTGCCGCCGACCTGGCTGCGGCACGCCTGGCCGCACAGGGCGAACTGGCCGCCAATTACATCGGCCTGCGCCTGGCCGACGCCCAACTGGCGCTGTTGGCCGACACCGTGGAAGGCTACCAGCGCGTGCTGCAAATCACGCAGAACCGCGTCAATGCCGGCATCGCCCCCAGTTCCGACCTGCTGCAGGCAAGAACCCAGCTGGCGAATGCCAGCGCCGACCAGCTCACGCAGCAACGCCAGCGCGCCCAGCTCGAACATGCGCTGGCGGTCCTGCTGGGCAAGGCGCCGGCCGACTTCACGCTGGCGCCCGCGCCATGGACGCTGCAGGTGCCGGAGATCCCGGCCGGCCTGCCATCCACGCTGCTGGAACGGCGGCCCGACATCGCCGCTGCCGAACGCCGGGTGGCGGCGGCCAACGCGCAGGTCGGCATCGCCCGCAGCGCCTATTTCCCCAGCCTGAGCCTGGGCGCCAGCTACGGCGTGGCCGGCAGCCAGCTGGGAGGCTTGTTCAGCGCCTCCAACACCCTGTGGTCGCTCGGCCTGTCGGCGGCGCAGGCGGTGTTCAATGCCGGCGCCACCGGCGCCCGCGTGGACCAGGCCAGCGCCGCGCGCGACGTGGCGGTGGCCACTTACCGCCAGGCGGTGCTGAACGCGCTGGCCGACGTCGAGGACCAACTGGCCGCCAGCAAGGTGCTGGCGCAGCAGCAATCCCTGCGCGAGGCCTCGGCCGGTGCCGCCACCCAGGTCGAGCAGCAGATGCTGAACCGTTACCGCGCCGGGCAGGTCAGCTATACCGAGGTGGTCACGGCCCAGGTGACGGCGCTGAACGCCCAGCGCGCGCTGCTGCAGGCGCAGGCAGACCGCCAGTCGACGGCCGTGGCGCTGGTGCAGGCGCTGGGCGGCGGCTGGCACGCCCGCTGACACCCGCGGCCCCCGGTCGACCTGTGGCGCAGGGAGCGCTACCGGTTTGCCATTTCCCTGTACGGCTGGCATGATGGCAGGATGACCAACAGCTTAGTTTCTTCCGATCCGGAAGCCAGTGAGGCGCAGCGCCAGCGCCAAGCGGTGCAAATTGTCGGCATGGGCGCCTCGGCCGGCGGGCTGGATGCGATTTCCGAGTTCCTGGCGTCGATGCCGTCCCGCACCGGGATGGCCTTCATCGTGCTGCAACACCAGGATCCCTCGCGGCGTGGCCTGCTGCCCGAGCTGCTGCGCCGTACCACTTCCATGGAAGTCTGCGAAATCGCCGAATCGCTCGAGGTGCGGCCCGACCACGTCTACGTGGCGCCGCCGAATTTCGATCTGGCCTTTGCCAACGACAAGCTGACGCCGGTGGAGATCTCGGAAACCCACGGCCGCTACCCGATTGACTCCTTCTTCCGCGCGCTGGCCGCCGAAAAAGGCCAGGCGGCGGCCGGCGTGGTGTTCTCCGGCATGGGCACCGACGGCACCGCCGGCTTGCGCGCGATCCAGGAGGCGGGCGGCGTGACGCTGGCCCAGGAACCGCTGTCGGCCAAGTTCGATTCGATGCCGCGCAGCGCCATCACGGCTGGCGTGGCCGATTTCGTCGCGCCGCCCGGCACCATGCCGATGTGGCTGTGTCAGGTGCGCGCGGTGCCGCATGGCGGCGCGCATGGCGCGGCGCGCGCGCGGCGCCAGGCGTTGCGCGAACTGATGTCGCTGCTGCAGCGGCATACCGGCAACAACTTCACCGAATACAAGATGAGTACCGTGCTGCGCCGCATCGAGCGCCGCATGAAGCTGCACCAGCTCGATTCGATGGAAGCCTATGTGGCCTTCCTGCGTGAAAACGCCGGCGAGGTGCAGTTGCTGTTCCGCGAAATGCTGATCGGCGTGACCAGCTTCTTTCGCGATCCGACGGTATGGGACCACCTGCGCGACGAAAGTCTGCCGGCGCTGTTCGACGCGCACCCGAACGGTGCCGACTTCAAGGCCTGGGTGCCGGCCTGTTCGACCGGGGAAGAAGCCTACTCCCTGGCCATCGTGTTCGACGAAGCGGTGACGCGCACCAACGAGCCGGGCAAGTATTCGCTGCAGATCTTTGCCACCGACCTGCACGGCGACGCCATCGACAAGGCGCGCCAGGGCTTTTTTGCGCGCGGCCTGGAAGATGCCGTGTCACGCGAACGCCTGCAGCGCTATTTCGTGGTGGACGGCGCCGGCTATCGCATCCGCAAGGAGCTGCGCAACATGATCATCTTCGCGCAGCAGAACATCATTTCCGATCCGCCGTTCACCAAACTCGATATTCTTAGCTGCCGCAATCTGCTAATCTATTTCAACCCTAAATTGCAGGAGCAGCTGATACCGCTGTTCCACTATGCCTTGAAACCGGAAGGCTTGCTGGTATTGGGCAGTGCGGATACGCCAGGCAGTTACACCGAATTGTTTACCCCGGTCCCGGGCTGCGGCCGCATTTATCGCCGCCTGGACGCCAGCACGCAGCGCGTGGCGAACTATTTCCCGACCAAGATCGCGAAAGCCGCGCAATCAGGTTCCACCGAAGTTACCACCATCACCATGAATGGCAATATCCAGACACAAGTAGAACAACTGCTGCTCAAAGCCCATACGCCGGCCGCGGTCCTGATCAATGCGGAAGGCGACATCCTGTATATCCACGGCCGCACCGGGACCTTCCTGGAGCCGGCCGCCGGCCGCGCCAACTGGAATATCCACGCCATGGCGCGCGACGGCCTGCGTTACGAGCTGGCCGACATGATCGAGCGCGCCAGCCGCAGCGAGGGCATGGAAACGGTGCGTGAATTGCTGTTCAAGGATGGCGCGTCGTCGCTGCTGGTCGACATGACCGCCGAGGTGCTGCGCGAGGAGGGCGGCAACGCCGGCCATAACCTGCTGGTGACCTTCCAGGCCACGCCGACGCCGGCCCGCAAGCGCGCCGCCCGTGGCGCCGACCCGCGCCCGCAGGAACTGGAACAGCAGCTGGCCGTGGCGCGCCTGGAATTGCAGGCCGTGCGCGAAGAGATGCAGACTTCGCGCGAAGAACTCAAGGCCGCCAACGAGGAGCTGCAGTCGACCAACGAAGAACTGCAGTCGACCAACGAGGAGCTCACCACCTCGAAGGAAGAGATGCAGTCGCTGAACGAAGAGCTGTACACCGTCAACGCCGAACTGCAGTCGAAGGTGGACGACCTGTCGCTGGTCAACAGCGACATGAAGAACCTGCTGAACAGCACCGATATCGCGGTGATCTTCCTGGACAGCCAGATGAACATCCGGCGCTACACCAACCAGGCCACCCAGCTGTACAAGCTGATCGCCACGGACCTGAACCGTCCCCTGAGCGACATCGCCAACGACCTGGTGTACCCGGACATGGAGCAGGACGCGGCCGAAGTGCTGCGCTCCCTGGTGTTCTGCGAACGCCAGATCCCGACCCGCGACGGGCGCTGGTTCATGGTGCGCATCATGCCTTACCGCACCGTCAACAACGTGATCGACGGCCTGGTGCTGACCTTCGTCAACGTGACCGAACTGAAGTTGCTGGAAGCCCGCCTGACGCCCGAAGGAGGCAGCACCAAATGAGCCGCACCGACGCCCTGCGCCAATGGCACGAGCTGCAAGTCAGCCAGCTGGAACTGGAAGTCCAGAGCGCCGCGCTGGCCGAACTGGAGCGCCAGAAACGTGAGGTGGAGCAGGGCTTGCTGCGCTATGCCGGCCTGTTCGACCAGGCGCCGGTGTGCTACCTGGCGCTGGCCCGCGACGGCATGATTGCCGGCGCCAACCGCGCCGCGGCGGCGCTGTTCGACGTGCCGCTGCAGGACTTGCCGGGCCAGCCGGTGGAGCGCTTCCTGGCCCCGGCGTGCCAGCCGGCGCTGCGCCGGCTGCTGGCCGACCTGCACGCCGATGGCGCCAGTATGGCCATGGAGGCGCAACTGTTCGACGGCATCGGCGGCGGGCGTGTGCGCATCGAGGCGAATCTTGACCATGCCGGTGAAGCGGTGCGCATGGTGGTCAGCGACGCGCGTTCGCCGGAGCAGAGCGATGCTGCCCTGCGCCGCGCGTTCGCCGTGCTGGATAGCCTGGGCGAGGGCGTGGCCGTGGCGGACGCCGGCGGCACCATCGTGTCCGTCAACCCCGCTTTCTGCGCCATCAGCGGCTACCTGGAGACGCAAGCCATCGGCAGCGGGCTGGCGGCACTGTGCGGCCAGGAGGCGGCGCTGGCGGTACTCGAGCGCGGCAGCTGGCAGGGCGAATTGGCCGGGCGCCGGCCCGATGGCGGCGACCTGCAGGCGACGCTGTCGCTGCGCACCCTGGCCGGCGCCGACGGCGAGGTGGCGGGCGTGGTGGCGGTGCTGTCCGACATCAGCCGCCGCAAGCAGGCCGAGTCGGCGCTGCAGGAACTGCACCGCAACCTGGAAACGCGGGTGGTGCAGCGCACCGCCGAACTGCTGCATGCCAACGGCCAGCTGCGCCAGCTGTCGGCCCATATGGCGGCCGTCAAGGAAGAGGAACGCAAGCGCATCGCGCGCGAAATCCACGACGAACTGGGACAGAACCTGCTGGCGCTGAAGCTGGACATCGTGCAGCTGAACGAGCGCATGGGCGGGCGCCGCACGCGCTTTGCGCGCCGCGTGGCGGCGGCACTGGAAAATATCGATGCCACGCTGCGCAGCGTGCGCGGCATCATGAACGAACTGCGCCCCTCGGTGCTGGACCTGGGCCTGGCTGCGGCGCTGGAATGGCTGGTCAACGACTTCCGCCACCGCAGCAGCCTGCGCTACGAGCTGCAATTGCCGGGCGAAGCCGAACTGGCGGCCATCGGCAGCGAAGCCAGCCTGGTGCTGTTCCGCATCGTGCAGGAAGCGCTGGTCAATGTGCTGCGCCATTCGCGCGCCGGCCAGGTGGCGGTGCGGCTGGCCGTGGAACAGGACGTGGTGCTGCTGGAAGTGGAGGACGACGGCATCGGCATCGCGCCATCCTGCCGCGAACGCCCCGGCTCCTTCGGCCTGATCGGCATGCAGGAGCGGGCCGATGCCCTGCGCGGCAGTTTCACCCTGAACGAATACGAGCCGGACGCCGGCTGCTGCATCACGGTGCGCCTGCCGTTGTCAACCAGTCAATAGCCCCGCGCAGCCGGAACGCATATACTGCCGGTGCTTTTATCTGTTCAGGGGACTGTTTTGACTAAAAAACTAGCACTTACTGCAGCGCTGCTATCCGCAATCGCTCCCGCCATGGCCGACGAAGGCCAATGGCAGCCGCACCAGCTGCCGCAACTGAAGGCAGAGCTGAAACGCATCGGCATCACGCTCCCGGCGGAACGCCTGGCCGACCTGACCCGGCATCCGATGAGCGCCATCGTGTCGCTGGACGGCTGCTCGGCATCGTTCGTGTCCCCTGACGGCCTGGTGGTCACCAACCACCACTGCGCGTACGGCGCCATCCAGCGCAATTCGACCGCCGAAAAGAATTACATCGCCAACGGCTTCCTGGCCAAGACCCGCGCCGAAGAACTGCCGGGCGGCCCGACCACGCGCGTCTACGTGACCGACAAGCTGGAAAACGTCACCGCGCGCGTCAACCATGGCCTGGACAAGCTGTCCGGCAAGGCACGCCATGAGGAAGTCAAATCGCGCATCAAGGCCCTGATCGCCGAATGCGAAAGCGACAAGATCTACCGCTGCTCGGTACCGGCCTTCCACCGCGGCGCCGAGTACTACCGCATCCGCCAGATGATGATCAAGGACGTGCGCCTGGTCTACGCGCCGCCGGAATCGATCGGCAACTATGGCGGCGACATCGACAACTACGAATGGCCGCGCCACACCGGCGACTATTCCTTCCTGCGCGCCTACGTGGGCAAGGATGGCCGCCCGGCCGACCCGTCGCCGGACAACGTGCCCTATCAATCAAAGGACTTCCTGGTGGTGTCGGCCGAAGGCCTGAAGAACGGCGACCCGATCCTGCTGGCCGGCTACCCTGGCCGTACCAGCCGCTACAAACTGCCGGTGGAAATCCGCTATGCGCGGGACCTGGCCTATCCGGCCATGGTGGCCGACTACCAGGCCGACCTGGACGCCATCGCCGCCGCCACCAAGGGCCGGGACAACGACGTGGTGCGCTACGCCAGCGTGGTCAAGTCCATCAACAACCGCATGAAGAAGACCCAGGGCCTGCTGGACGGCTTCGCGCGCAAGGATATCGCGGCCATCAAGGACGTGCAGGATGCCGAATTCCGCGCCTGGTATGGCAAGCAGGCGAATGCTTCCGCCGCCATGCTGGCGGAACTGGATGCGGCCATTGCGACCGAGATGGCGGTGAGCGACGAGGAGTTCGCCCTCGGCATGGCTTCCTACAGCGACCTGCTGAAGAGCGCCCGCACCCTGTACCGCCTGGCGCTGGAAAAACAGAAGCCGGACGCGCAGCGTGAACCGGGCTACCAGGAACGCGACGTGGCCAATATCAAGGGCCGCCTGTCGCGCCTGGAGCAATCGCTGGTGGCCGGCGTGGACCAGGCCCGCTTCGTGGCCGGCCTGCAGCGCTATGCCAAGCTGCCCGCCAAGTCGCATGTGCAGGGCCTGGATGCGCTGCTGCCGTCCGTAGCCGACGTGCCGGCCATGTTCCAGCGGACCAAACTGGCCGACGCCGCGGCCCGCCTGGCATGGATGGACAAGGCGCCGGCCGATTTCGAACAGTCGGATGACCCGTTCATCAAGCTGGCCGTGCGCACCCAAGGCGCAGTGGTGGCGCTGGAAGACCGCCGCAAGGAAATCGACGGCAACCTGGAAAAGATCATCCCGCAGTACATGGCCGCCGTGATCGCATGGAAGAAGTCGCAGGGCAAGCCGGTCTACCCGGACGCCAACTCCACCCTGCGTGTGACCTACGGCACCGTGTCGGCCTATTCGCCGCGCGACGGCGTGACCAAGGGCCCGTTCACCACGCTGGAAGGCATCGTGGAGAAGCACACCGGCAAGGACCCGTTCGATGCGCCGAAAGCCCTGCTGGAAGCGGCCAAGGCCAAACGCTACGGCCAGTTCAGGGATCCGGTGCTGGGCACCGTGCCGGTGAACTTCCTGTCCTCGGCCGACACCACCGGCGGCAATTCCGGTTCCGCCATCGTCAACAAGCGGGGCGAACTGGTGGGCCTGAACTTCGATTCCACCTACGAGTCCATCACCAAGGACTGGTACTTCGACCGCGACATCACGCGCGCCATCCACCTGGACGTGCGCTACATGCTGTGGGTGATGAAGGAAGTCGACCATGCCGACAACCTGCTGCGGGAAATGACCATCAAGTACCCTAAAAAGTGAACGAGTCCATTTCCCTGTTCGGCCTGGCCACCACCACTCCGCTGGAGCTGGTGTCCTTCGTGCTGTCGGTGCTCACGGTGTGGCTGAACATCCGTCAGAACCACTGGGCCTGGTTGTTCGCCATCCTGTCGTCAGCCCTGTACGGCGTGGTGTTCTACGGCGCCAAACTGTATGGCGACATGGCGCTGCAGGGCGTGTTCATGGCGGTGTCGTTCTGGGGCTGGTACCAGTGGCTGCACGGGAACGCGGGCAAGGCGCTGGAGGTGTCCACGCTGTCGCCGCGCGGCCGCGTGCAGTCGGGCCTGGCCTGGCTGCTGGGCTTCGGCGTGCTGGCCTGGTTCCTGCGCAGCTTTACCGATACCGACGTGCCGAACGCCGACGCCTTCCTGACGGCCGGCAGCCTGGTCGGCCAGGCGCTGCTGTCGCGCAAGAAGATCGAGAACTGGCACGTCTGGATCATCGTCGACGTGCTGTACGTGGCGCTGTACGTGCACAAGGGGCTGATGCTGACGGCCGTGCTGTACGGGATGTTCGTGGCCATGGCGGTTGCCGGCCTGCTGGCATGGCGCGGCAGCAGCGCCGGGCCGGAAGAGGCGGTCGTCTGGAAATGAAGCAGCCTTACCGCGTCGCCATCATCGGCGCCGCAGCCTCCGGCAAGACCACGCTGGCGCAGGCGCTGGCGCGGCGCTATGGCGCGTTGTGGGTGCCGGAATACCTGCGCGAATTCTGCGATGCGCGCCAGTGCGTGCCGGTGGCGGGCGACCAGTTCCACATCGCCAGCACCCAGGTGGCGCGCGAGGATGCGCTGGCAGCACAGGGCGGCCGCTTCCTTTTCTGCGACACCACGCCCCTGATGACGGCGGTCTACAGCATCCATTATTTCGGCGGCATCGACGCGCAGCTGGAAAGCCTGGCGGCGTCGCGCCATTACGACATCACGCTGGTGTGCAAGCCGGAGTTCGCATGGATTCCGGACGGGCTGCATCACGAAGAGGAAGACGTCAGCGGTATCATCGACGCCATCCTGCTCGAAGAACTGGCCCGGCGCGGCGTGCCTTATACTCGTATCGCGGGCAGCCTGGACGAGCGCCTGAAACAGGTAGGTCAACTTTTGGGAGATTGAGGCATGAAAAAACTGCTCGCGCTGGTTGCCATGTTTCCACTGGCGGCGTTTGGCGAGACGGGTTATTACATGGTCACCGCCTACGACGTGGAAGGCCAGGCTTCAATCGACTACAAATACTGGAACGCCCACAAGAAGAACGCGCGCAATACGGCCAGTCCCGAGGTCGGGCTGGGCTATGGCGTGACGTCGCGCTGGTACACCGAGCTGTCCACGCAGTGGATACAGTTCGATGGCCGCCAGACGCGCAATACCGGCATCGAATGGCAGAACGATTTCCTGCTGACCCAGGGGCAATACGATGTGGACGTGGCGCTGCATACCGTGGTGGAGCGCGCGCGGCAGCGGGCGGACGGCTATTACGTGGAGTTCGGGCCGGTGCTGCAGGCGCAGCTCTGGCGCACGCAGCTCAATTTCAACCTGTTCTTCCAGCGCGAGATGGATAACGGGGATCGCAACGACACGGAGCTGGCTTACCAATGGCAGGTCAGGCAGCGCTGGAGACGCTGGTTCTCGCCGGGCTTGCAGGGCTTTGGCGAGGTGGGGAAATGGAACGACTGGCTGCCCTCGAAAAAGCAGTCGCACCGGGCGGGGCCGGCATTTTTTGGCGAGGCCGGCCACTTCAAGTATGAGGCGGCCTACCTGTTCGGGAAGAATTCCGGACGCGCGGCGAATTCGTTCACCATGCGCGTCCAGTACCTCTTTTAGTACCGCTGGAACCGGCAAACCGGTGTCTGACCCGGTGGGTCAGACACCTGCCCTTCAGGTTTAGAAATCCACCTGCGCCGACACCTGGAACGTGCGCGGAGACCCCGGGAACAGGTAGCCGCCCAGGTCCGGCGTCACATCGCGCCAGTAGAACTTGTCGAAGGCATTCTTCACCTGCGCGCGCAGGATCAGCGACGAACCGGCGAAACGGGTAGCGTAAGAGCCGCCCAGGTTGACCACATGGTAGGACGGCACCATGACCTTGTTCTCCTGGTCGAAGGCCTTCTTGCCCGAGAACTGCCAGTTGGCGTCCAGCTTCAGGCCCGGCACTGCCGTCACCGCATAATCCGCCCACACCGTGGACTTGAAGTTCGGCACATTGGTCACGCGCTTGCCGTCGAAGATGGCCAGGCCCGTGCCTTCCTGCTCGGTGTGGATGGCCGCCATCGACGCGCCCAGCGCCAGTTCGCGCGACACCTTGCCCTGCGCGGTCAGCTCCAGGCCGCGGTGGCGGTCCTGGCCGCTGCGCACGAAAATGTTGGCCGGGTTGGTGAACTCCAGCCCCTGTTCGATCTGGTACACGGAAGCTGCCAGCGAAATGCCGTTGACCTCGGCCTTGGCGCCCACTTCCACCTGTTTCGACTTGCCCGGCGCCAGCGCGGTGCGCTTGTTCTCGGTTTCGATCGGCGCCACGCCGCCATGCTGCAGGCCCTGGGCGTAGGAAGCGTAGTAGGACAGCTTGGCCGTCGGGCTGAACACCAGCGCCACGTTCGGCAGCCAGAAATTGTCGCTGGTCGGCGCGGCCTCCACCTGCGAGCGGCGGGCGGACACGAAACGGACACCGGCATGCAGCGCCAGCTGGTTGCCCAGGCCAATGATGTCCTGCACGTAGGCGGCGCGTTCGCGGTCGGTGCGGCGCTCGGAGACCGGGCCCACCACGCCGCTCGACATCGGCACCACGACCGGATGGTAGATGTTGCTGACGCCAGCATAGTCGTAGACGTAATCGCCCCAGCTCTCATGGTTGCTGAACCAGGACAGGCCGGCGGTCAGCTCATGGCGGATGGCGCCGGTGGCAAAGCGGCCATTCAGCTGCGCCTTGGCGGACAGCGGCTTCTTCTTTTCTCCCAGGCTGCGGTAGTCGTACACGTCGTAGTCGCCGTTGGCGCAGAAGCCCGGCCACAGTTCTTCGCTCGAGCAGCCGTAAGGGAAGGCGGTGTAGTCGTCGCGCTTGAAGCGGTGCTGGTTGGCGCTGACGGTGGCTTTCCACTCAGGCGAAAGCTGGTACTGGAAGTTGATGCCGATGTTGCTGCTTTCGGTCTCCACCGGCTTGGCCCACGGCTGGTCGTTGAGGAAGGTGGCCGCATCGACCACCGGCAGGCTGGTGCCGCCGATCAGCTGGAAGCCGGGCGCCGACTTCTGCGACTTCTTCTGGTAATCGGCATCGATTTGCAGCAAGGCCTGCGGGCTGATGCGCCAGTCGAAGGCGCCGGAGACGAAGCTGCGGTGGCCGTCGGCGCCCTTGATGATGGAGCGCATGCGCTCGCCGGCCGCGTTGATGCGGTAGCCGAAGCGGCGGTCTTCGAAACGGCCGCCCAGGTCCACGGTGCCCAGCACGCTGCCGCGCTCGCTGACTTCGAACAGCACCGAACGCAGGGTGTTGTCGGTCGGGCGCTTGGTCACGTAGTTGACGATGCCGCCCGGCGTAGCCACGCCGGCCTGCAGGCCGGCCAGGCCGCGCAGCACTTCAATGCTTTCCTTGTTTTCCAGCGGGATCTGGGTGTCCCCGGAAATGGCGTGGCCATCCTTGCGGTAGGAGCTGGCGTTATCCAGCTTGTAGCCGCGGATCGAGAATTGCTCGGCATAGCCGACCGCATTATAGGCGTCGCCGATGCTGGCGTCGTAGCGGGCGGCGTCGGTCGTGTTGCGGATGTTCAGGTCCTGCAGCTGCTCGCGGGTCAGCACGCTGACGGAAGCAGGGGTCTGCAGCAACGGTTGTTCGCTGAAGCCGGCCACGGAAGCGCGTTCCGCCACGGTGCGGTTGGCGGTGATGACCACTTCGGTCATTTTCTGTTCCTGCGCGTGGGCAGGGGAGAAGGCGGAAGCCACGGCCAGCGCGGCGAGGGTGAGGCGAGTATGAGTCATATTGTGCTCTTGCTGTGCATGTGCGCCAGCGGGAGAGCACGCGAAAGCCCGGGTTCACGGGCTTTCATCCATCTGCGCTTTCCTTCGCTGGCATTATCCAGATCAGGTTCGGAGGGTATTTCTCACCCCGCGCACATGCGCGAGGACCCCTAGCGAGGCGGTATTGTACTACAGGCTCAGTTGCAGGGCGCGGCGCACGTCGTTGGGCGTAATGTCGCGGCGCTCGCCCAGGCCGGTCAGCCCGGCCGCTTCCAGTGCGGCGACAGTGGCGTCCACCGCTTCCGGGCCCAGGCCGTAGCCGGACAGGCGGGTCGGCACGCCCATCTGCTCGAAGAAGGCGCGCGTATTGGCGATGGCGGCATCGATGCGCTGGTCTTCGCTACCCGCGCGCAAGCCCCACACGCGCTCGGCGTACTGCAGCAGCTTGCCGCGCTTGGCCTCGCGCCGCACCTGCAGGATGCCCGGCAGGACGATGGCCAGGGTTTGCGCGTGGTCCAGGCCGAACAGGGCGGTCAGTTCATGGCCGACCATGTGGGTGGCCCAGTCCTGCGGCACGCCCACGCCGATCAGGCCATTCAGGGCCATGGTGGCGGTCCACATGATGTTGGCGCGCACTTCGACGTCGTCCGGGCGGTCCAGCACCTGCGGGCCCTGTTCCAGCAGGGTTTGCAGCAAGCCTTCGGCAAAGCGGTCCTGCACCGGTGCGTTGGCCGGATAGGTCAGGTATTGCTCGGTGGTGTGGACGAAGGCGTCCACCACGCCGTTGCCGACCTGGCGCAGCGGCAGGGTCAGGGTCTTGGCCGGGTCCAGCACCGAGAAACGGGGGAACACGTGGGGGCTCATGAAGGCGCGCTTTTCCTGGGTGGCGGCGCGGCTGACCACGCTGGCGCTGTTCATTTCCGAGCCGGTGGCCGGCAGCGTCAGGACGGCGCCGAAGGGCAGGGCGGCTTGCACCGCCTTGCCGCCGGTTTTCAGGATATCCCAGGCATCGCCATCGTACAGCGCGGCGGCGGCGACGAACTTGGTGCCGTCGACCACGGAACCGCCGCCGACCGCCAGCAGGAAGTCGACGCGCTCGCGCTGGACCAGCTCGACGGCCCGCATCAGCGTTTCGTAGCGCGGATTCGGCTCGATGCCGGCAAACTCCAGTACGGTATGCCCGGCCAGCGCGGCGCGCACTTCATCGTAAGTACCGTTGGCCTTGATGCTGCCGCCGCCGTAGAGCATCAGCACGCGGGCATCGTGGGGGACGTGTTTCGCCAGGGCGGCGATCTGGCCCGTGCCGAAAATGACGCGGGTCGGGTTGTGGAATTCGAAATTTTGCATAGTGCCGGGCATTATCGCGCAAATCCCGCCCAGCCGTGCGACACCCCGCGCAGCGCCTTGCTACACTTGAGAAATCCGCGCCCCGGGCAGACAATGGCTGTATCTGCATGCCAAGGAGAGTGAGATGACACAGGAACACGTGGTCGAGCCGCGCGACTACCTGAATGCCCAGGTGCTGGACATGCACCGGGCGTTGACGTCGCTGGGCGAAAAGATCGAGGCGCTGGACTTGCATAACCAGCGCATCGAAACGTGCACCGACCCCGAGCTGAAGCTGGTCATGGCCAGCCACCGCGATGCCACGCGCAAGCACATCGCGATGCTGCTGGAGTGGGTGCGCCGGCGCGACCCGAAGCTGGACAAGGAAATGAAGGAGGCACTGTTCAAGGCGGGTCCGATCGCCGCGCAGTACCATTACGAGTAAAGGAAGTCGATGAAGTTGCAGCCGTACCGGGAGGGCAGCTGGTTTGCCGTCCCGCTCAGAAATGGCGGGTATGCCACCGGGTTGGTGGCGCGCCTGTCACCGCAAGGGAAGGTCATGCTGGCCTACCTGTTCGGGCCGATCCACTGGACGTTGCCGACCCTGGCCGACGTGCAGCAGTTGACGGCGAACGATGCGCTGAAGGTGATCCGCACCGGCGACATCGCGGTGGCCAACGGGCGCTGGCCGGTGATCGGCAACACGGTCGGCTTCCAGCGCAACGACTGGCCGGTGCCGATGTTCATCCGCCGCGCCGATGCGCTGAAGCGCGCCTGGCAGGCGACGTACGGCGACGATCCGGCCAAGCCGGAGCGGGAAGTGTCCGTGCCCTACGATACGGAGGGGTTGGAGAGCGATTCGCTGTACGGCTACGGCTCGGCGGAACTGCTCATGACCAAATTGCTGGAATAGGGAGATCCCTATGTACACTGGCGGCTGTTTTTGCGGAGCGGTGCAGTATCAGGCAGAAGCTCCGGTATTGAATTGCACCTGGTGTCATTGTTCGATGTGCCGCCGCTTGTGCGGGGCGCCCAGTGTGGCCTGGTTCAGCGTGCCGCGCAAACAGTTCTGGTATGTGCGGGGGAAGCCGGCGGTGTTCCATTCCAGCCCGGGAGTGACGCGGGAATTCTGCGCGGTGTGCGGGACGCAGCTGACCTTTGCCGACGATTGCACGCCGGATGAAATGGATGTCACCACCTGCAGCCTGGACGATCCGGAGGCGCTGCCGCCGCAGGACCATACCTTTGCCGGCAGCCGGCTGCATTGGGAGCCGGTTTGCGACGATTTGCCGCGGTATAAGCGCACCCGGCGGGATGGGTCGTTGGAGCAGGCTTAGAGTCCGCAAAACCTGGAGAACCCGAAAACCGGGGTACGACCCTCGGGGTCGGACCCCGGTTTTCCGGTTCTCAAGGTTTCAATTCAAGCGTCCTGGCAAGCCCCAGCCCGCCCCAGCAGCACTTGCCGCTCCTGCTCATTCTGCGTCAGCGCGGCAGCCCGCTCGAACTCCGCACACGCCTCGTCCCGCCGCCCCAGCTTGAACAGCAAATCCCCCCGCACGCTCGGCAGCAGGTGATACTGCCGGAGCGCCGGCTCGTCCACCAACTGGTCCACCAGTTCCAGCCCCACCTCCGGCCCGTACGCCATGGCCAGCGCCACCGCCCGGTTCAGCTCCACCACCGGCGACGGCGCGCGGGTCGCCAGCGCCAGGTACAGGTCCGCAATCTGCTGCCAGTCGGTATCCTCGGCCCGGCGCGCCCGCGCATGGCAGGAAGCGATGGCCGCCTGCAGCACATACGGCCCCGGCACCCGGCCCAGGGCCTGCGCCCGCGCCAGCGCCGCCAGGCCGCGCCGGATCAGCATCTGGTCCCAGCGCGAACGGTCCTGCTCCAGCAGCAGCACCGGCTTGCCCTGCGCATCAGTGCGGGCGCGAGAGCGCGAGGACTGGATTTCCATCAGCGCCACCAGGCCATGCACTTCCGGTTCATCCGGCACCAGTTCGGCCAGGATGCGCCCCAGGCGCAGCGCTTCGTTGCACAGGGCAGGGCGCATCAGGTCCGCCCCCGCGCTGGCGGAATAGCCTTCGTTGTAAACCAGGTAGATCACCTGCAGCACGGCGCCCAGGCGCTCTTCCAGCTCGGCGCCGCGCGGCACGTCGAACGGCACCTTGGCGTCGCCCAGGGTGCGCTTGGCGCGCACGATGCGCTGCGCCACCGTCGATTCCGACGCCAGGAACGCGCGCGCGATTTCGTCCGTGGTGAGGCCGCCCAGCAGGCGCAGGGTCAGCGCCACGCGCGCTTCCATGGTCAGCACCGGGTGGCAGGAGATGAAGATCAGGCGCAGCAGGTCGTCGCCGATATTGTCGTCGAGTTCGCGCTCCAGGTCGGGCGCGGCATCCTGCAGCAAACCTACGATCTCGTACGTGAGCTCAGGCTCCTTTTCCTGCACCAGCTTCTGGTGGCGCAGGTAATCGAGTGCCTTGTTCTTGGCGGCCTGCATCAGCCAGGCGGCGGGGCGGTCGGGCGTGCCGTTTTCCGGCCAGGTTTCCAGGGCGCTGACCAGGGCGTCCTGCGCCATTTCCTCCGCCAGCGCGACGTCGCGCAGCATGCGCGTCAGCACGGCGATGATCTTGGCTTCTTCAATGCGCCAGACGGCGTCGATGGCGCGGTGGATGTTGTCGTTCATGCACCGCACTCTATCATCGTTTGCTTCAGTCGAACATCGGTCCCGTGGTAATGAACGGGCCGCCCTGGAAGGTGGCCGTCATGTCGTCGGCGGGCGGGAAGTCGGAGGTGGCGGGGAACTTGCCGTCGAATTCGCGCGAACTGTGCTTCGGGCGGTAGCCGAGGTGGGCGGCGTGGCGGTTGTCCCACCAGCGCGCGTCGTTGTCCGACGTGCCGAAGGCGATGGTGTGGCCGACGCGCGGCGTGAACAGCGCGCAGCGCACCAGTTCCGCCAGGTCGTCGTAGGCCAGGTAGGTCACCATCATGCGCGGCGTGCGCGGCTCGGGGAAGGCGGAGCCGATGCGCAGGCACACGGTTTCGATGCCGAAGCGGTCGTAGTAGTAGCGCGACATGGCTTCGCCGAAGCACTTGCTCAAGCCATAGAAGCCGTCCGGCCGCAGCGGCATTTCCGCGTCGACCAGCTGGGTGGTGGGGTAGAAGCCCACCGTGTGGCTCGAGCTGGCGTACACCACGCGCTTGACGCCGAATTTCTGGATCGCTTCGTACAGGTAGTGCAGGCCGAGGATATTGGCGTTCATGATGGGCAGGAAGGGGCCTTCGACCGAAACGCCGCCGAAATGCAGGATGGCATCGCAGCCTTCCACCATCTTCATCACGGCTTCGCGGTCGGCCAGGTCGCACTGCACGATCTCCTCGCCTTCGCGTGCCGGCCCCAGGTCGCAGATGTCGGCCAGGCGCACCACGTCGGCCCAGGGCTTGATGCGGTCGCGCAGTTCGCGGCCGATGCCGCCGGCGGCGCCGGTCATCAGGATGCGTTTGAATCGTTTGATGGTCATGTCATTCCTAGGGTTAAACGTTTAACTTGATTTTACCTCAAACAGTGATAAGCTCGGCAACTTTCCATGAGTAATTAAAACAATGAAAAAAAGCGTAGCGACTATCCGTGACGTGGCGGCCGCCGCCGGCGTTTCCACCGCCACGGTGTCCAAGTTCGTCAATGGCACGCAGCGCTTTACCCCGGCCGTGGAAGCCCGCCTCACCAGCGTCATCGAGGAGCTGGGCTACCGCTCCAACCCGATGGCGCAATCGATGATCACGGGCCGCACCAAGGCTATCGGGCTGTCGGTGCTGGATATCGCCAACCCCCATTTCACCAGCGTGCTGAAAGGCGCCAACCGCGTGGCCATGGCCCACGGCTATACCGTGCTGCTGGTCGATACCGAGGAAACGCCGGAGCGCGAGCGCCAGCTGCTGGAGGCGCTGAGCCGCCGCGTGGACGGCATGATCGTCTACTCGCGCACGCCGGAAGAGGAACTGGACTGGCTGCTGGCGCTGGACCGTCCCGCCGTGTACTTCGGCCGGCCCGAGCGCATCACGCTGCCCGCCGTGTCCAGCGACGACCAGCTGGGCGGCTTCATGGTGGCGCGCCACCTGGTGACCCAGGGCCACCGGCGCATCGCCTACCTGGGCTTTTCCCGTTCGCGCCGCGACCGCGAACGCCTGGCCGGCGTGCGCGAAGCGCTGGCGGCGCAAGGGCTGGAACTGGCCGTGTTCGACGCGGACGCGCCGTCGTCGGAAGCGGGCGAACGCCTGTGCTCATCGATCCTGCTGGGCCGCACGCCGCCGGACGCGCTGGTGTGCTTCAACGACCTGATGGCGCTGGGTTTCATGAAAGCCGCGCAGACGCTGGGCTTCGGCGTGCCGGACGATATTTCCGTGGCCGGCTTCGACAATATCCAGTTCGGGAATTACGCCACGCCGGCCCTGACCAGCGTGGACTTGCAGAGCGAACGCATGGGCGCGGCCGCCATGCAGAAGCTGCTGGCCTGCATCGAAGGCCAGCCGGTGGAGCCGCTCACGGTGATCAACGCTCAGCTGGTGCTGCGCACGTCCACCACCTTGCGCAATTCGACTTCCATGTCGCCCGGGTTGGGGTAAGGGTAGGACTTGACCCAGGCGATCACCTCGTCGCGCGACGCGGCATCCACCGCCCAGTAACCGGCGATCAGTTCCTTCACCTCGGCGAACGGGCCATCGGTGATGAAGGGCTTGCCGCCGCTGAACTTGACGCGCGCCCCGCGCGCCGTCGACTTCAAACCTTCGCCGGACAGCGCCACCCCGGCCGCGATGCCGGCATTGTTGGCGCGGTTCATGATGTCGATGATATTGGCCGGCGGTTCGAAATCCTGTTCCGCCACGGCGTCGGAACGCAGCAGGATGGCCCAGGCCGTGTGTTTTGGCGGCTTGCCGGTGTCGAAGCCGACGCAACCGCCGGGGCAACCGGCTTCGCGCACTTCGACCACGGCACTGCCTTCGGCATCGGCCGAGGGCCAGCGCGCTGCCAGCTCGCTGGCGGCGCGGCGGTCCGGCGCCTCGATAAAGGTGAAGCCGGCCACGCTGACATCGTCGAACGGGCCTTCTTCGTACAGCCACTGGCCGCCGCGGCGGCGCATGCGCAAGCCGCCGTCCGCGCTGCAACGCAGCCACTTGGCACCCGGCACGGCCTGCACCAGTTCAGCGGACGGGAAATCGTCCTGTTCCGACGTGGCGTCGGCCCTGCGGATAACCATGTACTGCATTTGCTGTCTCCTTTAAACGGGCGCTGCGAGCTTGCTGGCGATACGCGCTTCCTGTTCACGCAACTCGGGCGTGAATTCTGCGCCGAAATCATCGGCCTCGAAGACCTGGCGGATTTCGATATCGGAGTCGCTTTCCATCGGATTGGGGCAGCGCTTGACCCATTCGATGGCTTCAGCCAGCGACTTTACCTGAATCAGCCAGAAGCCGGCAATCAGCTCCTTGGTTTCCGTAAAAGGGCCATCCATCACGGTGCGCTGCTTGCCCGAGAAGTGCACGCGCACGCCGCGCGAGCTGGGGTGCAAGCCTTCGCCGGCCAGCAGCACGCCGGCGTTGACCAGTTCCTCGTTGAACTTGCCCATGGCGGCGAGCAGTTCGGTCGATGGCATCTTGCCGGCCTCGGATTCCGGCGTGGCTTTAACGATGAGCATGAATCGCATGGTGTCCACTCCTTTGTATTACGACTTGCACTCGGGCATGTTGTCCATCATTTCCTTCATCCCTTGCTGCATCTGCTCAGGCGTCAGGTCGCGCTTGTGGGTGGCGATCGACCAGCTGTGGCCGAACGGGTCGATCAGCACCCCGTAACGGTCGCCCCAGAACATGTCCGCAGGGGGCATGCGGGCCGTGGCGCCGGCGTCGATGGCTTGCTTATAGGAGGCATCGACGTCTTCCACGTACAGGTGCAGGGTGACCGGCGTGCCTTTCAGGTGCTTGGGCCCGACGCAACCCTGCTCGGGAAAATCGTCGACCAGCATGATGTTGGAGTCGCCGATGCGGATCTGGGCGTGCATGATCTTGCCGTTCGGCCCGGGCATGCGGGCATTTTCCACGGCGTTGAAGGCTTTCTTGTAGAACTCGATGGCGTCGGCCGCACCTTCGCAGACCAGGTGAGGGGTGACAGTGCGCATGCCCTCGGGAATTGCTTTGACAGTCATGGTAAGTCTCCGTTCGAAGTTGAGGAAAGTGGACACCGTTTGCGGCATCCATAATCCCACGACGAACGGCGCGGCGCCAGATCGACACGATTACAAAAGATTTTTTTGCGTCAGCCATTCGGGGTTGAACAGCCGGGTGGCGTAGGTGGAGCCGCGGTCGCACAGCAGGGTGACGATGGTGTGGCCGGGGCCCATCTGCCGCGCCAGCTCGACGGCGGCGGCCACGTTGATGCCGCTGGAGCCGCCGACGTACAGGCCTTCCTCGCGCAGCAGGCGGTGCACCATCTGCACGCAACTGCGGTCGTCGATGCGGATGGCATCATCGATGGGCGTGCCTTGCAGGTTGGCGGTGACGCGGCTGTTGCCGATGCCTTCCGAAATCGAACTGCCTTCGCTTTTCAGTTCGCCGTGCCGCACCCAATGGTAGAGGGCGCTGCCGTAGGGATCGGCCAGCACGATGCGGGTGGCGGGGCGCTGCTCCTTCAGGTAGCGCGCCACGCCGGCCAGGGTGCCGCCGGTGCCGGTGGCGCAGGTGAAGGCGTCGATGCGGCCGCCGGTGTCGTGCCAGATCTCGGGGCCGGTGTAGGCGTAGTGGGCCTGGCGGTTGGCCAGGTTGTCGAACTGCTGGGCCCAGATGGCGTTGGGCAATTCCTGCGCCAGGCGGGCGGCGACTTTCTGGTAGTTGTTGTCGTCGGCGTAGGGCACAGCCTTGACCGGGCGCACGTCGGCGCCCAGGGTGCGCAGCAGGGCGAATTTTTCCTCGGACTGGGTTTCGGGGATGACGATCACGCACCGGTAGCCACGCGCGGCGCACAGGTGGGCCAGGCCGATGCCGGTGTTGCCGGCCGTGCCTTCCACCACCGTGCCGCCGGGGCGCAGCCGGCCCGCCTGCTCGGCCGCGAGAAGGATGGCGAGGGCGGCGCGGTCTTTCACCGAGCCGCCGGGGTTCATGAACTCGGCTTTGGCAAGGATGTCGCAGCCCGTCTCGGCCGACAGGCGGGCGAGGCGGATCAGGGGCGTGTGGCCGATGCAGTCGGCGAAACCGTGGCGGAGGGGCATGGGTTCAATTTAGCCTAAAGTGCGCGCAAGGTAATCGTGAACTTCAACCCCCCGCCTTCCCGATTGGCCACCTCCAGCTCCGCCTCATGCCGCGACAGCACCCGGTCCACGATCGCCAGCCCGAGCCCCGCGCCGTTGGCTTGCCCGCGCGCCGTGTCCAGCCGGGTAAACGGCTTGAGCAGCTGCGGAATCTGCTCTTCCGGCACGCCCACCCCATGGTCCTGCACTTCCACCACCACCCGCTTGGCGGTATGCATCCCGCGCACCGTGCAGCGGATATCGATTTCGGCCACATCGGTTCCCGGCGTCTTGCCGTAGCGCCGCGCATTCTCCACCAGGTTGGCGATCACGCGCTTCAGGTCGGTGGCATTGCCGAGAACCTGGGCCTGTTCCGGCAGCTCGGCGCTCACCCGCACATCGGCATGCCGGCCCGCCTCGTGCGTGCATTCCGACAGCAGCGCCACCACGTCCACATTGATGAAGCTGGAGGCCTCGGTCGGCTTGGCGTAATCGAGGAATTGCGCGATGATCGCATCCATTTGCGCGATATCGGACTGCATGCCTTCGCGCGCCTCGGGCGACAGGTTGGCCATTTCCACTTCCAGCTGCATGCGCGCCAGCGGGGTGCGCAGGTCGTGCGAAATGCCGGCCAGGATCACGGCGCGGTCGGATTCGACTTGCTGCAGGTCATCGACCATCTGGTTGAAACTGCGGTTGGCCTGGCGCACTTCCTGCGGGCCGACTTCCGGCAGTGGATCGGGGCGGCGGCCCTGGGCGATATCGCGCGCGGCGGCCGTCAGGCGCTTGAGCGGCAGGTTGATCAGGCCGGAAATCAGTGCCGCGCCCAGCAGCGACACCACCGACACCACGCCCGCCCAGCCCAGCCATTCGACCGGGCCCTGCAGGCGTTCGCGCTCCAGCATCAGCCAGTAGCGGTCGTCGGCAATCTTGAAGCTGACCCAGTAGCCGGGCACGCCATTCACTTCCGAGGAAAAGCGCGTGTCGGCGCCCAGCTTGGCGCGCACCAGTGCCTGCACGTCGGACATCAGGGCAGAGTCGGGCGGCGGCGCCACCTCGTCCTCGTCCTCCATGGTGAACACGCGGATGCCTTCGTTCGACACCAGTTCGAACAGCAGCTCGCGCCGCAAGTCGGGCGCGGAGTGGGTCAGGGCGACACGGGTGATGGTGACCACCGACACCACTTGCGCCGCCGTCTGCTGCGCCAGCGGTTCGCGCTGGACGAAGTTGACCATGCCGAACCAGGCCGACATGGACAGCGTGGTCAGCACGCTCAGCAACAGGAAGGTGCGCCAGAACAGGCCGCTGGTCAGCGACGCCGGACGCGGCAGGCGGAATTTCATCGACAGCCCAAAATCAGCGTGGCTGGCCCTCTGGGATGAAGACGTAGCCCAGGCCCCATACAGTCTGGATGTACAGCGGGCTGGACGGGTCCGGTTCGATCAGCTTGCGCAGGCGGGAAATCTGCACGTCCAGGCTGCGGTCGAACACTTCGTATTCGCGGCCGCGCGCCAGTTCCATCAGCTTTTCGCGCGACAGCGGCTGGCGGGCATGGCGGGCGAACACTTTCAGCACCGAGAATTCGCCGGTGGTCAGCGGCACGGTTTCGCCATTTTTCTTGAGCGTGCGCGTGCCCAGGTCCAGCAC
>CBHWEO010000007.1:0-50486 GCA_966112955.1 uncultured Duganella sp. | reverse complement strand
CTGGTGCTCGAGGATGCCGCCGCCGTGCGCGTTGATGTGCACGCCCTTGTCGTCGAACCACAGCGCGCCGGGATGGAACCTGTCGTCGGCCCGCGCCTGCAATGTGCCAGCCGCCAGCGCTGCCGCCAGCACCAGGCCGGCGCGCAGCTCATGCCGGCGGTGAAAATCGGTAGTCATGCGATCGGTACCCCGAAAGAAAAACGGCACGGCCCGCCGCGGATGCGGACGGCCGTGCCGGTACTCGCCCAGATCAGAACTTGTAGCGCAGGCCGGCGCTGAACACGCGGCCGTTGAGGAAGTGCTGGTACTCCCGGTCCGTTTCGAGCGTCTGCACTTCGCCAGCGTAGCGGTTTGGCGCCCGGTTCGTGAGGTTCGACGCACTCAGCGCCAGGGTCAGGTGATCGTCGATCGCGTAGCTGAGCGATGCGTCGAGCAGGCCGTAGGCGCCAATGTAAGTGCTGGACAACGGAATCAGGGCGTTGTAACTCCGAGCCTGGGACGAGCGCCAGGTGTACACGACGCGGGCCGACAGCTTCTTGTCCTCATACAGGCCGGAGAGGCTGTAGCTGTTCTTGGACGAGAGGAACTGCTGCGTCTTGATGAAGACTGGCGTCGTCGGCGTACCAATATTGAGCGGAGCGGAAGTATCGACATATGTATAAGATCCCGCCACACCGAAATTCTTCAGCCAGCTATCCTTGTCGTTGAAGAACCACTGCCCGGCCAATTCCACACCGCGCGCATAGCCCTTGGCGGCATTGACTTGTTTCGAAACCAGATACTGGCCACTCGAGCAACCGTTGCTGGGGCCAGCATAAGCCGGCGTGTTCGCAACCGTCGCGCAGCTCGAGAGCGTGCTGAAGAAGCCGTCGATGTCCTTGTTGAACACGCCAATCGACACATAGTTCGTCGGGCTGAAATAACGCTCGAGCGAGAAGTCGACACTGTCGGCCACCTGCGGGCGAAGCTCCGGATTGCCCACGCTGGCGCTGCCGTTCGCGGGATTGACCGAGACGTTCGGATTCAGCGATCCCAGGTCAGGACGGGTCATGCCACGGCCGTAGCCGAAGCGGGCCAGGAAGTCCTGCGCGATGTCGTAGGTGGCATTGAACGTCGGCAGAACATTCGTGTAGTTCGTCGTCTTCGTATAGTCGGCCAGCGGGGACGTCGACTGGGCTGGGTTCGAGAGGACGCGCGCGGTCGCCTGAGACTTGGTGCGCACGACGCGCACGCCGACGTTACCCTTGAAGCGATCGTCGAACGCCGCGAAGTCGGTGGAAACGTAACCGGCCTGCGTCCTCTCCTTGAGCAAGCGACGACCCGGCTCGAATTCAGGGTAGCTGCCCTCGGGGAAGATACCCGCTTGCGGGAATTGCCCGGCAACCTGGTTGCCCAGCAGCGCGTCCGGCTGGTACACGACATAGCCGCCGGTATAGCCGTTCTGGTTGCCCATGAGGTTATTCGGCGTCTGCTCCAGGACACCAGCCTTGGTCGCGGCGTTAATCGCGTTCGAGTAATCGGCGGCGAGGGGCTTGCCGTCCGTCGTCAACCAATGGGGCACGATGTACGGATTTCTATCAAAGAACCGGCTGGTCTGATTCGCAAAGCGCGTGCCGAATTTCAACTTGCTGAAGAAGCCATCATCGAACGTATAGACGCCGCTGAGCGCGGTCGCGTTGCCGTTGTCGTCGAAGACCAGGTAACCGTCGCCGGTGTATCGCTGGAAGACGAAGCTGGCTGGATCGGACAAACTGCTTCCGATAAACTTTGCGGCGTTGCCGTTCGTCCAATTCTGGTTGACGCGGGAAATGTCCCAGGATGTGCCTGGTGCGTTGACCATCTCGACCCGGCGGTTATCCTTGATGCGGTCCGACTTGATGTAGGAGAAATCGCCCTTGAGCGACAGTGCGGAAGTCGGGCTCCACTCGACGCCCGTGGCGGCGATCCAGGTCTTGTACGGGCTATGCTCATCGCCGCCCCACGTACCGAGCTGCTGGTTCAGGAAGGTACCGCTACCGAAACGCTGGGTGCTCAAGACGTCGTCGCTGCCGCCATTGAAGTTGCGGTTGACCATGCTCTCGGTAATGTTGAACGGCACGAGCGACAGATCCTGGACATTGCCTGCATAGCCACTATTGATGCGGAGGAAACGATAATTCTGGTGATACAGGTAATAGTTGTAGTTGGCTTCGCCGTAGAAGCGCAAGGTATTGCTGACGCGATAATCGGCCGCGAGATTCAGGCCTTTGCGCACGCGCATGATGGTTTCTTCAGCGGGACCGACACCTGCACCGTTGAAGGACATGATGTTGGCGGCCTCGGCGGCTGTCATCCCGGCCGTGTTCGGCATTTGGGCGCCGACGGTGGCCGAAGTCGGCAGCAGCGGAACGGGAGCCAGGTAAGTGATGTCGCCGCGGCCGACATACTTCGACATCGGCAGGGACGGGTTGTTGCTCGTGTTCGCAGCCGCCTTGGTCGCGTATTCGGCGCTATCGCCACGGACCATGCGTCGGTAATCCGGCCCCGTTCCGGCGCCAATACTGTCGGAACGGCCGGTGCTCTTCTGGTAGGCGAACGCGGCCATCACGCCGATGCGCGAACCGCCGCCGAGATCGAAGCGGTTGGCGAGCAGTCCGAACAATTCAGGATCCGTCTTCCGGGCGAGATCGTTGTAGCGCATGTTGCCGTTCAGCGCCGCGGTGAATCCCTTGAAATCGCTCGGATTGCGGGTGCGTACGTTGACCAGGCCACCGATGCCGCCTTCGATGTGTTCGGCGGACGGGTTCTTGTAGACATCTACGCCGGCGATCATGGATGGAATCGCGTCTTCGATGCTGAACTCGCGGGAGCCGGCGGTGAAGTAGGCACGTCCATTGACTTGCGACGCCGTCTGGCCCGAAAGTCCACGAATGGTCAGGCCGGAGCCGTTACCTGATGGAGAAGCGCCTTCGCCGCCGTAGCGGTAACCCTGCACACCAGGCAAGCGTGTGAGCGTTTCCGCGACGTTAGCATCGGGCAGCTTGCCGATGTCTTCGGCGGTGATGGAGTCGACCACCTCCATCGTATTCTTCTTGATGGCCACGGCCGATTGCGCGCTGGCGCGGATGCCGGTCACAAAGATCACATTCTCACCACCCTGAACCTGCGCCAGCGCGCATGGCGCCACCATCAGGCTCTGCCCTACCGCCAGTGCCAGCGCGGCGACCTGGGCGGAAGTTCTTGCTTTCGAGTTCATACAGCTATCTCCGTTATATTTATAAATGGATGACGGCTCACCGCCGCCGGCTGCGCTTATTCAAACGCCTTAGTTATCGATAACAGACTGTAACGCATTTTAAGCCCAACTTGCATCATTGACGGTCAATTATTTGGACTGTTGCATTTTCCCTACGCACCTCGGCCGCATTCCCTCAAAAAACACCGGCGGCAGTGGCCGCCGGCACAAGGGAGACCGGCATCGATGAGATGCCACAACTATGCGCTATCGCGGCAGCTTTCCCGTATCGTTAACAGCTTGACAGCAGTCAGAGACAGGAAAGTTATCGATAACAGAGTCATAGTAGCAGGCGCCTTCCAATACAACAAATAAAAACCTATTCCAATTTTGCATTTAACTATGCTGGTAACACCGATACCGCCGCCGCGCCAGGCCCGGCTCGCGCCCAGCCTACTTGCCCGGCGCTCCCACTTGCGACGGCTCCAGACGCACCGGCTCAATGGTGCCGCCGGGGCCGTATTTCAGCGGCGCGTACGTGATCGAACGGCGCATGCTGCCACCGTCCGGCAGCAACTGGTCGTGGTAGAACACGTACGTCTTGCCGTCATGCTCAATGATCGCCTGGTGGTTGGTGGAAATCTTCAGGTAGTCGATTACCACACCGCGGTACGTGAACGGGCCCAGGGGAGAATCGGCGGTGGCGTACACGATCTGGCCCGGCCAGCCCGTGGAGAACGTGAAGTAATACACTCCATTGTGTTCATGCAGGAATGGCGCCTCGCCATAGCGCTTCTTCGGATCGGCCTCCGGCCAGCCCTGGACCGGAACGTCCTGGATGGGGCCAGCCAGGTGCACCATATCGGGCGCCAGCTTGACGACTTTCGGCACGCGGGTGCCGAAATACATGTAGGCCTGGCCATCCTTGTCGACAAACACGGCCGGGTCGATCGGTTCATCGCCGGCATTGGCATCGCGCGCCTTATCGACCAGCGCATCGCTGCGCGCGTCCTTGAAGCCGCCATCGGGCCGGTCCGACACTGCCACGCCGATCTTGTCGCCGCCGACCGGCGCATAAAAGTAATATTTGCCGTTGCGGTAAGCGGCTTCCGGCGCCCAAGCCTTGGCGTCGGGGCGCGCCCATTTGAACACGGTCACCGACAGCGGGATCCCGGCATCGGACCATGACTGCAGGTCCTTCGAGGTGTACAGGCGCCAGCTGGTGGAATCCCAGTATTTTCCCGAATTGGACGCGTCGTCCGTGGCATAGACATAAAAGCGCCCTTCACTGCCGGACTTGAAATAATGCGGTGACGGATCCGCGGAAAAGCGCGCGGAAATAGGCTGGGCCGCTTGGCCGCAACCGGCCGCGGCCAGGGAGAATGCCACAGCAGTGGTCCGCAACATCGGTAACATCATAGAACTCCTACACACATTGTTTTAAAAATGCATAAGGCGGCTTGGCCGAAGGCGCAAGCCGCCTTATGTTTACACGTCACACATCAGGCCGGCAAGTCCTTCGCGCGGCGGTGCGCACCGCGTCCGCGCCGCGCCGCCAGAGCCAGCATGCCAACCAGCACCAGCGCCCCAGTCGATGGCTCCACGATCTTGGTGACAACGCTCAGCTGTCCTGCGGCATTATCGACGACTACCTGATTGGTGATCGCAGCACCCGGCTCCAGGAAGAAGTGGCCAAGATCGCCGTCCACGCCAAGGTAGTGCGTCGCATCGAACAGCGCCCAGCCGAACGTCATGCCGGTGCTGCCCGGATCCATCAGGAAGCTGACGTCGAAACCAAAAGCGCCGCCGAGCTGGATAGCCTGGACCAGTTCGCCGCCGCCGTTGGCGTTGGTGAACATGAAGGCGCCGGACGGGCCGGCCGTGACGGCGCCCGCCAGGTCCGCCGGACCGTCGAGCGCGCCGGTGAGCTTGGTCACGGTGGCGGTCGCGGCCGGCCCGCCGGCCAGCCCCATGAAATACAGGCCGAGGAAGGCTGGGCCGGAACCCAGCGACGACGTATCGATGCCGACGTGGTAGACCGGCGTGGCCGCCGCCTGCCCGCCTGCGCCGATCATCGACGCCACCAGCGCGAGGTGGACAAGGAAGTGCTTGAAGTTGAACATGGTGATGCCCTTTATTTGATGGTGAACAGCGCCGGCGCATAGGCGATGGCGACTTTGTTCGGGTTCGAGAAGGTGGTCGTCAGCGTGGCGCTCTGGCCCGGCGCCAGCTCGGCCACCGGCAGCGCCATGTACGGCACGCCATCCCTCACACCGGTCTGGGTGTCCAGCGTGACGCCGGCGGTCAGCGACTGCAGGCGGAAATGAAGCGGGCCTGCCAGGGTCTGGCCACTCGTGTTGGTGATCGTCACCGTACCTGTGTACTTATTGGTGAAACGGTTCACCGTCAGGCCCGAGCGAACGATCGACGCCAGGCTCGTGACGTCGACCGACTTGTCGATCGACACCGTCACCATTTGCGGCTGTTCGCTGTTGCCGGCCCAGTCCTTGCTCCAGTAGCTCACCGTGTGCGTGCCGCTGGTGGTCAGCGCCACCGTGTTCCCCGTCTGCTGCGCGCCGCCGTCGACCGTGTAGTACGTCGCCGCGACGCCTGAACCGCCCTCGTTGTCGGTAGCGGTCAAGGCGACAGTCGTGTCGGTGGTCACCGTGCCCTGCGGCGCGGAAGCCGTGGTGACCGGCGCGGTCACGTCGGCGCCATGCAGCGCGCCGTGCAGGCGAATTTCCTTCATGGTGCCGAACCAGGCATTCGGGTTGTACACGCGGATGTAACGGTAAGGCACCAGGCTGTTGACCGGAAGCGCCTGCCAATCCGCCGTTGACTTCGCCGCCGGGGTCAGCGTGGTCCACGAGGTGTTGTCGTTCGATCCCTGGAACACCGTGCCGTTGACGCGCGTGTAATACTGGTCCTGGCTGCCGATGATTTCAGTACCGGTCAGGTTGACCTGGTTGCCGGCCTTGAAGTCGAACACCACCCAGGCCCCCGTGCCCGAGCCGCCGGAACCGTTGCGGAAGTCCGAACCGGTGCTCAGGTTCGCGTCGAACAAGGACTTCACGACCGTCAGCGTCGTGGCCGCGGAGCGGTTCGTGGTCGAATCGATCAGCGTTGCGATGGTCGGCACGTTCTGGATGAGGTCGCTCTCGTCGACCAGGTTCAGTAGCGTGCTGTCGGTCGTCTCGGTCACCTGGTAGCCTTGCGTACCGTCCTGGGCCAGGTAATTGATGGCGAACTGCACCCTGCCCGGCTGCGTCCCCTGCGGCAGGGTCGCGGTGGCGGTATAGCTGATGTTGTCCGTGGTGCTGAGCGCAGCCGGCAGGCCATCGATCGTCGCCGTGACGTTACTGATCGCCTCCTTGGCCACGAAGCTCAGTTTCACGGTATTGCCCGGCACAATCCTGTTGCGCAGCGCCTGGGGCGAGGTGAGCGACGCGAAGGCGATCCGGTTGGTCGACGCCGCCACGCCATACAGGCGCAGTTCGGTCATGTTGCCGAACCAAGCGCCGGCGTTGGTCATGCGGATGTAGCGGTACGGCGTCGGGTCAGCGATCTTCAGCGTTTGCCAATCCGGCGTGTTCGCCGCGGCGGTCGAGATCGTCGTCCAGCTCGTATTGTCGTTGGAACCTTGCACGACGGTGCCAGCGATCCGGCCCGAGTACTGGTTTTGTGGACCAATGACTTCAACCCGCGACAGCGCCACGGTGCCGCCGCCCCGGAAATCGAACTCGACCCAGCCATTGTTGCCGCTGCCGTTGAGGCGGTAGTCGGTGGCTGTGGTCAGGTTGCTGTCGAACAGCAGTTTGACGTTCGTGACCACATCGGTCGCGTTGCGGCCGTTGGAATCCGTCACGGTCGCGATATCGAGCAGATTGCCGATGTAATCCTTCTGGTCCGCGATGAACAGGCTCGTGGAGTCGGTCGGGAACAGCACGGGTTCCGCGTCCACACCGGCGGCGGTCTTGTAGTTGACCAGGAACTTCACCGGTCCAGCCAGGGTAGCGGGATTGACGAGCAGTGTCGCCGTCCAGTTCAGGTTGTCCGTGGTGGTGACGGCGGCAGGTTCGCCCTGGATCGTCGCACTCACATTGTTGATCGGCTCGGACGACTGGAAAGACAGCTTGATCGTATTGCCCGGCACGATGCGTTTCCTCAGTGCCTGATCCGACGTCAACGACACGCTGTTCAGTTTGTTGACCGTTTCATAGCGGGTGCCGAAGATGCGGAATTCCGCAGGCTGCAGGATGTTGTACGACCAAAGCAGGTCGATCATGGAGACCTTGAAGAAGCGATAGCGCTGGCTGCGCAGGTCTTCCTGCACGTTCAGCGTCTGCATCTCCTCGCTCATCCGGGTCTCGTCGGGCGTGATCCGCGTCCAGTGCTCGTTGTCGTTGGAAGCAAAGATGGTGGTACCGCCAATGCGTTCCGGGAAGCTGCCGGGCGCCTGGAGCTGGAACGCGCTCGCGGCCACCTTGAAGCTTGGACCGAAGTCCAGCGTGAACGTGCGATTGCTGTCCAGGGCGATGTTGAACGGGACATTGGTGCCGGGATCGTTGTCGATCGCGTAGGGAGCATAGATGCCGAAGTTCGTCACCAGGTTCGAGTTGAAGAACAGATTGGGGTAGTTCATGCTGCCATCCGGCAGCAGCGGGGTCAGCTCCTGCAGCCCGGAGACCGCGCCACGCAGCGTCGCCAGCTTCTGGAAGTAGGCAGTGTCGGTGCTCGACCCGATCGTGTTCTGCATGTCCGTATAGGCGGCCTGGTAGGCGTCCCTGGTCGACGAGACGTACAGCGTGTCCGGCTTGAACGGCGCGGTCACGGCCGCTACCGTCGACTGCCGGTCCGCGCCCACGACGACGGTGAGCCGCTTGGTGGTCACCGTCGTCCCGTCAGAGGCCTCGGCGACGAACGTGTAGGTACCGGCCTGCGTCGGCGTCCACGAGAATGCACCGGTGCTGGCGGAGAAGGACGCTCCTTGCGGCAGGTTGTCCATGTTGTAGGTGACGACGTCGCCCGCAGCTGGATCGGTGGCCGACAGGTCGACTGTCACCGGAACGGTGGCGCCGGCATACGTGTACAACGTCACGTCGCCGCTGCCGGACTTGAAGACCGGTGGGCTCAGCAAGGTGCTGGACTGGGTATTGACGTGGTCAATGTCGACCGCGGTGCCGTTGCCGGTGATTTTGAGCGGCAGGAAGTCAGGCATGTCCCTCGGCACCACCACATAGCGCCACTGGCCGCGCGTGTTCGGCAACGCGACCGGAATGCCGTTGACGTCCATCGTGGCCTGGCCATTGGTCCGGATGCGGAAGCCGATGGACGTGGCGGCGGTGCCGTAACTCAACACGACATAGCGCGTGCCTTCCGGCGTGGCCGTGCTGCGCACGAAGCCGATCGAGCCTTCGCTTTGCGCAACGGAGTTGCCGTCGTAGGCCGTGAAGCGGTCTTCCACTTCGCGGTACGGTTCGACAATGGGGATGGCCTGGTACTTGGCGCCCTCGGCTTCCGCTTCCTTCGGGATCGCCAGCCAGTAATCGCCGCCGCCATCGGCGCTGTCCCAGGCGTAGAACCTGCGCTTGGCGTAGATCTTCGTGTAGTTCGGGGTGAGCTGCTCCAGGTCCATGCCGCGGACATACTTGAAGTAATAGAACGCTTCCCACGTATTCTGGGTCAGGCGGCCGCGATACGCGGTCGACACGGTCTGGTACATCCCCCGGATGCTGCCATCGGGGTTGACACTCATGGCGACAGGAACCCACGGGATGTCGTAGCCGACCATCCATTTGCCGAACAGCTCATGGGCCGCCAGCAAGCGGTCGTCGAGGAATTCGTACGGGCCGACGGCATTCGATTCGGTCGATGGCGTCCCCGTCACCGGATCGACCTTGGTGTCCTGCGCCATCATCAGGCGGGCCAGGATTTCCGAGTTGGTCAAGTCGCCCGCGCCATGGGCCTGGTCGCGGCCCATCTCGACGTGCTGGATCTGGGGTGGAATCTCTTCGCCGGTGAGGTCGTTGCGCGTCACCAGGCGGAACAATTGCCTGATCGAACCGGTCCATGCCGGATCAGGTGCATCCTTGTTGACCGTGAACCACTCGACCGCCTGGTTGTACCCTTCGCGATCGCCCATGAAAATCGAACCGGACATCTTCGCGATGGTCGTGTACAGCTGCTGGTTCATGAACCGGCAGTTGCAGTTGTTGAAGGTCAGGATCGTCGGCACGACGACGTTGGCCGAGAACTTCTGCGTGTCCTCATCCGTCCACGCGAGCGCCGGATCCTGGGTGCTGGTATAGCGCATGATTTCCGCCGCCCCCACCATCCGCTGCAGCGGAATACCGGTGTGGATGTGCGAGTCGGTGTAATACGCGTACCTGGCCGGATCCATCTGCTCCCACAGGCGCATGATCTGCATGACCTTGGCCCGATAGACTGGATCGCCGGTCACGTAGTAGAGGATCGCCTGGGTGTAGGCGGTCTGGGCGTCCGTTTTGAAGATGCCCTCGTCCCCTCCCGAGGCAATGCCGTAGATGCGCGGCTTGGTGGGGTCGGAACCATTGATGTTCGCGACGCCGCGCGTGCGCGAAGCGTTGACCGACTGCAGCATCATGTTGAAATGCGTATTCCACGGCTCCTTCTTCGCCAGGACCTGGGCCCGCATGTTTTCCAGTTGCGCCTTCGTGAAACCGACGCCGGGATGCTTGAATCCGTTTGCATCGATCGATTCGCTGATGACCGGCTGGTAGCTGGTCACCAGCGTGTCGATCGGTTCGGCCATGGCGACTTGCCCCGGCAAGGGGATCAGCGTCATGGCGATGGCAGCGGAAATGACCATGCACACCATTCGTTTGGCTGCATGGTCGAACTTTATTGCTTTCATGTGTGTCTCCTCATTCTTCCACCTTTAGTTGGTCAGGTTATCGATAACATTTTCACTCGCATAAAAGCCTGGAAGCCTCAAAACCCGCTTCCGGGGGTTATCTCGACAGCGCCATGTGGCGTTATCGATACCATACGATTGTAGACCTAAAGCTCGCCGGCGCGCACAAATTTTCACGAGTGCCGGCGCGACTCCCTTACGGGGATGGGGCGTGCAGCCGGAACGCAAGGTCCGCGTCCCGATCGACAATTAGCTTGCCGTCCTTGTAGATCAATTCCGCCACCTGGATGACCGTGCGCTGATGCCAGCGCGGGTCTGCCGCCGCTTCGGCCTCGTTCTGCTGATGGACGAAGTAGTAGATGAAGGCACGATCGCCGTCGACAATCACGTCCGCGTGCTGCCCTTTGGCGCGGTCGGTCGGCTGGCGTCCCGGCTGGCCGAGGATGTAGCCGGGTTGCTCCGTCCACTTGAGCGCATCCTCGGAACGCAGCACCATCAAGCCGTCCCACACATCGACAACCATCCAGTAGTGACCCTTGAAGCGGAACGCCTTCGGACCCTCCCCCTTGGTCGGGTTGACCGGCTGGTCGCTGACCTTGGTCCAGGTGCGCAGATCCTGGCTGTCGGCCGCCAGGATACGGCTGCCGGCCCGCTCGTCCTTGTACCACATGCGGTAACCCTGCCCTAACTTCATGACGGTCGGGTCGATCATGCGCCCGGTGTCCAGCTTCACCGTGCTCTCGCATTCCCACTTGGCCAGGTCCGTGCTGGTCAGGTGCACAATGCGGCCGTCCGCCCCCGGCACGCCCCACCGGTGGAATATGCCCGGCACGACGGTGAGCCACATGTGGTAGGTACCGTTTTCATAGAACAGGTCCGGCGCCCATGACGTCACGTCCGTGCACTCTTTCGGAAAATCCGCCGTTCCCTGGTAGCGCCAATGCACGCCGTCCTTCGAGGCCGCAATGCCGATCGCTGTGCCATGCACCCATTCGACGTCTTGCGGATCGGGCAGTTTCATCGTCGCCCTGCGATTGGTGTAGAACATCTTCCACAGCTTTGCAGCCCGGTCATAAACAATGGATACGTCTGCCGCGCCGTCGAAAACGGGGTCGCGATACAGTGGTTTAGGGGCCAGGTCGCCGGCGTTTGCCCAGCTTGCAAAAGCCAGCGGCACTGCAACGGCCAAGGTGGAAAGCAGGAATTTCATTCTATCTCCATGAGGACTGTATCTGGTTATTCACCGGCGGCGTAAGTCACGTGGTCGATGTCCACATAGCCCTTTTCCGCCGCCGGGTTGAACGTGAACAGCCCGGCGCGGCTGCCGCGGTAGGCGCCCCACGTCAATGGGAAGCCCGACAGCACCGTCTCGAACTGCTTGCCGTCGGCACTGATGGCGAAGCTGCTCTCGCCATCCAGTCCCCAACTTGATCGCAGCCAGATCGCACCATGCGCCCACGGCTGCAAGCGCGTGTAGCTGCCGTCGCGGGAGATTTCCACGTAACGCTTGCCGCCCGCCATGACGATGCCTGCCGAAGCGGAGGATTCGGCAGGATTGCCTGCGCGCGGCTGCACCGTGAACTGGGACAGCCCGGCATGCTGCCCCTCGGCCATTCCCGCCAGCTCCAGCCGCGCGACAAACGACTGGCCGCTGCTGCGCACCACGCGCTGGGTCAGCACATTGCCGACCTTCAGCAGGTTGCCGCCATCAAGGCCAGGGAAGCCATGCAGACGCAGGAAGCCGGGACGCTCAGACAGCGACCACTTGTCCATGCGGGGCTGATAGTTCCACTCCCAAACGGGTGAGAGCGCCCGTCCGTCGAAGCTTTCGCTCCCCTGGGGAAACTGGCGGCGCGAGCCCGGAGCCGGCATGTTTGCCTCCCACACCATCGTGCCGATGCCGTCGTGACCGGGCCGGCCGATCACCGGCCAGCCATCGACCCAATACACCGGCAGCAGGCTGGCCGCCCTGCCCGCCCAGTCGCCCGAGCCATGGTGGGTCAGGAAATACCAGTTCCCATCCGGCCCCTGGAGAATCGCGCCCTGATTCGGCTCCATCGTGCCGCTTTCGCTATGCATCAGCTGCCGCTTCTCCGACCAGGGACCGCGCAAGGAGGCGGCGCGCCGCATCATCATGACGCGGACCTTGCCGTGCACTTCGCTGAAAAAGTGGAAGTACGTGCCATTGAACTTGTACAGCTTGTTGGCTTCGCTGCCCTTCCACTGATAGATCACCCGGTCCGATGCGGCGACGAGCGTCTTGTTGTCCGGACTAAGTTCCCACAGATGGATCTTGTAACCGTCGCTGAAGTTCGTGCCGATGAAATATCCTTTGCCGTCATCATCCCAAAATGGCGTGCAATCATCCCAGCCAGCGGCGTCCAACATTCGATGCAGGGGCGTCCACGGCCCCTCGGGACGCTCCGCGCTTGTCATGAAATAGCCTTCATCCGGCGTGCCGAAGTAAATCCAGAAGCGGCCGGCATGATGGCGAATCGCACCAGCCCAGATTCCGCGCCCGTAGCGGTTCATCCTTGTCCAGTTCAGTTCCGGCGAAATCTGGGTAAGGTCGGGCACAGCGTGACCGACCGTGCGCCAGTTCACCAGGTCACGTGAATGCAGGATCGCCATGCCGGGCGAAAACTGGAAAGTCGACGAAATCGCGTAGTAGTCGTCACCGACACGGATGGCATCGAGGTCGCTGTAGTCGGCTGGAAGGATGGGGTTGCGGTAATGGCCATTGCCAAGGTCACCCCACTTGGTCCACTCGCCCCAAACCACTTGCTCCGCGCCTTGGCATGGGCTCGCGGCCGCCACTGCAGCGGAGAGGCAAAGGCGAATGAGAAGCTGGATAAAAGACATCTTCGGCCTTGGGCTTCAATAGGTACCGATCGTCACTTTCAGCACCACCGGCCGGCCGGTGAAATTCAAGCCGTGATCGACCTGGTCGCCATTCCACACACGTTCCGCCACCCACTTGCCGCTCGCATCGAAACGCCCTTCTTCAACGCGGTCCCACAACGATGGCTTGCCGGCGTTGACGCCATCGCCTTCCATCTTGATGCGTGCGTGCTCGCCGGTGATGATGAATTCATTGTCGCCGGTTTGCGCGATGGCCAGCCCGCCGCTCGGTGTTTCCGTGCCCGCCGGCACGTCCTTGGAATCGGACCACGCCTTCCTTTCGCCGAACTGCCACTCGCGGAACGACACCGTGGCTTTCCAGTTTTTCAGCGCAATGACTTGTGGCGCGCGGTCCTCGCCTTCCGCCACGCCACGGGTGCGGCCCTCGAACGCCCATTTCGCCCATAGACGCTCCATCGGCCGGAACACCGCCATGATCTTGCCGAATGGTTCGGCCATGGTCTTGTCCGTGGCTTTCGCCCCCAGCGGGTAATTTGTGTAGTCAAAATAGTCGACGCCGAACGGCGCCACGCCCAGTGCGCCACGGCCCAGGATCAGGTACAGGTAGCGCGCAAAATTGGCGGCGTTGCCCAGTTCCGGCACCATCAGTGCGTTGTCGGGACGCTGGTACAGTTCCAGGTCGGCGCTCACCCTTGCATGGTCTGAATGGTAAATATCGGGCGCGGCGATATCAATGTGCGGCGCTGCAGCCTTGTAGATATCAATCACGTCGAAGTGCGGGCCGCCCGTGTTGAAATCACCCTTCCATGGCGCGATCTGCGCCAGCGGATCGCGCAGGGCGTCGTTGACATACATCGGCAGGTCATACGCGGCGCGCCCTGCCTTGGCCATTTCCTCGACATAGCGCGCAAAAGCCCAGGCGTGGAAGTATTCGTCGGCATACGGGCCGTACACTTCGCTCCAGGTGCCGGACGATGGCGCCCCGTGCACCGGTGATTTCTTGTACGCCAGCACAGCCGGCGGCACCGGCTGGCGGAACGCCTCCTCGGCTTTCGGACCGTAGTCGCGCGCCAGGGTCCTGCGTGCCGTGCCGATTTCATTTTCCACCTGCACCATGATGACCGTGCGCTGTGCTTCATCGACCTGCCGCAAATGCGTCATGAAGGCGACAAACGCCTTGCGGTCCGCCTTCAGGGTTTCTTCTCCGAACGGCGACATGCAGTAAATGCTCTTGCCATCCTTGTCGACCATGCGCGGAAAGCGCTTGTTGTCGAACTTCGCCCAGCCCGGCATGTATTGCGGGAAGGTGTTTTTCCAGGCGCCGAACCACAGCAGCACCAGGCGCACCTTGTGTTCGCGCGCCTGCTTCAGCAGCTCATCGACATAGCTGAAATCGAATTTGCCTTCGGTTGGCTCGACTTGTTCCCACGCCACCGGGATTTCCACCGTGTTGGCATGGGCGTCGGCCACGGCGGGCCACAGCAGTTTCAACGCTTCCACGGAATTGCTGGAATTATGGGCTTGCACACCCAGCATCGTGAACGGCGCACCATCGACCATCAGCGCATAGCGTCCATCTTTTTTCACCAGTTGCGGAATCGGCGCGGCGGCCTGCGCCTGGATGGCCAGCGCCAGCGCGCAGGCCAGCAGGGTCTTGACGGTACGGTGTTTCTGCAAAGCGCGTCTCCTAATTATTGATGATCACAGTATGTTAGCGATACCGCTACATATGCCCATGCTAACAAAAGGATGTGTTGTCGTGTATATATTTCGCCGGCGCCGCTATGCCGTTTTGAAATAGCGCCCCAAAAAAAATCCCTCGACGTGCATGATGCGATGCGATAGCATTCATTTTTGACAGTTATCGATATCATATAATTTATCCAACCTGCGCTTTGCGTTGGCAGCGATGGGTGCCGCGGACGTGGGCAGACGGGTGAATAAGAGGAGGAGACATGAAAAGACGTGAAATTCTGCAGCACCTGGCGGCTGCCATCCCGGCCATTGGCTTGTCCCGGCTGGCCCGCGCGGCAGGCTCGGCACCGCAAGGCAAATTGGAAGCCATGGCAGCAGGGCCGTTTTCCGCAGACTGGACATCGCTGACGGCCTACCAGACGCCCGACTGGTTCCGCAACGCCAAATTCGGCATCTGGGCGCACTGGGGCCCGCAATGCGAACCTGAATTTGGCGACTGGTATGCGCGTGGAATGTACATTGAGGGAAGTCCCGCCTACAAATATCACCTACAAAAGTACGGCCATCCGTCCAAATTCGGATTCAAGGATGTCATCCGCCAGTGGCGGGCGGAGCGGTGGGAGCCGGATGCCCTGGTGGCCTTATACAAACAGGCAGGGGCGAAGTACTTCGTCGCCCTGGCCAACCACCACGACAACTTTGACTTATACGACAGCAAATACCAGGCTGAGTGGAATTCCACCAGGATGGGGCCGCGCAAGGATTTGATCGACGGCTGGAGCAAGGCAGCGCGCCGCCACGGCCTGCGCTTCGGTGTCAGCGTGCACGCCAGCCATGCCTGGACCTGGTACGGCATGGCACGGCTCGCGGATCGGGATGGTCCGCTGGCCGGCGTCCCCTATGATGGCAATTTGAAGCGTGCCGACGGCAAAGGAACGTGGTGGGAGGGGCTGGACCCGCAAGACCTGTATGCGCAAAACCACCCGCAGAGCGAAAGAGGAGCCGACCAGGCGGCGATCCACCAGCAGTGGAACTGGGGCGCGGGGAGCGCCCTCCCCGACCAGGCCTACTGCGAGAAATTCTACAACCGGACCGTTGACCTGATTAATGCATACGATCCGGACCTGGTGTACTTCGATGACACCGCATTCCCCCTTTGGCCGGTCAGCGATGTCGGCCTGCGTATCGCCGCGCACATGTACAACCGCAGTATTGCGCGCAAGGGCAAGCTCGAGGCTGTTATCAACGGCAAGATACTCGATCCGGTGCAGCGCAAAACCATGGTGTGGGACATCGAGCGGGGCCAAAGCAATGAGATCGAACCGCTGCCATGGCAGACCTGCACCTGCATCGGCAACTGGCATTATCAGCGCGAGCTCTATGAAAAGAAGGGTTACAAGAGTGCCAGGTCGGTGGTGCACATGCTGGTCGACGTGGTCAGCAAGAACGGCAACCTGCTTCTGAGTGTTCCAGTGCGCGGTAATGGCACCATCGATGAGCAGGAGCGCGCGATTGTCGAGGAAATCGGCAATTGGATGGCGCTCAACGGTGAAGGCATCTACGACACCCGCCCATGGTCGGTGTTCGGCGAGGGGCCGGGCATGGAAAAGGCCGCACCGCTTTCGGCGCAAGGCTTCAATGAAGGCAAGAACCAGCCGTTCACGCCGGCCGATATCCGCTTCACCACTAAAGGCAGTGCCGTCTATGCATTTGTGATGGCATGGCCGGCGGACGGCAAGGTGGTCATCAAGTCGATGGGCCGAACCAGTCCACATCTGAAGCAGCGCATTGCGCGGGTGGAACTGCTTGGGCCGGGCGGCGCATTGCCGTTTGAGCAGAGGGCTGACGGCTTGCACCTGACCCTGCCGTCCGCCCCACCTGCGTTGCCATATGCGGTTGCGCTGAAGATTTCGTAAGCTGCACGGGCCAAAAACATGTTGGCGATTGGTGAAAAACATAAGACACGCTTGCGATCGAGGCCATTAGAATTGAGCGCAACTTACGGGAAGAAGAGGCACGATGCCTGCAAGGACGCCAATAATGAATAGCCGCAGAAATCTGCTCAAGAAGTTGGGCGCCTCAGTTCCGGCGTGGGCATTATCCAGGTATGTCAATGCCGCGGACAGGATGTTGAACAGCACACCGGGACCGCAACGTTCCGATGCTTCGTCCGGGGTGCAACTCCGTATCGCCGACACCCGCCTGAGCATCCATTTCGTGACCGACCAGATCGTCCGTGTCACCGCGACCCGCAACGCGGAATGGTCCAACACTGACAGCTTGATGCGCGTCCCGGTGATGGAAAAGCCAGGTCCCATTGAGCGCAGCACCAGCGGGGACGTGTTGACGCTGCGATCATCGAAGCTGGCTGTGAAACTGAATCTTGGCACCGGTGCGATCTCGTTCTGGGGCCCGGATGGCGGGCTTCTGCTGGAAGAGGACAACCATACGCCCCGTTCATTCGCGCCAGTGGCGGTCATGAAGTCGATGCCCGATCCGGCATCCATGACGCGTGTCAAGACGGTGGACGGCGAACGGCAGATCGCAGGCGCATATGTTCAACAAAAAGACCGCGATGCGTGGCAAGCCACGGCGCGTTTTCGCTTGCGCGATGACGAGGCATTGTATGGACTCGGCTTCGATGAAACGGACGACCTGAATCTGCGTGGCAAGCGCAAACGGCTGTATCAACACAACTTGCGCATTGTGATTCCCTTCCTGGTTTCGACACGCGGCTACGGCCTGCTGTTTGACGCCTACAGCGCGTCCAGCTTCGCGGACGGCCCGGATGGGATGTCGATGAGCAGCGATGTGGTCGACGAACTTGATTACTACTTTTTGCTCGGCCACTCCATGGATGGCGCAATTGCCGGATACCGCCAACTGACGGGCGCCGCCACGCTGTTGCCCAAGTGGGCGTTTGGCTATATGCAGTCACGCGAGCGCTACGTCACGCAGGACGAGTTAGTGGAAACGGCCCGGCAGTTCCGCACGCGGAAAATCCCGCTGGACACGATTGTGCAGGATTGGAACTACTGGGTACCGAATCATTGGGGCAGCTTTGTTCCGGACCAGACACGCTATCCCGATATCGGCGCCATGACCAAAGCCGTGCACGATATGAACGCCCACGTGATGATCTCGATTTGGCCCAATCCGAGTCCGCTCGATCCGCCCGGGAAGGCGCTCAAGGAAAACGGGTTGACGTTGGCCGGCACTGATTTTGTCGACTTCTTCCAGACAAAAGCAGGCGCCATGTACTTTGACCATGCGTGGAAATATCTGGGCAGGCATGGCATCGATGCGTGGTGGTGCGACTCGACCGAGCCCGAGGTCGCGGACTGGGTGACGCAGTCGAAACGCGCGGTGAATGCCGACGAGCTCAATATTGCCGGCCTTTCGAAAGTCATCGATCCGCAACTGCTGAACGCCTATGCGCTGGCCGATTCGGCGAGTCTCTATCGAAACTGGCGCAAGACCGCGCCGGATCGGCGTTTAGTGAACCTGACGAGGTCCGGCTATGCGGGCAGCCAGGCGGTGGGCGCCGTGGTGTGGACTGGCGACATTTCAGCCAAATGGTCGGTCTTCGCGCAGCAAGTGGCGGCGCTCCAGAGTTACAGCGCGTCAGGTGCTCCCTACGTGACATGTGATATCGGTGGCTTCTTCGTCCGGCGTGGCAAGCAATGGTTCTGGAATGGCGACTACGATGGTGGCGTGGCCGACCTGGGTTATCGCGAACTGTACACGCGCTGGCTCCAGTTCGGCGTGTTCCTGCCGATGTTTCGCAGCCATGGCACCGATACACCGCGTGAACCCTGGCACTTCGGCGAGCCCGGTACGCCATTTCATGATGCCATCCTGGATTCGATCCAGCTGCGCTACCGGCTGCTGCCGTTCATTTACTCCCAGGCCGGCCTGGTGCATTTGCATGGCGCTTCATTCATCCGGCCCCTGGCGTTTGCCTTCCCAGGGGATCCCCGCACACATGACCTGAAGACACAGACGCTGTTCGGGGACGCCATGATGGTGAGCCCCGTGCTGGAACCGATGTATTACGGTGTGAAGTCGGCCCCGATCGACAGGGTGCCGCGCAGGCGGGAAGTCTATTTGCCGAAGGGATCATGGATCGACTTCTGGACCGGCCAGAGGCATGCCGGCGGCCGTACGATCATGGTGGATGCGCCGCTGTCGCGCATGCCGATTCATGTGCGGGCCGGCAGTGTGATCCCGATGGGGCCAAGTATTCAATATTCGTCGGAAGTTGTGGATGCGCCGATAGAGTTGCGGGTCTACCCCGGAGCCGATGGCAAATTCACGTACTACGAAGACGCTGGCGACGGCTGGGGCTATGAGCGTGGCGAGTACGCGCTGACGCACATGCGGTGGGATGACGCCGCCCGTGTGTTGACGATTTCCAATCGCCAGGGCCATTTCCCGGGCATGCGTGGTCAGCGCCGATTCCAGGTTACTGTGGTCGCCCCCAATCGCGGTCGCGGCCATGAGTTTCCTGGTATGAGCGCCATCAACGTCATCTACGATGGCAGCGAACTGGCCATCAGCACGGGTAACCGCAGCTGATGCCGGCCCATTGAACGAAAGCCGTTCTGATGTCCTTCACCCGGCGCTCGATGCTCAAAGCCACCCTCGCGGCGCTGCCTGCGCATTGCGCGGCCCACGAGCTTGGCCAGCTGATGCCTTCCGTGCCTGCTTCTGTTCCAGTTGATACGGCGCATGCCTTCCTGGCGGATCGGGTGCGCTTGCTGCCGGGAAGTCCGTTTTACGCACGGCAGGAGCTGCATCGCAAAGGGGTACTCGCGTCTTACGATCCCGACAGGTTGCTTTACCCCTACCGCGCTCTGGCCAGACTGCCCCAAAAAGTCGGCATCGAGCGCGGCTACGATGGCTGGGATAGTGGGTTCCTCCGTGGGCACATGACCGGGCACTATTTGTCCGCCGCCTCGCGCATGGCGGCGGCGACGGGAAGCAGCCTGTTTCCCGAACGGGTCAACTACCTCGTGGGAGAGCTCTCCCAATGCCAGAAGGCCTTGAATCTGGACGGTTACCTCGCCGCCTTTTCCACGGCTGCCTTTGAACAGCTCGAAGGCAAGCCTGGGGCCGATGCCGGGGGCATAGTAGTGCCGTATTACACGATCCAGAAATTGATGTCGGGCCTCGTCGACGCCTTTACCTATGTCGGCAACAAGCAGGCACTCGATGTCGCCACCAGGATGGCTGACTATTTCGGGAAACGGCTCGCGGGACTGAATGCGGAGCGGATTGACAGGATGTTCCGCACGGATGCCAGCCGCAATCCGCAAAACGAATTTGGTGCGATGAGTGACGTACTGACGGAACTCTTCAAAATCGACAAGGATCCTCGGCACCTTGCTGCCGCCCGCATGTTCAATCGCCCATGGTTCGTCGGCCCGCTTGCCGCTGGTGAGGATCGGCTGGGCGGCGTGCATGCGAATACGCACGTCGCGCAGGCAGTGGGCCTGGCCAACTACGCGAACGCCAGTGGCAGCCCGCTGGAATTGAAGGCGTCCGAGAACTTCTGGCGGCTGGTTGTGCACAAACATTCGTTCGCCAACGGAGGCAACTCGTTTAACGAATGGTTCGACAAGCCCGGTACGGAGGCCGGTCCATCCATCGACGATGCGAAGGTCTTGCCTCCGACCACCGCTGAAACCTGCAACACCCACAACATGCTCAAGTTGACGGCCAGGCTTTTCGAGCGCAATCGCCGCGCGGAGCTTGCTGACTACTACGAGCGCGCATTGTACAACCACGTGCTGGCGTCGGTGGCACCCGATTCGGGCGCCATGACCTACTTCACGCCCTTCCATGGGCACTTTCGCACCTATCTTAACGGCAGCTTTTGCTGCACGGGCAGCGGCATCGAAAACACCGCGCGCTACAACGAAGGCATTTACTTTCACAAGGATGATGCGCTCTGGGTGAACCTGTATATCCCCTCGGAGCTCAACTGGCGGGAAGCCGGAATGGTGTTGCGGCAGCAAGGGGAAATCACGCGCGGTGAGCCGGTGCGCTTCACAGTGGTCAATCCTGGCGCCGACGCCGTCACGCTCAATTTGCGCATCCCAGCTTGGGTGGCCAAGCCGGTTACGTTAAGGATCAACGGGGAGCTCCAAAACGTGGAGGCAAAGCCCGCCAGCTATACCGCCTTGAGGCGGCACTGGAAAGCCGGCGACGTGATCGACCTGACGCTTCCAGCGGGGCTGCGGCTGGAGCAAGCCGGGGACGTTCCCTCGATGGTCGCCATCTTCCATGGTCCCGTTTTGCTGGCCGGAGAACTCGGCAAGGAAAATATGCCGGACAGCGACGTGGGCGACAAGGATGCCTTCCTGAAGATCGCGGCGGCGCCGGTCCCCGATATCGTCAGCACGTCAATTAGTCCGGCAGATTGGCTCGCCCCACTCCCCGGCGATCCGTCGGCGTTCAGGATTCAAGGCGCCGGCCCGGCAGACGGAATCGTCGTTCGGCCGCTGTTTGACCTGCACCATCAACGCTATTCCGTTTATTGGCAACTTCGTCAGGACAAATTCCCCGGCAGCCCATAGTTGGCAAGCCGATGGCTCAATGCAAGCGGCTCCGCTTTTGCGCATACATTTGTTCGTCCGCCAGGAGGACGTAATGCGACAAGGTCTGGTCCGCGCTGGCATCGACCAGCACGACGCCGGCACTCATGGCAACGCAATACGGCCGCTCCTGCATCAAGTTGAATGCGCGCAGGTTGGCGTCAATACGCGCCAGGATGACCTCTGGCTGCTCGTCGTCAACGGTGTACGCGACAAATTCGTCGCCCCCGAGGCGTGCCACGACATCGGCATGACGGAACGACTGGCGGAACACAAGCGCGGCGTCGCGGATCATGGCATCTCCGGCCTCATGACCCAGCGCATCGTTCACACGCTTCAGTCCATCGATGTCCGCGAAGATCACGGCGCTCTTTGTGCGCTTACGCCGTGCCAGCTTATAGATCTGTTCGGCCTGCAGGAAAAAGCCGCGCCGGTTGTACAGCCCCGTGAGGACATCGGTGAGCGACAGCATCCGCATTTCGCTCACCGCTTCGTCCCTTTGCTTTAATTCTTCGGCATGGGTCACTGACGTATCAGCGATCTGTTTGCGCTGCGCGCGCAGCAGCCCCTCGAGTGAAGTCTGCGATTCGATCTTGCCCAGCGCAGCCCCGGCCAGCTGCAGAATGTAGGAGAGCGTGCGTTTGTACGCATCCTGCGTCGCCGTATCCACGTCGTGATGCCAGCCGGCCGCGAGGACCACCGCTGCGGCGTGCGCCGGCACGGCCAGCACGAGCCGGCGCGGGCCTCCGTATTCAAGCTGCTCCTCGCCGGCGGGCGGCGCATCCGCAGCGTCTGACGCGTCGGCAGTCATGCGTGCCGCGGCGCGGTATAGCGGATGGCCCGTATCGGCTGAATGCGCAATACCATGGTTGTCGAACCCGACCAGTTCCATCCGCTCGCTGCGCAGGAGCAGCAAGGCCGAGTCGAAGCGCACCATTTCCGCCAGCGCGCGGCCGATCAGCGCGAGCGAACCTTGCGCCTCATCGGTCTGCAGCAGGTCGCGCGCCAGTGTCAGCAGTACGCGCAGTTGGGCCGGTCCGAGCTGCCGCGTTTCCACCCGAAGCTTTCTCATGGCGCTCTTCCCCCTTCGTGCTACTCTTCCGCGCTGTCTGGCGTCAGCGGCGGGGAGGAAGGCGTGATGGCCTCCGAGACCAGTTGATCGGTACTGGGTACCCGGCGCAACAAAGGCTTGTCGAGCACCCGCGCAATCACGCCCGAGGGAACGCGCCTGTATTCCATGTACTTCTCCGCCAGCGCCCGGTTGCGCACCGACTGGATGTTGACGCCGCGCGCCACCGCTTTCGCGGTACCGGTGTCAGAGCGTCTTTGGCGTTCGTCCATGATCGTTCCAGTCCAGCAATGCCAACGTGCCTCACGTAATGTGCGGCGTGCACTGAGTGTATGCCTATTCCTGCCCATGCGTCGGCTTTCTTTTCCGCCGGCGAACTCATTGTCCGGCTGGGCTGGCAAGCGCTGCTTAGAAATCGCTGGCTGTTCACCGCAAAGGCATGTATATTGGATCTACCGCGTATCAAGCACCGCTAAAGAATTGCCGGTCTCTCTCCTGTCTCGCCCAAGCTGGCGACTCCCGTCTGATTCCCTCATTTGTTGACCCTTGCTCGTTGCCGCGTATTGCCGGAGACGGCCTGACTCTACATTTTTTGAGGATCTATCATGACTACCCAAACCGGAATCGTTAAATGGTTCAACGAAGCCAAAGGCTTCGGCTTCATCACCCCGGACGTAGGTGGACCAGACCTGTTCGTCCATTTCCAGGACATTCAGGCTACCGGCTTCAAGTCGCTCGCCGAGAACCAGCGCGTCTCGTTCGAGCGCAGCCCTAGCCCCAAAGGCGAGAAGGCCACCAACGTCTGTCCTTCCTGACACGGGCGTTCCAGCATCGCCGTTTGCTTTCGACCGCGCGCGTGCTGGACCTTCAACCGCTGACTAGCGCTCTTTCGCGATCCCGGGCTTACAGGTTCGGGTGGCCGGCGGCAAACGCGATCGCGTCACACAGTTGCCCATACCGATAGCCTCCATAGAGAAAGTGGCCCTCGATATAGGCGATACCATGCAGCTTCATCATGCTTTCGTCTTCGTCGGTTGGGTGATGTGCAGCCATCCAGCTCGGTTGGAACGCATCATCGCGCACGAAGCCGGCTTTGGCGTGTTCTGCGACTGCATAATGCAAGGCATCCCGAAACGCATCGTAATGGTGCTGCCGGAATGCGTACCGCCTCCCATCGAACGATATTTCATACTGTGCCGCCAGGCTCTCATCCGATTCCTGGTGCGCACTTGTGTTGCGCGTGTTTTCCATGATCGTTCCTCCTGATCCAATATACGCCCACAAGCGGCATAAACCTATTGAATTCGACGCAGCTTCAGCCCTACCGCCTGTGCAATCAGCGCCAGCGTTTCTTTGCCGGAGCAGTGGTGCCGCGCTTTTCAAGATGACGAAATACGATGCGGCCCTTGTTGAGGTCATAAGGGGACAACTCGAGTGTCACCTTATCGCCGGCGATGATGCGGATAAAGTTCTTTTTCATGCGCCCGGCGGTATAGGCGATGAGGTGGTGGCCGTTATCGAGCTCGACGCGAAAGCGTTGTTCAGGCAGGATCTCGGTGACCATACCGTTCATTTCAATGAGGTCTTCTTTTGCCATTGCAGGCTCCTGGGGTGTTGCGGTGGAATGGCGCAACGTGTCAGGCTGCGAGGCGGCGATGGGTGCGCGATGAGCGTACTGCTTATCTGCGTAAAAAAAAGCCCGCAACTAGCGGGCTTCGTTTCAATGTAATGCCAATGCTTAAATCACGTCTTCAGCCCGTGCTATCTGCGCGGTGCGAAGTGCGGGGGTACCAAGCTATCTGCATGGTGCCACCAGAGCGATCCTCGAAAGTGGTGCTACAAGGGCGAAGTCATCGATAACCTCACCACAGAACGCAGTATAGCATAGTATTTTGTGCGGCGCACAAAAATATCCTACTTCCGGCGCGGCGCTGGCACGAGCGTGCCGTCACAGGCGGCGCACCACGTGGATATTGATTGCACGCTCTCCAAATGCAGACGCCTCAATCTCGTAGGAGACCAGTTTCTTTTCGAGAGTCCCGCGTGGCTGTGCGCAGGCAAAGTCCCCGATATCGGCGATGACATCACTTCCGCCAGCATCCGGCCTGATCTGCCCGATTCCTTTCAGCCTGCTGAACCAATGGATTGTTCCCGTGTGTGTACTCATGTAGTGCTCCTTGCTGACAACAAAAAAAGCCCCAGTTCTCACGTAGAGCCAGTGGTCGAGGATCGGACAGGAATGGCGCAGGGCCGAGACAGGAAAGAAACAGGACGGTGACAAAGAACCGAAGTGGAAGCCGCAGTGTATAGGAAAGCCCGGGTTTCGCCTAATTACGCGAGCCGCCGCCACCATGGATGAAGTCAGGGTACGTCTCACTCCAGTTCGAGTACCGTGACAGATTTGGACGGGAACTCCGCGCGCAGCACGCCGCCAGCCACGGTAACGCCCTTCAAGACGACGGGCGCGAAACGGTCGGCTGCATCAAAATCGTTGTGCGTATCCATGGCATTCGCGGTCAACACCCTGCCTGTCACGACTTTCGGCGTCACGCCCCGCAGGCGTGCTGTGACCTTGACGTTATTGTGCGGGTCGAGGTTCGCCACCGAGATATGGATCTTTCCACGGGCATCGCACGAAGCCGATACGTTCAGCGCCGGCAAAGTGGTATCGCCAAAAGTATAGTCCGGCGACTTCAGTTCGATCGGAATATGCACTGCATCCTGATGCACCTTAAACATATCGAACACGTGATAAGTTGGCGTCAGCATCATTTTGTACTTGTCGGTCAGGATGACAGCCTGCAGCACATTGACCATTTGCGCGATATTCGCCATGCGCACACGGTCCGAATGGTGGTGGAAGATATTCAGGGTCACGGCAGCCACCAGCGCGTCGCGCAGCGTGTTTTGCTGGTACAGCGACGATGGGCGGTTGTCGTCGGCCTTATACCAGGTACCCCACTCGTCGACGATCAGCCCCACCTTCTTCGCGGGGTCGTAGCGGTCCATGATGGCGCTGTGCCTGGTGATCAGCTCATCCATCGTCAGCGCGCGCTTGAGCGTGGAAATCCATTCCTTTTCCTGGAAGCCGGTCGAGGCGCCATTGTGGAACCAGTCGTTGCTGGTCAGCGTATAGAAGTGCAGCGCCAGGCCATCCATCAGTGGCTTGTCGACGTTGTACAGCAGCGGCGCCACCGGCTTCTCGCGCCATTCCATCGCGCGAGCCATCACGGTTTCCGTCCAGTGATAATCATCGGAATCCGGTCCCGAGGCGACAAAATATGGCTTGTCCTTCGAGAAGCCGCGCAAATAGCCCTGGAACAGACGAAACTGGTCGGCATAAAACTCGGCGCGCATCTGGCCGCCGCAGCCCCAGCTTTCATTGCCGACGCCCACAAACGGTACGTCCCAAGCGGCATCATGGCCGTTTTGCTGGCGCGCTTTGGCGGCAGGCGTACCGGCCGGCGCGGTCATGTATTCCATCCAGGCCTTGCCTTCGGCCGGGGTGCCAGTGCCCATGTTGATGCCCACATACGGCTTGGCGCCGATCTGGCCGACAAAGTCCATGAATTCATGGGTGCCGAAGGCATTGGTTTCCGGCGCATTGCCCCAGCTGGTGTTAGTGCCCAAGGGCCGCTTTGCACGTGGCCCGACACCGTCCTGCCAATGATTCACGTCTGCGTAACAGCCGCCTGGCCAGCGCACCACCGGCACATTCAACTTTCGCAGTGCCGCCACCACGTCATTGCGGATGCCACGCGTATTGGGTATGGCCGAATCTTCGCCAACCCAGATGCCTTCGTAAACGCCCCGCCCCAGGTGTTCCACGAAATGACCATACAGGTTACGGTCAATTTTTGCGGCAGGACGGTCGGCCTGAAGCTCGAAGCTCGCCTCCAGCGATGCGGCATACACTGCACCGCCAGCCAGCAACAGCGCGAGCGGGATTGCCATCAGCGCTTTCTTGATCATGTTCTCCTCGTTCTTGTAGTGTGATCTATTCGCCGATGCTAAGCACGACGATGGCTCTCGCAGGCATTTTGACGGTCAGCCTGCCCTTTTCCACGCTCGGCTGAAACGGCAAAGGCTTGACGGTACGGGGCGCAGCAAAGGTGTTGTGTGCATCTGGTGTGGTTCCACTCAGCACGCTGCCATTGGCGGACTTGACCACCGCCCCCGCCATGTCAACGACCACCTCAACGTCGTCTCTCGGGTGCGAGTTGACCAGGCCCAGGTACACCCTGCCGTCCTGGCCGCGCGCCGCAGAGGCGCTGACGATCGGCATGGCGATGCCGCCCATGGTGTAATGCGGATTGCCCTCCAGCCGGACAGGTAACGAAGCCGCATCCTGGAACGGCGCGTACATATGGAATGCGTGATACGTCGGCGTCAATGCCATCTTGCCGCCCTCGACCATGAACATCGCGTGAGGTAGGTTCACTGCCATGCGCACGCGATCGGCATGTGCGTGGAAAATGTGGAAACTCAGCGCCGCCGCCAACGCATCGCGCAGCGAATTCGGCTTGGCGGCGTCGCGTGGGCTGGCAGCCGGCGCCGGGTCGCGCCAAGTGCCCCATTCATCGATGACAAGCGAGAGTTTTTTCTGCGGATCATACGCATCCAGTTTGGCGGCGTTCTGACCGATAATCTCGTCCCACCGCAAAACCGTTTTCAGTGTCGAAATCCACTGAGCCTCGCCGGGATCGGTCACGCCGCCCTGCCCGGTCCCGGCACGGCCAGGAGTCGCTGGATAGCGCAAACTGATGGCGTTGCGATAATCGCGAATGCGGTTCTTCTTGCCCAAGCTTTCAGTCCAGTCGGGATCGCCGCCGCTGGCAATCAGCTGGGGCTTGTCACCGCTGCGTGCCTTGATGAAGACCGCAAATTGGTTGTAGAGGTCCGCATAGTATTCAGCCGTCATATTTCCATCGCATCCCCCGGTCTCGTTGCCGATGCCAAAGAACGCGACCTTGAAAGGCTGGGGATGCCCATTCTGCGCCCGCAACCGGGCCAGCGTCGACTCTCCGTCGGCGGTCATGTATTCGACCCACTCCGCCGCTTCGCGCGGTGTGCCGGTGCCGACGTTGCCGCTGATGTGGGCGTCGGCGCCGATCAGCTCGACCAGGTCAAAGAACTCGTGCGTCCCGACCAGGTTGCGTTCCTCGCTCCCGTTGGCGTAGATCCTGACTGGCCGCTTGTCGCGCCGGCCGATCCCTTCACGCCAATGATATTGGCCGGCGAAACAACCTCCTGGCCAGCGCAACAGCGGCACGCGCAAGTCTTTCAGCGCCCCGACCACGTCCTTGCGCCAGCCCTTGATGTTCGGAATCGTCGATTCCGGGCCGACCCACATGCCGCTACCGGTACCGGGGAATTCCGCAGCCTGGCCGTAAATGTTTTTATTGATAACCGGGCCTGGCTTGGCCGCATCGATGGTGACGCCGACTCGCGGTGCTGCGAGAGCCGCCCCGGCCGCGAACATCCAGACCCCGAGCATTGCGCGCGTGATCGATTTCATGGTGTTTCCTTTATCTACTCGATGAGCGCGACCACTGCGACAGACTTCGCCGGCAGTTTGACGATCAACTGGCCCTTGTCCACGCTGCCCTCGAATGGCGCCGGCACGACAGCCTCGGGTGCCGTGAAGCTGTTGTGGGCGTCCATCATGGCTGCACTCAGCACGCTGCCGCTGAATGACCTGGCCGCGACTCCCGCAACGTCGACGGAGATTTCCACACCATCCCTCGGATGCGTATTGATCAAGCCCAAATACAGCTTGCCGTCTTTCCCGCGCGCCGCCGATGCACTGACTGTCGGGATGCCGACGCCCTCCATGACGTACTGCGGATTGTCCGCCAGCGTGACAGGCAGCGAAGTCGCATCCTGGAATGGCACGTACATCTTGAACGCATGGTAAGTCGGCGTCAGCACCATCTTGTCGCCATCGGTCAGGACCATCGCCTGCAGCACATTCACCATCTGCGCGATATTGGCCATGCTCACGTAGTCAGCATGGGCGTGGAAGATGTGAAAGCTCAGTGCGGCGACCAAGGCATCGCGCAGGGAATTCTGCTGCTGGAGGAAGCGCGGCGGAGTTCCCGGCGTCGGATCGTACCAGGTGCCCCACTCGTCTACGGCAAAAGTGAGCTTCTTACGCGGATCGTTTTCCCTGAGTTTGGCAAGGTTCAGGGCAATGATCTCGTCCATCTTCAAAGCGGCCTTCAGCGTCGAGATCCACTCCGCCTCGCCGAAGCCCGTCGCGGCGCCCTTCCTGGGGCCGCCGTCAAGCGGGACCGTGTAATAGTGCAGGCCGATTGCGCTCGCATTGGCTCGGATGTTCTTGCTCAGGTAGTCGGTCCAGGCTGGGTCGCCATGCAATCCACCGCTGGCGACGAGTCTGGGCATGGCCGGCTTTGGGGCTCGGACAAAGGTCGCGTAATGGTTGTACAAGTCCGCATAACGCCGCGGCGTCATGTTGCCGCCACAGCCCCATGACTCGTTTCCGATCCCAAAAAAAGCTACCTTGAACGGTCTAGGGTGCCCGTTTTTCGCACGCAACCGGGCCAGGCTGGAATTGCCATCTGCGGTCATGTATTCGACCCACTCGGCGGCCTCTTGCGGCGTACCGGTGCCGACGTTGCCGTTGACGTAGGCTTCAGCACCTAGCAACTCAACCAGGTCGAAGAACTCGTGGGTGCCAACGGCATTGTTTTCCTTGACGCCACCCCAATTCGTGTTGATCTTGACTGGCCGCGCCTCGCGCGGGCCGACACCGTCGCGCCAATAATAATCGTCGGCAAAGCAGCCGCCCGGCCACCGCACGACCGGCACCTGCAAGCTTTTCAGCGCGCCGATCACGTCCTTACGCCAGCCCCTGATATTAGGGATCGGCGACTCCGGGCCCACCCACATGCCGCCGTATACACCAGTGCCCAGGTGTTCGACGAACTGGCCGTAGATGTTTTTGTTGATGACCGCGCCCGGACGCGTCGCATCCACAGTGAGCTTTACCCGCTGCGCAGCGTAAGACGACGAGGCCACAAGCAGCGAGCAGATGATAATGGAAAGATGATTGAACTTGATGATGCTGTCCTTCGAAAATTTGGTTGGCTGGCCTGTCGCTTCCGTTAACGATACCATATACGAATCTATTTTACGACAGGCTATGTCTGAATTCCATCAAAAAATATAGTGCAGTGGTAGCGCGGTGCACCAGAAGCCCTGCGATAGCGGGCGAGCCAAACAAAAAATAATGGCTCCAAGCGGAGCCATTAAGTGTCCTTATGCCACGATTCGCTCCAATTATCATATACCCTACCCGAAGATAACCAAGGGGGCCAAGGCCAACAATGTTGATGCGCTGGCTTAATTTTGCGAAATGGGCATACATCCTATTCAAGCATCAGGCAAGTCCAAAAGTCTTACGCAAACTTGCATCCACCGGTCCGGCCGGCATAAAGCGGCGCAACTTGCTAAGCAAGGAGGCCTGGCCAGATGGTGCGCGCCGCATGCGCCACGGTCCTAATGCTGCCTCCACAACAGTGCTCGCCACGCTATCCGGTTCCGGCGCGCCGCTGACGCTTGCAGCCCCAGCTTGGGTGGCAAGGTTACGCTCACGATCATAGTCCGCGATTTTGGACGCAACGTGAGGCGAGTTCAGGTCCAGGTTCGTTTTCGTGAAACTCGGCTCGACCAGGGTGACACGAATACCGAACTGTCGCACTTCATGGTCCAGCGATTCGGACAGCCCTTCGACCGCATGCTTGGAAGCTGCGTAAAGCCCCATATAGGGCGCCGGCAGAAATCCAAGTACTGAGCTGACGTTAACGATCCTTCCGGAACGTCGCGCTCGCATCTGCGGCAAAACCGCCTGTACTGTGCGCAGGATGCCGAACAAGTTCGTATCGAACAGTGCGCCTCCCTCCGTGGCCGAAGTCTCTTCAACAGCGCCGACGATAGTCACCCCTGCATTATTGATTAAGACGTCGATACGCCCGGTACGCTCGACAACTGATTGGAATGCCTGCTTAACGGAGGCATCGCTGCGGACGTCCATCTCCACCAGCTCGACGCCCGCCAATGGGCTCGTGCTGGCGATCGACCGGACAGTACCGAACACGCGGCATCCCCGCATGGCAAACTTCTCTGCAGTAGCGCGGCCGATACCCGACGACACGCCCGTGACAATTACAACTGTTGCTTCCGACATTTGTATTTCCTTTCTAATGATGGCTAAGCCGCACGGCAATCGGAGCGACATTGCTGTCCGCATCTCGCAGTTCAGCGCTATCGCTGCAAGGATGAATCCTGAACCAGATCGCATACATCGCAGGCAGGAACACCAGCGTGAGAATCGTTCCCGCAAAGGTGCCGCCGATCAGCGTGTACGCCAGCGTTCCCCAGAACACCGAATGGGTCAGCGGGATGAAAGCCAAGATCGCCGCCAGCGCCGTCAAGATCACCGGCCTGGCACGCTGCACCGTAGCCTCCACAACTGCCTGGAATGGATCCAGTCCAGCTCGCGTGTTGTCATGAATCTGCCCGATCAGGATCAGCGTGTTGCGCATCAGGATGCCTGACAGCGCAATTAACCCCACCAGTGCATTGATCCCAAACGGCTGCCCGAAAAGGATCAGCATCGGCACCACTCCGATCAACCCCAGGGGACTGGTCAGGAACACCATCACCATCGCGGAAATCGAGCGCACCTGGAAGATGATGATCAGCAGGGTAATCGCCAGCATGATCGGGAACAGCGGCAGCATGGCGGTAGTCGCTTTGCCGGATTCCTCGATGGAGCCCGCTTGTTCGATGCGGTACCCACTCGGCAGTTTGTCGATCAGCGGCTGCAACTGGCGGCTGATCGCTGCAGATACGTCCGGCGGCTGCAGGCCCTCGGCGATATCGCCGCGCACCGTGATCGTTGGCAGGCGGTCCCGCCTGCGCATCACCGGTTCCTCCGCGCGCACTTCGACCTTCCCGATCTGGGATAAGGGAATGCGCTGACCATTCGCGCCAGTCAGAGTGAAATCGGCAATCCTGGCAGGGTCGAGACGGGCCCCGCCAGCCGAGCGGGCCAACACTTGCACCGTGCGGATATCCTCGCGCACTGCGGTAATCGGCACGCCGCTCAAGAAAAACTGCAATTGCTGCGCCACCGCGCTTGAAGTCAGTCCCATGGCTTGCAGCCGGTCCTGCTGCAGGATGAAATGCAGGGATGGCGTGCGAGTTCCCCAATCGGTATTTACCGTGCGCATCATTGCACTCGCGCCCATCACCTGCTGCACCTCAGCAGCGATGTGGCGCAGCTTTTCCGGGTCAGCGCCAGAGACGCGGTAGGCCACCGGGAATGGAGAGTACGGTCCGAACACAAGCTGGGTGACGCGAACCCGTGCTTCGGGAGCCAGGCCGTCGGCAATCGCCTTGCGCAGCCGCTGTTTCAATTCCTCCCGCTGCACCTGGCTATCGGTGCGCACCACAATCTTGGCAAACGAGGGATCAGGCAATTCCGGCCCCATCGCCAGGTAGAAGCGCGGCGCGCCCTGTCCGATATAGGCCGTGACAATTTTTGCCTCGTCCTGCTTGGCAAGCCAGGCTTCCACTTTTGCGGCGGCGGCGCTGGTTGCGGTGATCGCCGTACCATAAGGCATCTGCACTTCAACCAGGACTTCGGGACGATCCGAAATCGGGAAGAACTGCTTCTTCACTACCGCCATGCCGAGTACTGCTGCGACAAACAATCCCGCCACCGCACCTGCCACCAGCCACTTGCGCGCGATCACCCGCTTCAGGAGATGGCGGAAGCGGTTGTAGCGAGGGGTGTCGTAAAGTGCTCCGTGACCACCGGCGACTTTCTCGAAATCGGGCAGCAGCTTGACACCGAGGTAAGGCGTGAACACCACTGCCACCACCCATGAGGCGATCAGCGCGATGCCGACAATCCAGAACATGTTACTGGTGTACTCGCCGGCGGTAGAACGGGCGAAACCATTAGGCATGAAGCCTACCGCAGTCACCAGTGTGCCTGCCAGCATCGGCGCCGCTGTATGGCTCCAGGCGTAAGCCGAAGCGGCTACGCGGCTAAAGCCCTCCTCCATCTTCACCACCATCATTTCGATGGCGATGATGGCGTCGTCCACCAACAAGCCCAAGCCAAGGATCAGCGAGCCCAGCGTAATCCGGTCAAAATTCTTGCCCGTGGCGGCCATCACCAGGAATACCGTGGCCAGTGTCAGCGGCACAGCCGCTGCAACCACGATCCCGACACGCCAGCCCATGCTGACGAAGCACACCACCATCACCACTAGCAGCGCGGCGAAAAACTTGACCATGAATTCGTCGACGGCCGAACCGATATTCACGGCTTGGTCGGTGATCTTGCTCAACCCGATGCCCAGAGGCAGTTCAGCATTGATCGCGCTCACTTCCTTGTCGAGCGCCTTCCCAAGGTCAAGGCCATTCCAGCCTTCACGCATAACAATGCCCAGCAAGAGCGCCGGCTCGCCGCCGTTGCGGATCAGGAATGTTGCCGGGTCTTCATAACCGCGCTTGACCGTGGCGATGTCGGACAACTTCAAGGTGCGGCCCTGTGCCACGACGGGCGTTTCGCGAATCTTCTGCAACTGGTCGAAGGCACCATCCAGGCGCACCAGCACTTGAGGGCCCCTGGTTTCCACCGAACCGGCCGGGGTCAGGGCATTCTGGCTTTGCAGCGCCGCGAATACATCCTGCGGGCTGACGCCAAGCGTTGCCAGTCGCTCATGCGAGAACTCAAGGTAAATGCGCTCCGCCTGCTCGCCTATGATGTTGACCTTTTTCACGCCGGGAACGCGCAACAGGCGCTGGCGCAGCGTCTCCGCTTCGCGCACCAGCGTGCGCTGCGGTTCGCCCTTCGCTTTGAGAGCGAACAGCGCAAAAGTAACGTCCGCGTATTCGTCGTTGACCAGTGGCCCGATCACGCCGGGCGGCAGGTTGGTTATCTCATCGCTGACTTTTTTGCGCGCCTGGTAAAAATCGCCCTGCACCTCAGAAGGCGGCGTGCTGTCGAGCAGGGTCAAGGTCGTAAAGGCCAGTCCTGGACGGGTATAGGTTTCGCTTCGGTCGTACCAGCGCAATTCCTGCAAGCGCTTCTCGATCTTTTCTGCGACTTGGTCTTGCATTTCCTGCGCAGTGGCGCCGGGCCAGGCAGTGACGATGGTCATCACCTTGACAGTGAACGCAGGATCTTCCGCGCGTCCCAACTTAAAGAAAGCAATAATGCCAGCCAGGGAGATCAGGCAAATCAGGAACAGGGTGACGGAGCGCTCGCGTACCGCCAGCGCTGACAGGTTGAATCGCCCATCACTCATGGCCGCCCCGCAACGGTTGCAGCAACAGCCTGGCCAGCTACACGTACCTGGTCGCCTTCATGCAGCAGGTGTGCACCGAGGGCGACGATGCGATCGCCCTGTTTAAGACTGCCGGCAATACGCGCGCTATCGTCATCCAGGCCCCGCACGGCGACCGACCGCCAAGAGACCTTGGCCGGCTCCCCTTCGAGCACCCAGACCCCCGGCCCCTTTCCTGCATCAAACAGCGCGCCAATCGGCACGCGCAGGCCGCCCGGCGCTTGCGCGTTCGCTAGCGGAACCTGGATGGTGACAGTGGCGCCAAGCGGCGCATTCGAAAGCTCGCCTTCGAGCACAAAACGGGCCTCATACGTGCGCGTCAGCCGGTCAGCGGCATCGGAAAGCTGGCGCAGCCGGGCCGGCACCGACAGTTCTTCCTTGCCAAACAGCCTGGCTTGCGCGGTGGTGCCTACGGCCGGGCGCAGTGTTTCCGGCAACTGGATGACGGCTTCGCGCCGGCCGGCGTGCGCTACACGCACGACGATCTGCCCTGCATTGACGACCTGGCCTGGCTCTGCCAGCGTTTCGACAACCACACCATCCGCATCTGCCACCAGTTCCGCATAACGGCTCGCGTTGCGCGCCACTTCCGCCAGCGATTCAGCTGCGCTGAGCTGCGCTTTGGCCGCATCTGCTGCCGCCTTGGCCTGGTCGTAGGCCGATGCCGAGATGGCGCCGGTACCGCGCAAGCCGCGGTAGCGCGCTTCATCGTCAGCTGTTTGCTGAGCACGTGCCCGTGCGGCTGCAACGACTTCCTGCTGGGCGCTCACCGCCAGCTTCAGGTCGGCGGGATCGATACGCATCAGCGCCTGGCCGCGCTTGACGGCTTGACCCGTATCCACCAGCCGCTCCAACACCTTGCCGGCGACACGAAAGCCCAGGTCGCTTTGCACGCGGGCAGCGACCGTCCCAGTGAACGAGCGTGCATCTGCGGCATCGTCCTCGACCTCGACCGCCCGCACCATTGGAGCAGCAGTACGGGGATCGGACGGCAGTTTCTCGCCGCAAGCAGTTAGCGCAAGGGGCAGGACGGCAATAACAGACGAAAAAGCGAGGTTGCGGCGGCGCATAGGAATCCCGAAAAGGAAACAGTCAGGATTCCATTTTGTGCCTAGTGACCATTTAAGTCAATAGTCACCACCACAAATTTTAGCCGGACCGGCTCGTTTAAGGCGACAAACTCCGGAGCACCAGGCTCGACAACTGAAGCGGAGCCTCGTGCGCGGAGTCGAGGCCGTATTGCAACAGGACCGGGTTCAGGTACGGGCGCATCACCAGGTAAATCGAGTTCACGGCCTCGTCGAGTGGCGTCTTTCGCTCGAAATCTTCCGTCTCGCGGCCTTGCCGCAAGATGTCCTGCAAGATGCTCTGGATGCGCCGTTCATACGTGCTGGTGGCTTCCCAGTTTCCCGTGGCTGCCGCTGCTGCGATATCGTAAAGTTTGCGATTTTCGAAGAACAAACGGAGGCTCGATTCGACAATCGCCTTGAACATACGGCGTAGCTTTTCAGGTGGCTTATCGACCGCGTCGATAGCTGCCCTGACATCCGACTCGATTTCAGCCAGGCAGTTCGCACAAATCTGCTCGCCAATCGCCTGCTTGGAATCAAAGAATTTGTAGATATACGCCTTGGAAAAGCCGATCGACTTAGCCAAGTCAGAGACGGTCGTCTTTTCATAGCCATACAAACGGAAATGCTCACTCGCCGCGGCGACGATCTGGTCGCGCACCTCATGGTCGACCGGGCCGCGGGTTGAGCTAGGGGTAACGGTTGCTTTATTCATGACCGACAGCTTACCGCTTGGCTTCAGTTCACACAACTAGTGACCATTTCGTGATACAGTCACCTCAAAATACACCTCTCTCGAAAGACAGCCATGGTAAAAACCAGCCTTCTCATTACAGTAATTGCCAGCCTGACAGCCGGTTGCGCGGTCGGGCCCGATTACGTTCGCCCCGACACTCCCCTACCCGGCCAATATCCCCGCCAGGAAGCCGTCGAATCGCGAGGCACCCGCGATACAGCGCCATCCGTCGCTTGGTGGGAAGGCTTTGACGACCCGCAACTGAATCGCCTGATTACGCTCGCACTGCAGCGGAACCTTGACATCGCCCAGGCCTCGGCCCGCATCACCCAAGTCAGGGCCGGACTGACTTCAGCCAACGCGGCACTGCTGCCTTCGGCCAACATCGGTGCCCAGGGCACGCGTGCCCACCAGTCGCTGCAAACGCCTTTGGGGCAAGTTTTGAATTCGGCGCCGAGCTTTGACCGAAACGGCAACGCCTATGAAGTCAATCTCGCAGCGTCATGGGAATTGGACTTATTTGGCGGCTTGCAGCGCGACCGAGAGGCAGCGCTTGCCGAATATCAGGCTTCCGAAGCCGGCGCAGCGGCCGTGCGATTGGCTGTGGCGGCTCAGACTGCCGACCTTTACATGACCATCCGTGGCCTGCAAATTCGCCTTGACGTCGCAGGCCGGCAAATACAGATCCAGCAGGAACTGCTGGCCAAGATCAAGCAGCTTTACGACCAGGGCCTGGCAGCCGAACTACAAGTGCGGCAAACAGAAGGCGCCCTGGCGCAGGTACGGGCAACGGTGCCCGTGCTGCAGGCAGGATTGGATGCGGCCATGAATGCACTGGACGTGATGCTTGGCAGTGCTCCAGGAACGTATCGAAAGGATCTGGCCGAGGCACCAGGGGTGCTTCCGACCATCCCCAAGGTCGCGTCCGTCGGATCGCCGCGTGATCTGCTCCGGCGCCGTCCCGACCTCATCGTTGCCGAACGCCGCCTCGCGGCATCGAATGCTCGCATTGGTGCAGCAACGGCTGAATATTATCCCAAGCTCTCCCTGAGCGGACTGCTTGGCAGCACAACGGCCATTTCGGCCGGTAACCTGTTCTCCGGAAGTGCAAACCAAGCCGCAGGGGTACTGGGACTGCGCTGGCGCCTGTTCGATTTTGCACGCATCAATGCGCAAATTGAAGTGGCCAAGGGCCGCGAGGCCGAAGCTCTCGCAACCTACCGCTTATCAGCCCTGCATGCCATGGAAGACGTGGAGAATGCCTTATCCGCACTCCTTAACCGAGAACAGCAAGCGAGCATCCTCAATGACGGCGTCAATTCGCTTAGACGGGCGCGCGCGGCCTCGTTTGCGGCCTACCAGCAAGGAGTCGTCAGTTTGGTGGAGGTGTTGCTGGTCGATGAAAATCTACTGCGCGCTACCGACGCGCGGGCCCAAGCTCAAACCGAGTCTGCCCGCGCCGCCGTCGCGGCCTTTAAGGCGCTTGGAGGATGACAAGCTGAAGCCCGGCGAAATTGACGCGGGCACAAAACAATGGCTCCAAACGGAGCCATTGAATGTTCATCTGCGACAATGACAGTTAATGTTCTGTCATTCCCACTCAGTCATCAATAAGAAGAAAAAACTCTTTTACAACAACATGTTACAAATTGACCGCCATCCAATGCCATGAAAAATACCATGACAAGACGAGACACATGAGCAAGGGCACTATCGCCAACAGCCGCAGCAAGATTCGTTAGTCGTCGGGGCCGCCCCAATCGTCTCCAGTTGAAACCTTGAACAGCTGTTTGAATATGTCGTGCTCCGCCATTACGAACCGTCCCAGCTTCTGCACGTTCCCAAATGCTGAGAGGAACCCGCTTGAAGCATGCGAGACAGCAATCAGTATGTCGATAACCTGTTCGACAGTCGCCGACCGGAATGCTTCAACAGTCTCTTCCCTCCTATGGACCGAGAAGAAGTAGCTCATTCCATACACGGAGCCGTGAATGACTTCCGAAGACACAGCATAGATGCCACCATAAGCGCCCATCAACGCGCCTCCAGACGCGCTGACGACTTTCCCAATCTTGTGAATGCGGCTAACTGCATCCAAAGAAGTCCAAGAGTCCTTGCCCTTCTCAGCGAAGTCGGGAAACAGCTTCGCGGCCTGGGCTTTCGGGTCCCGTACACCGAGAGCGATCATGAAGTCCCCGCTGCCGATGATGCGGTTGTGATGCTTCCATGCAGCGAAGTGCCTGTGCTCCAGAGCACGCTGAGAAACCTCGACAGGTTGCGTCACGAAGAATGCCGCGTTGATGAAGCCTTCAACCACTGAGCGAGCGATCGGGTATAGGTCGCGGACGACAATGCCCTTTCCCTCAGAGAGCTGCATGATGGTGTTAAGGGACTGCCCCGCTCCCATTGCGACCGCCGTTGTGGCTCGTATTTGATCTTCCGCCAGTTCGCATTTCAGCTCAGTGTCTGAGTATTGAATTGCCCCCTCGGACATGAGGTACAGCGCTATTCGGAGCAGTTCCTGCTGCCCAGCGATGATCGTGCGAAGCTCCTTGAGCTGTTCGACTTGTTTGCTCATGCTACTTGTTGTTGCGAGAGTTGACGAACGTCTTTATCTCATAGCTTTGTAATGCACTCAATAGGTACACATGTCGGTCACTAGTTATTCGTCATCACCAGAGTGACCGACACAGCGCTGTTCCAAGGCTTCTCTTTCGATTAAGAAAGTGGCTGAGTTCACGCCCCCCGGGCAGCCCGGTTTCATTCGGTTCGGATAATTTATCCATATCGACAAGCTGGGCCTGTGATCCTTGATCAACACCCATTACGCCCGCCAGTTATCGGCACGCTTTTTGAAGTCGATGTTCTTCCACTGCGCTTTCCAGAGCGTGAGATACTTCACGTCACTGGACGAGGGTTCGGGGGCACATTTCTCCACATACACGACGCACGGCATGATGACGGCGTCTCCGATCAGAAGCGCCTCCCCTTGCTCCAGCGAGGGCATGCCCTCGGTCAAATTGCCAAGCGTATCTGGCAGTAGCCGGCGGACATAGCTTTGATCATCGGGATTAGTAAGACGCATCGCCAGGAAGTTGGAGCATTGCGAAAAAATAGTTTCTGAAATTTCAGACGGTCGCTGGCTTGAAATCAGTAGGCTGATGCCGTATTTTCGGCCTTCTTTGGCTATGCGTTCGATAGCAGCCAGTGATGCCTTATAGCGGGCAAGACCGCTCTTCGGCGCATATTTGTGCGCTTCCTCATATACCATCAGGAATGGCTGTTCGGTTTTGCTTTCAACGCGCCGAGCATAGTAGCAAAAATCGAACATTAGACGGGAGATGAGCGAAACGGTGATGCTGAGCAGTTCAAAAGGGATGCCGCTGAGATCAATGATGGTGACATTCGATTCACCTCCCGCGTTGTAGCCAGTGAACTGTCTAAGCACATCCTCCAAAGAGGCCTTCTTGGCCTTTTCACCGAAAATAAACCCAAGCCGCGTGTTCGCGATTTTTGATCTGACCCGCCGTTCGAACTTGTCGATTGTACCGTCGGCATACGGCCCTTTATTAATCTCACTACGTTTTGTCGGCGCGAATTCGCGTAATTCCATACAGTAGTGTTCGATCTGGGCATCGACGTCAGGGAAATCGATTTCCGTGTTGTCCTTGAACTTGATCAGCAAAGAATTATCAGCGTTCTTTGTCTCTCTGGTGAGATTTCTGAACGCATTCGCGACATGATTGATCTCGTATGGAAGGGGGCTGTCAAAATTAACCTTCTCTACATTGGGATTACTGATCTTTTTTGCGATGGTAACAACCTGCCGCAGCAATGCCTCCTGATTGTAATTGTTGTTGTCCCCTGACTCCAGAAACATGTCCTCCATCTCGTCTTCGTTTAGCAACCAATATGGTAGGACGAGATCATCGACGGTAATGACATTTGCTTTCGGAAACGCTGCGGCATATTCTGAATGAAGATCGAATATCAGGACATGGGAGTTGTTGAGGCCCTGGTATTCCCCGGTTTTGGCTGATATGGCCCTTTGCAGAACCGACGACACACTCGACGACTTTCCCGATCCCGAAGCACCGACAACGGCAATATGTTTGTTGAAGAACCGGTCGCCGTGAACGGGTACGACGATATCACGTTGCCTAGTCAGTGAAGAAAAGCAAAAGCGGTCTTCAGCTGCATAGCTATCTGCATAAATGGCTGCGATTTCGGCTTTCGTCGCCGGGACCACCTTCTTGGGTGGAATAGCTAATTCATCGCCGCCACGATTGAACTTTCCGTCTTTAAGGGTCCCGAGAGGATAGGCGTCGATCATATAGAAGCGCTTGTAGTCACCGCCTCCACCGCCTTTGACCTCTTTCATTTCGATTGAAAAACTTTCGATGATGCAGATGAGGGAAACGTTTTCATTGTCAGAGACTTTGAGAAAGGACCCAACGCGAAGACTTTCACCCGCCGTCTGGAAGTTCAACAGATCATCAACGGCCACTCGAACCTTGTTAGGGTAAACGGCGACAACCTCGGCATTGGCGATTTTCTCAGTCATAGTAGGTCCTCAGATAATTTTCTTGATTATGGAGATGCTGCTGACGGGGATCGAATACATCCGACTCCTTGGGTACGGCGTAGCCATGGTCGCAGGGCGTTCAAAGAAGAAGTCATAGATGTGGCACAACTTCCGCCCCATCCCATCGAGGACCTCCCGCAACTGGATTTCGTCGTCGACAAAACGAATTTCGATCTGGTGCTCTTGGGTTTGTGGGCTATGGACGTGATCGATGCGGAATGGCGATCCGCGATATGGGAAGCCATCTACGAAAACTGTTCCAGTATCGAAAAGCTCGTTCTTCACTTGCGTGATAAGTTTTTCATCCGCGCCGCGTAGCAGGATGAATGGCGCATAGCGGTCGGAATTCTGGATGCGGAGCATCTTAGCCGAACTCCAGTTGTTGCCGATTGCCCTAAGTTGGTCGCAGACAACCGAATGGTCTGTTGCCGCATCGCATTCAATGATGAAAGCGCGGACGATTCCTGCGCCGTTCGTGGGCGAGAAATACAGGCGTTTCATATGCTTCGCATACTCGGTTGCTTCCTTCTCTCGGAGAAGCCAACGATTATGGACAGCTTGGGTGCCCTTGAGCACTTCCTGCAGATTTCGACGGGTGGTCTTACGATCGTTGTGATCTTTTTTTGTGGCTAGTGTCGCAATGTAATCGAGGGCTATTGGATAGTGAAAGCCTTCGGCCTCAACCGCTGAGACGCCTTGGCTCTTCCGTATTGCCTCGATCACGATATTGCGATGTTCATAAAATTCCGTCGAAATTTGTATACTGAAGTTTTTGCAGAACGCCCCAATCAATTCATCAGGCGCTGCCACTCCGTCGAGTAGGGACTTCTTCTCGTATGTTTTCGTACCGTCAGCAGTCTTCACTTCCTTCCGGTATTCCATCACCGATTTAAATCGCTCGACGGAAAGCTCACCAATATCGATCTTAACTTCTGAAAAGTGCCCGTATAGTAGGTATTTCCGGCCTGCCCGTTGTGCCTCTTCGAGTCCATGAAAATGAACAAAGAGCTTATGCAGGGGATCACGCAGCACCGAGTCTGTCAGGTTCTGCTCCGCGTAGTATTTTACCTGCCCGTAAATTACGCCTTTATCAGTGTAACGATCGAAGTCTTCAATGCCCTCGATGATGACTTCATCATCGAAGGCAGCATTCAGGATTTCGAGCAAGGTAGCGTCGAGTTGGTAAAAATACCCCCTGATCGAAGCTGTCGCTTCGCGTTTCTTGTCTACTTCTACGTCCTGCATCCGAGCCTCCGAATCAATCCCTGATTGACATTATTATAAAGGAGAGCAACCGAAGAGTGAGAGTGAGCATATTTGCACCGACGGGACTGGCCTGTCATCGACGAACTGCGCTTCCATTCGACTGTAAACATCACACAATTCAGCATCGTCAATTTCCCTGAACTGAATTCCTTGAGACAGCTCTTGCGGTACATACAAGACCGTCCAAGCTTCCTCAGCGCCCAGTTCGCTCAACTCATCCAGGCCATAACGGGTAATTGGATTCACAACTATAATTTTTGTGTCGCTGTTCTCCCATGCCATGAAGAACATCCCCGCGACTTCGATCAAATAATGAATCTCCCCGAAGCCAAATACTAGCCCGGCCGGATCATAATGAAACCGCATGCATTCAATGGAAGAAAGTCGCAGAAGCGCCTTATTAATTTGCCTAGTTACCACATCATTCTCCTTGTTGCTGAAGTCAACCGATTGAACCATCAGAAATTGCAGGCTGGCCGAGATCATGTGCAAATGTCACACCGCATTGATCTGAAGATGCATTCCAGTTGCTGCAGTACCAAAACACCCGACCCTTCTTATCTTCCTTATTCCTCAGATAGCCGGTCCCGCAGGCTGGGCAAGGAATGACGCCTGCGTGCGTGTCGTCCATGAGTTTCGTCAGCTGGGCACGGCTTTTCGAAACGAACTTTGTGGGCAAATCCCGATAGAAACCTTCGCGGCGCTCACTACGCAGCTGCTCGGCCGCCGACCTGTCGGGCGGGGATGGAAGCACGAACGCCAGCCAATCACATAGATGATCCAGAACACCTACGACCAGTTGCTGCTCTGCCCTATCCTTCTCGACCTGGCGAGCTAGTTTTGTGAACGACGTGCTTATTGCGGCTTGAACTTCGCCCAAATAGTCCTTCTCTTCCTGCTGGCGCAGATAGTCGTCAATTGCTCCCCGAATCAGATGGCCGGTCGGCAAGCCAATCTTTGCAGCTCGCGCCTCCAGCTGCTCACGCTGAACATCTTCCAATCGGACTGAATAGGTCCGTTTTGTTGCCATCACTTCCTCCATATATGTATTACAAAGCTGTGTTGCGTTCGCAATGCGCTTCGAGAAAACGTAGCACGCCAGGATCGGCATGCCGTCTAGCCCAAACCACAAAAACACTACCGGGGCGTATTGCCCCCTTTATGTTCCACTAAGGTTTCTTTGGGTTGGTCGTGCCCTGCATTTCGCTGCTTTGAATGCTTTTCTCTGGGTGTCCCGACTCTCAACCTCCCCCATCTAACAATTCACTAACTATTTACTAACAAGTGGATGCACTTCGGACGCATCTCACTAACAAAAAACTTACAAACACCCAACAAAAAACTTACATCGACTCCACAAAAAACTTACATCGCGCCACAAAAAATCAACAAAAAACTTACGTTGCAGCGGCCCCTGCCGCGACGGCGCGGGCCATCCAAAATCAGAGCGTGTACACGCCATGACTTCAAAGGACATCAGGCGAGAGTAACGGGCGTGACGCAAGCCAGCGAAGCATCTTCAGCGCGCGATGATTGCCCCGACTGCGCGGTGGCCTTGGGAGCTTGAGGCCTTGGTCGCGGTATGCGACTTTGATGTCATCCCAGGTCTTGCCCAACTGCGCCAGGGCGTCCGGCAATGAGTTGGCCTCGGCCTTGGCGCTCGGGTAATCAGTGAGACGGGCGAGAAACCAGACCTTTCCTCCCCTGACCGACTCGAACACCTCGACCTTAAAACCATCGATTCGCTTCATTTGTTTCACGTCTTCCCTTTCATTCATTTCAGTCTTGTCACTCATCGCCGTGGTGCGTCTGGATACCTGCCCCACTGCCGTCCGTTTTTTGCATCTCATCCAAAACGCGCTGCGCCGCGCCGATGCTCCTACTAGCAGCGGTCGGGCCGGCAGGCGCTGGCGGCTGTCCTGGCTCTTTGGTGTGTTGCTCGGGTGCGCCAATTGCCGGTGCAGCTGGTGCAGCTGGTGCGGCCGCCACCGGCGGCGCTGGCGGCGTTGCGCGTTCGGGCTGACTGATCGGCGACGACACCTGGCTCACGGCGCTGGCCTGAAGTGCTGGCGCAGGCGCGGGCGGCTGCACCTGACTTTCCGCACCGGCCTGCCCAGCGGCCGATGCGACGCTGCTCGGCGCGGCAGTTGGTGCTGGCGGTTGCGCCTGGCCCGTGCCAGTTGTTTGTGAAGCGCCTGTCGTGGTGCCGGGATTCACTGCGCCGGTCGTACTGCCCACTGGCGAAGTGGCGCTACCGCTCATGCCAGGAACCGAGGCGGCGACACCAGGGGCCGCTTGGCTAACACCCCTTCCCATACCAGTAGCGGCGCTAATTGCGTCGTAGCCGGCTTGTATCGCCGAGCTGACGCTACCCGTAGCTTTTCCGCCGGCCGCGTAGATGCCGCCAGCGGCGGCAGCGATAGCGCCACCGCCAGCCACCACCGCGCCAACACCATCGGCCGCCGATGTCGAAGCGGCTCCGCCCAACAGGTCGGACGCCAAGGTAGGCACCTTCATTGCCAAGACCAGCAGCATCACAGAGCCAGCCAGGACGGTCCAGATTGGCGTCAGATTGGTCAGGGATAGCTTGGCAATCTCTGTGCCGAAATCTGCGGCAAATCCGGTCCCCACAGCGATAACGAAGTAGATGGCGAGGAATCGGATGCCGTAAACCAGGGGCGTCGTAATGATCTTCATGGCGATGTCCTTAGTCCACTTCATCACGCCGAAGGCCAATGCAATCGGATACACGGCGAGGTAGAACCACAGCTGAATCCAGGCGACCGCGAACTGTGCGGCCAACATCCCGAAGCACACGATGATGATGATGAGCGAGCCTCCGACCAGGAAGGCCGCAAACGGATTGGTCATGGCCGCCACGCCGGCCGGCACGGGTATGCCGGCGATGCTGGCATTGTCGGCCAGCTTGGACATCATTAAGTTCACCAGGTCGATGCCTTGCCAAAAGACCTCGCCGGGGCTAATCGCAGAGGTGTGCGCGCCGTCCTTGCCGATCTGAATGAAGCTGTTGACCACCGATAGCGGAATACTAGGGTTGTTCATCACCCAGAGAATCAGGCCCATCCACATCGAGCGCATGATGACGACCGTGAGCATTTCCACGGCGTCAGCGCCTTTCAAGAGTCGGGCGATGATGGCCCACGCCAGGTCAGCGGCGAAGAGCTTGTAGCACAGCGACAGCGCTATCAAGGTGATGTTCGCCCCAAATACGGTTGCGGCATCACGGTACTTGTTCATGATCGTGCCGAGGTCATATCCGGTTGGATTGTCGGCAAACGCCGGCAATGTCAGAAGCAGCAGGCCGGCCAGCAACAGGAGGCGGCCTTTTGAGGTACTGGTCATGTTCATTCCTTGATCCGGTTAGAACGACTTGAAGCCGCTTTCGCCAGGCTTGCGCACGGTTTTCTTATCGCCGCCTTGCTTCATCATTTCTTGGGTGGCCTTGTTCGCGGCGTTCTGCTGTTCAGTTACCATTTTGGCCTCTGGCTTGTCGCTGTGGGTCAGCATCGACACCATGCAAACGACGGCGATTGCAAGGCCGAGGGAGAGGAATTTTTTTTGGTTGAAGGTCATGATCTTGCCCTTGATGACGAGTGCTTAGAACGATTTGAAATTGCTGCTGCCGGGTTGGCGCACAGTCCCGTTACCCTGCTTCATGAACGTTTGGGCGGCGTCCACCTGGTCGGCTTGCACTTGCGCTTGGCCGGCCATGAACGAGTTCTGCGCTTGCATCTGCGCCATATAGAGCTGACGCAGCTTTTGCAGCTGGTCCACGGTGGCCGAGGCCACCATGTTCCCGGCCTGCAGTGCCTGTAGCGAGCCTTGTGACCCGGCCGACATGCTTTGAATTTGCTGTAGCGCAGCTCGCTCATTGGCGAACTGCGACGACTGCAAGCCGGCGGCCTGAAGGGCCGAATTTAAGCCGTCCAGCTGCGTCTGAACCAGGCTCTGAAATTGCCCGCCGAAGTTGGTACTGCCGGCCGATCTGGCGTAACCAGGGAATCGCTGCTTGAAGAGCTGGTCGATATTCCCGCCGGCGTAAGATAGCGCGGCCGTCTTGTTCACCAAGTCGGCCAGCGCGGCCAGCTCCTGCTGCGCCTGGCCCCAGGTCTGCATCGGGGCGGTCAGCAGATTCTTCAGCTGCTGTTGGGAATGCTGAACTGCCGTAATCGTGTTCTGGACCTGCTGATACATCTGAGCCGACTGGTTTACTAGCTCGACGTTGTTGAGGATTTGCGTCACTTCCGTCGAGCCGCCAAACCCGGCAACGCTACCGGCGAAAGCGACGTGCGCGGCTGTTAGCGCGACAGCGAGAATCGTGAATTTCTTCTTCATTGCTTGCTCCATTGCTTGAGTGGTAAATAAGGGGGCTCAGTTGTGCGTGGTTGCACGGGGATGAGCTATTAGTTCCCGGATGTGTGCGAGCGTCTTCTTCGCGGTGCTCTGGTCAGTCGGAGGCACGGGAGTTTCAAGGTTCTGACGTTCCGCCTCTTTCACACGCGCTCGTCTTGCTGCAATTCGTAGTCCGCCAGCAGCGACAAACTCACCTTTGCGGTACCGAGCGACGATCCCACGGAACCAGCGCATTGCGTTGGTCTTTATCGATGTGGTTTCCATCGCATCGGCCAATTCATCGACAAGGGCTTGCGCGTCCTCCCGTGGAATATCCGATGTGAGTGACGAAATTGCTTGACGCTCGGCCTTCGATAACGAGTTGGGAATGTGTAGTGGTTGTTGTTCAGATTCATGTTGTGGTTCAAGTGGTGACTTAGCTATGTCACCTACGTAGGTGACAGGTAATGTCACCCCCGTCCCCGACAAATTGTCACCGGCAGTTCTTGGCTTTTTCGTCTGGGGTGACAAATTGTCGGGGTAAGAAGCACGTCCAATATTTAAGCAATATTTGTTTGACCTTCGCCTTCCATTCTTGGGGTCAAACTGGGCTTGGATGGTCATCAATTGAGCCAGCTGAAAATCCTGCAATACCCTCTGCACAGTACGTTCGGAGACACAGCACTTCCGTGCAATAAAAGGAATGCCGGGCCAGCATTCATCGCTTTCGTTAGCGGCATCAGCGAGCGCCATCAAGATCAACTTTGGCGTCGGTGCCAGCTCCTGCTCCCAGGCCCAGTTCATTGCTCGAATGCTCATTGATTGCTCAAAAATTGAGCGACTTCTGCAGTGCGAAAATACAGGCGGCGGCCAACCTTGAGCTTCGCCGTGTTGATCCTGGATGCCAACTCGCTGTCTGAGCGAAGGAACATGCGAACAGCTTCAGGAGAGCGGTCCAATAACGTGGCTAAGCCAGCCAGTGGCATCAAAGGGCCAAATCGGTCAATCAAACTCTCTTCTATCGTCATAACACCACTCCTTACGTTGTCTTCGGTGGATTGAACGATACGGCGATTTAGGCTATGCTTCATCCTATTATTTTGCCATTTTGGTTTACATTTTGATCGCGACTGAAATTAAGGCCTGGAGGGGATGCTCTGATAGGCTGACCGAAGCCATTGCAGAATTCAGCAAGCGCTGGGGGCCATATTCATCCGCATCACGCCGCTATTCGATATTTGGATTGGTATGCAAGGTCATTGACCCCGCGTGGGAACATTACCTCTCGGAGCTACCAATGGATCATGCAGGGCGAGCGCTCTGCAGAGATCATTTACCCGGCGCTTTTGCACGACAGAATGGTTTTCGGGCACTTGATGACTGGGCCGCAGGCATCATTCATTCATACGAACTCACACCGGCAAAATTAGAGGTCGATGAGGTTTTCTTGGCCTCATTGGAAACTATTCGAGTGCTTGCGCAACGCTGTCGGCAGAAGAAGCCAAAGCGGCAGCCTATCGGAAAAATCGACAAGGTTAGGAACCTGAATGGCAGCCGCGCCCAAGCTTTTTGCGAAGTTTGCGGCCAGCCGTCCGAACTGGAGGAATTTCGCGGCGATGAATCTGAATGGGCGAACGACAATGGTAGTGCTCGCTTGAGCGGCCGTTACTGCACATCGCATAAGCCACTCAAACCAGATGGTTCGTATAACAAGGCTTATAGGCAAGCCATTAGAAGCAAGTCGAAGTTCGAGAACGAATTGTCGCGCCTTGAGCGTCAAAGCTGGAGTGTTTCAGAATCGCGGGCACAGTCCGGCAGTGCTGATGTAGATTCGTTCGTCCACAACATCGTGGCGCAGCAGGGAATCTACCCCGACGAGGAAAGCGAGCTACGCAATTTGGCGTCAAGGTTGGTCAAAGAAAAAATGACCGATAGAAAGAAGCAGATCGCCGTAATGCTGGCGGCCGGGATGACCGCCGCAAGCATCTCACGTGCAATTGGGATTACACGCCAGGCTGTCGGGAAAGCGATCAAGTCGATCCCTTCTGAATTCCGATTTGACAATGGGGGCCGCCAATCACAGACGAAGAAAGATGTTCTATCCTCCTCGCCTTCACTCATTCCCGTAGATAGCGTTGTGCTGCAATCGGCGTTATCCGATTCAACAATCCGTGAAATCATGCTTAATGATGACGGGCGGTTATGGGGTGTTCGCGAGGGACATTCACAGTATGAGCTTGGCTCTCTTCTTCCTTCAGAAGCCCTGAAACTCATTACTTGGTTGGGCCAAAGCTGCGGTGTAGTGATTGACGCAGTTAATCCAACGATCTCAGGTGACGTTCCAGGTCATGAAGCCCGCTTCGCAGCAGCAATCGCGCCCATCGTTGAAAACGCAATTCTGGCGATCAGAAAGAAGTCATAGACAATCCAGCAATAGATGGCTGAGCACAATTTGTCAACCAAACTGGCAATTCAATAGATTTATCTATATGGTAATCGCTGGCATTCTTTGGAACAGACGGGAATCACCCCGCAGTCAATGTAAGGATGCAAGAACGTGGAAAAACAGCACGCCATCAAAACCCTCATCAATCGCAAGAAGCTGTTGGCGATGATTCCCCTGTCTGATCGCACTATCTTTAACTTAGAGCAGCGCGGAGAATTCCCGCGTCGAATCGCTCTCACGAGCCGAAACGTCGCCTGGGACTTGGCCGAAGTCGAGGAATGGATCGAGGCTCGGAAGACCGCAGGTGGAGCAGCCCGTCCCGGCTCCACGCCGCCGATCCTGTCCGGCATGCCAATTTGAAGAGGCGCGCTAACGCGCCGTCCGCCTGTGGCGCTAACTACGCCCTCTTCGCGTCTACCAGTGGCCGTGTATCTGAATATTTCGAGATGAATGCGAGCCGAGCATGCTCCGGCAATCCGATCAGAATAGTTGCACTACTATCCCAGCATGCAATCTCGAATACTGCACCGTCCAACTGAGGACCAGGATCGACACCGTTCCAGTAGTCCGGGTTTCCCTCACAGTACGGCGCATTCACGACTTTCGGCCGATGGCCTATTGGCACCGCGCTGAAGACAGCCCAAATAAACTGCAGGTCGTTATCGCGCATCAGGTACGCAAGCTCCTCACCAGTCATCCATTGGTCGCCGAGAGAAAACCCCTCTGGCGTATAGTTGACCTCGATGTCGCTGACAAACCAGTCGTATTGCCGAGCATCGATGCCGGCCGCATCAAGCACCTCCAGCATGTTTGTGAAATAGCGAACTTGGTTGGTCTTTTCAAGGATGAGGTTCACGTTTTCGCCTTCTTCAAAAAGGCCCTCCAATTCTGTCTATTTCGTTTTGAATAGTTCGTCGTAGGCCCGGACATGCGACGGAAACAAGCGCTCGTATTCTGGATAACCGACGCCCAAGACTTCGACGTGCAAACCTTCCTCGTCCCCAAGCTCGGCGGACAAGTCGGTTATTCGCACGCCGCCTACAGCCTCCATGCTTCACCTTCACTAGTACGCACGTTCAGATGAAGCTGGTCTTGGGCGACGTGAGTGCCAACGACTTGGGCCTTGATCTTGACGTACTCAGGCTCCGGGTAGAACCGCCCAAATGCAGATCCCATTGGTGCATCGCCGCGCTCCAGAGCACTCCACCCAACACGGGTGTTCCCGTTAAAAATGTCGAAACGCATTGCGTCTAGGCCCTCGTCACTTGCTCATCCAAGACTGTAAAAGTTGCCTCGCCGGCGACCGATTCTATGGACCAAGGCTCCTTGGTACACGCACGTACCAAATGGCGCCCTCGTTCGTCTGTCCATTCACTTTCGATGGTGCAGGCGAGATAACCTGGCTGTGGGTACGTGCTATCAACCCATAGGCTGGCCATGCTGACGATAGGCCCCTTCTCGACAAATACATGTCGCCGGCCATCAGCGTCTACAAGGACACACTCAACAAAGCCAGGCTGATGGCTATCAACGAAGCGTTCCACTTGCACTAGCAGCGCCACCATCAAGCGCATCCTTTCTTTTTCAGGTGTCCCATCTTCAGGTTTCAGGACCCGTATAACCACCGCCAACGGCATCGCCGTTAGCCAAGTTGACCTCGAACGGATGCCACGTCTCATCAAAGCACCAACCCTCGCCTATTACGCGATCCGAGGTCAACCTAAGGGCTCTCACACCATCCCATGACAGTCTTCGGGTCTGCCAAACTACTTTCGCAACTTTCAGCAACGAGAAAGAAATGCCATTGCACGTTAGCACCGTCTCGTCGTCATCTAGGACTTGTGCCCACTCGATGTAGCCACCAAACTCCGACAGCAACCCTCCGGAATTAGTGTCCACGAGATACCCTTGACCACCAGAGATCACAAGATGCGCAGCACCGTTATCCTGACCAACGACGAAATTGAAGCCTGTTAGGCCAGGTTGAAAATTTCCGACCCAGGGTGCGACATCAGGAGGCATGAACCTGACTACAAAACCCTCCCGGTGTTGCCCCTGGCCTGTAGCACTGAAAGCCAGCGGCAGCGGCCCGTCTCCAGGCAACCCTGCTAAGACCTCGAAAAGAACAGATGGACGCATTAATCTCTCGCTACAAATCACTTCGCGCACTAAGCCCCACCGGAGTCAATCCAATCGAGGAAGGCTTGAACTACTCCTCGAAACGTGCCTTCATTGACGACGATACTATCCATTGCCTTACCATCCTCGACGAAGAGTAACCGCACATTGTCACCTTCTCGAACAATGAAGGA
>CBHWEO010000006.1:0-57442 GCA_966112955.1 uncultured Duganella sp. | reverse complement strand
AACGAACAGACCCATATCCTGCTCAACGTCGACCTGGCCGAGCGCAGCTACCCGATCGCCATCGGCCCGGCCCTGCTGGACGACGCCGGCCTGCTGGCCAGGTACGTGGGCGGCAAGAAGGTCGCCATCGTCTCCAACGACACCGTGGCGCCGCTGTACATGGAGCGCGTGCGGGCCCCGCTGGCCGCGGCCGGCAAGGAAGTGATCGAAGTCGTGCTGCCGGACGGCGAAGAGCACAAGCACTGGGCTTCGCTGATGAAGGTGTTTGACGCCCTGCTGGCCAACAAGGCCGACCGCAAGACCACCCTGGTGGCGCTGGGCGGCGGCGTGATCGGCGACATGACGGGCTACGCCGCCGCTTCCTACATGCGCGGGGTGGATTTCGTGCAAGTACCGACCACCCTGCTGTCCCAGGTCGATTCCTCGGTGGGCGGCAAGACCGGCATCAACCACCCGCTGGGCAAGAATATGATCGGCGCCTTCTACCAGCCGAAGGCGGTGATTGCCGACACCTCCACCCTGGAAACCCTGCCCGCGCGCGAACTGTCGGCCGGCATCGCCGAAGTGATCAAGTATGGCTGCATCATCGACGTGCCCTTCTTCGAATGGATCGAAGCGAACATTGGCCTGCTGATGGCGCGCGACAAGGGCGCGCTGGCCTATGCCATCGCGCGTTCCTGCGAAATCAAGGCCGACATCGTGCGCCAGGACGAACGCGAAGGCGGCCTGCGCGCCATCCTGAATTTCGGCCACACCTTCGGCCACGCCATCGAGGCCGGCATGGGCTATGGCGCCTGGCTGCACGGCGAGGCGGTCGGCTGCGGCATGGTGATGGCGGCCGACCTGTCGCAGCGCCTGGGCTTCATCGACGCGGCGGCGGTGGCACGCATCCGTGCCCTGGTGGCGGCCGCCGGCCTGCCGGTACTGGCGCCGGACCTGGGCAGCGAGCGCTGGCTGGAGCTGATGGAAGTGGACAAGAAGAACGAAGGCGGCGCCATCAAGTTCATCCTGCTCGACCCGCTGGGCAAGGCCCGCATCACGACCGCGCCGCGCGACGTGCTGCTGCAAACCCTGGCGGCCTGCACCGAGTAAGGAGCAAGTGATGGAAGAGACGCTGGCGCCCTATGCAGCACATTCCGACAAAGGGCGCGGCCGCCGCTTCCCCGAGACGCCGCACGCCTCGCGCTCGCAGTTCCAGCGCGACCGCGACCGCATCATCCATTCGACCGCCTTCCGCCGGCTCGAATACAAGACCCAGGTCTTCCTCAACCACGAGGGTGACCTGTTCCGCACGCGCCTGACGCACAGCCTGGAGGTGGCCCAGATCGGCCGCTCGCTGGCGCGCAACCTGCGCCTGAACGAAGACCTGGTGGAAGCCATCGCCCTGGCCCACGACCTGGGCCACACGCCGTTCGGCCACGTGGGCCAGGACGTGCTGCATGAATGCATGAAGGAGCATGGCGGCTTCGAACACAACCTGCAAAGCTTGCGCGTGGTCGACCTGCTGGAAGAGCAGTATGGCGCCTTCGATGGTTTGAACCTGATGTTCGAAACCCGCGAAGGCATCCTGAAGCACTGCTCCGTCAACAACGCCAGGCTGCTGGGCGAGGTGGCGCAGCGCTTCCTCGACAAGACCCAGCCATCGCTGGAAGCCCAGCTGACCAACCTGGCCGACGAAATTGCCTACAACAGCCACGACATCGACGATGGCTTGCGTTCCGGGCTGATTTCCATCGCCCAGCTGGAGGAGGTGGCATTCTTCGGCCGCCTGTGGCGCGAGGTGCAGGCCGCCCATCCCGGCCTGGCCGGCCGCCGCGCCATCTATGAAACCCTGCGCCGCCTGATCACCGCCCTGGCCGACGACCTGATCGCCACCTCGCTGGAACGCATCGCCGCCCACCGTCCGCAAAGCATGGACGACGTGCGCGCCGCGCCGCCGCTGATCCGCTTTTCCGACCCGATGCGCAAGGATGCCACCGAGCTCAAGCGCTTCCTGCACGAAAACCTGTACCGGCACTACAAGGTGAACCGCATGCGCCTGAAGGCCAGCCGCATGGTGCGCGAGCTGTACCAGGCTTTCACCGCCGACCCGTCGCTGCTGCCGCCCGATTACCGCACCGAGCGCGGCGACGCCACCGCCCAGGCGCGCCGCATCGCCGACTACATCGCCGGCATGACCGACCGCTACGCGATTGCCGAGCACCGGCGTATTTATTCGCTCGAAGATTTGTGACGACCCTGTCGAAATCTTTTACATTCACCGCCGCAAGGCCTGAGACCCGGGGCTTGCCACTACTGCCGTTAGCAGCGAGAATTGATTTTCGTTTAACTCTTCCTGCTGACAATCCATGACCGAGCAAGCAGTGGCCGGTGGCCCCCAACTGAGCAAGCATCGTATCGAAGCCCTGGTCGACGGCATCTTTGCCGTCGCCATGACCTTGCTGGTCATCGAATTGCGCCTGCCGGAACATGCCGATGCCGGCAACAGCGCGCAATTGCTGGAAACCCTGCGCGAACTGGCGCCGACCTTCTTTTCCTGGGTGCTCAGCTTCCTCGTACTGGCCCTGTTCTGGACCGCCAACCACCGGCTCTACAGCTATGTGCGCCATGTGGACACGCCCTTGCTGTGGTACACGATCCTGATGCTGGCCGGCGCCAGCCTGCTGCCGTTTGCCTCGGCGGTCAATGGCCGCTACCTGTCGCAAGTGGCGCAAGCCGTGTACGCCAGCGTCATGTGCCTGATGTCGATCGGCTCCCTGCTGGTGGCCACGCGCATTTACCGCCATCCCGAGCTGTGCGCGCATCCGATGGACCGCAGCGCGTACGTCACGGCCTGCGTCCGCACCGGCGTCATGGTCCTCATCGCGATCGTCACAGTGATCGTGGCCGGCCGGGCCGCCGGCGTTGCCAATGCGGCCTTCCTGCTGCTGTTCCTGGCCCGCCCGCTGGGCAGGCTGCTGACGCGCCCCCAGCACTGAGTTTGCGCTGGCTCAAGCGAAATCGTACCTGGGCTTGCTTGAATCCCAGGCGCGCATGGCAGATCATGGGGCGAGGGAGGCATCATGGTCGAAGATCGGGAACATGCCGGACTGTCACACGAGCGCCGCTTTGCAGTGCTTGAGCGCGACGTCGCCATCATCAAGTCCAACTACGCAACGAAGGAAGACCTCGCCCGCCTGGAAACCCAGATGGCGCGCATGGAGACGCGCCTCGTCAAATGGGTCATCGGCGCCATGGCGGCCAGCCTTGTCAGCGCCGTCGGGACCGCGCTGGCCGTCGCCAAGTTGTTTATTTCCTAGAACATGCGTACCTGGCTGCGTTCGCCGAGCAGCTCAAGCAAGAGTTTCTTGACCGGGGCCGGCAGGGCGGCATCGGGCAGGGCGGCCGCGTCGAGCCAGGTGTAGCGGCCTTCGCCGGCCAGTGTGGCGCGGCGTGCCAAGGTGACCAGCAGTGGATGGATGTGCAGCTTGTAGTGCGTGAACACATGCACCACCGGCAGCAGGCGTTCCAGCGATTCCATGACACCGAAGGGTTGCACCGCGGCGGCCACGGCAGCATCGGGCGGCGCCCCGGCATGCGCGGCAGTGGTGCCGCCGGCAAGCGCCGTGTGGCCATCGAGTTCCGGCAGCGACAGCAGTCCGCCCCAGATGCCCGTTGCCGGCCGCTGCTCCAGCAGCACCTGTCCGCGGTCCACCAGCAGCAGCATGTGGGTAGCCTTCTCCGGCGTGGCCTTCTTCGGCTTGCGCACGGGCAGTTCGGCGGTACGGCCGGTGGCGAGGGCCACGCAGCGCGGCGCCATCGGGCAGCGTTCGCATGCCGGGCTGCTGCGCGTGCACAGCGTCGCCCCCATGTCCATCAAGCCCTGCGTGTAAGCCTCGATGTCCTCGGCCGGCGCCAGTGCTTCGGCCCGCGCCCACATGGCTTCCTCGGTCTTGCGCTCGCCGGGATAAGTGTCGATGCCGAATACGCGCGCAAACACGCGCTTCACATTGCCGTCCATGATGGCGGCGCGGCGCCCGGCCGAAAAGGCCGCAATGGCCGCCGCCGTGGAGCGCCCGATGCCGGGCAGCTGCGCCAGCAGGGCCGGGTCCGAAGGGAATACGCCGCCGTATTCCGCCACCACGTGCTGCGCGCACTTGTGCAGGTTGCGGGCTCGGGTGTAATAGCCCAGGCCCGCCCATTGCGCCATCACGTCTTCCACCGGCGCCTCGGCCAGCGAACGCAGGGTAGGGAAGCGCTCCAGGAAGCGCGCGTAATAGCCCAGCACTGCCGTCACCTGCGTTTGCTGCAGCATGATTTCGGACAGCCACACCAGGTAGGCATCGCGGGTGTTCTGCCACGGCAGGTCGTGGCGGCCATGCTCCTTCTGCCACGCGACCAGCGTGGCAGCAAAGGTCGGATCCTCGTACTGCACTTACGCCGCTGCCTCCAGCATCACAGGTTCCGCCGCGATGGCTTCGTGGATGGCGGCCGCCAGCGCGGCCAGCTTGGCCTTCTGCTGTTCCAGTTCCGCCTGGGTGGCTTCGAAGGCTTCGATCTTCTGCTCCAGCGTTTCGGTGGCATCGTGGATGCGCGCGATCGATTGCTGGCGATGCTTGAGCTGTTCCTTGTGCTGGCGGATCTGCGCCTCGAGCGGCGCCATGATCACCTTCAGCCAGGCGTCGGTATCGGCATTGGCCGCCTTGAAGCAGCGCTTGACCGCCGACGCCACGGAATCGAAGAAACGCTCCATCAGCACCACGCGGGTGGTGGTCAGCATCATCGCGGTGCCGAACTGCTTTTCGTAGATGCCGTGCGCCTCGTTGATCTCGTCGCGGTATTTCGCCAGCGAGAAGGCCATCGGCATCGCCAGCGCCAAGCCATGCTCGGCCGAGAACTTCTTGTACATGGTTTCCATCATGCTGCGGATTTCTTCGATCTTGCGCTCTGACTCATCCAGGTTGGCGTGGATGCTGTCGAAGTAATGCTTGATCGCGTCGCGCAGGCCGGTGGTGAAGCGGCTGGACTGCATTTCGGCGCGCGCCTTGAGCAGGTTGTCGCGCAGCACATCCATGCCCAGGCTGGAATACAGCTCGGTGGACAGGCGCGTGAACACGGCGCGCGTGGCCTGCAGCTTGAACAGGCTCTCGTCGAATTCCTTCTTCTCCGCTTCCACCCGGCGCGCCATGTGGGCGATGACGGTCTGGTTCTTGCCGCGCAAGCCCTTCAACTCGAGCAACTGCTCCACGATGCCGCGCGTGCGCGCCGACAGCGCCGCGTATTGCGCGCCGCTCAGGGTGGCCAACTCGTCGCCCAGTCGGCGCCGGATGATGTCCTTCTTGGCCGGAATCAATTCGTTGAACAGCGCGCTCTCGAGCTGCTTCATGCGGCTCTTGTGCACCAGCTCATGGTCGCCGGTGATCTTGCCCACCAGCGCCTTCTGTGCCGACACCGGGAACACCTGGCGCGAATCGAGGCCCAGCATGTGCGCCGCATGCTCCTGCTGGCGCACGATCTCCGCCTCGATTTCCGCTTCGGTGCGCAGCGGGTCCCACATCGAATCGATCTTGTTCAGCACCACCAGGCGCCCGGCGCCGTTGCCGATATGGGTGCGCCACACTTCGATGTCGCTCTTGGTCACGCCGGTATCGGCGGCCAGGATGAACAGCACGGCGTGCGCATGCGGGATCAGGTTCAGCGTCAGTTCCGGTTCGGTGCCGATGGCGTTCAGGCCAGGCGTGTCGAGGATCACCAGCCCCTGTTTCAGCAGCGGGTGCGGGAAGTTGATGATGGCGTGGCGCCATTGCGAAATCTCGACCAGGCCCGCGCTGTCCAGCGTGACCGGCATGTCGGGATCGTTCTCGTCGTACAGGCCATAGCGCTTGGCTTCTTCCACCGGCACGTGGCGCGTCAGGCTCACCTGCTTGAACACGTCCTGCATCTGGTCCGGCGCGTCGAGCTGCAGCGGCAGCACGGTCCAGGCGTGCGGGTCGTCGCGGTAGTCGCTGGTGGACAGGTTCTCGGCACGCGTTTCGATCGGCAGCAGGCGGATGCAGGCCGGATAGGCCGGGTCGTACATCAGCTCGGTGGGGCACATGGTGGTGCGGCCGGCCGCCGAAGGCAGGATGCGCTGGCCGAAGTCAGCGAAGAAAATGGAATTGATCAGCTCGGACTTGCCGCGCGAGAATTCCGCCACGAAGGCCACCGACAGCTTGTCGTCGGCCAGCTTGGACAGTGAGCGCGCCAGGCGCTGCTCGGTCGCCGCATCGGCCAGGTCGGCCTGCACCACCCAGTCCCGATAGTTGGCGACAGCGGCCATGACGCCTTGGCGCCACTGGCTGTATTGTTCCAGGTCCCTTACCATTTTCTCGTTATCTCGTTATTTCTGGCAATTTACACAATAAAAAGTGGAGCGCTGGCCCTGCTTGATCTGGCGTACAGGCGCGCCGCATAAACGGCAGGGCACTCCAGCACGATCATAGACGAAATATGTCTGTTGGAAATACCCCGATTGCCCATTTACCCCGATAAAGTCGCGCAAAGTGCTGCCGCCCTGCACAATTGCCTCGGCCAGCACGTCGCGGATGGCTTGCGCCAGGCGGTCGTAGCGCGCCGCGCTGATGCGGTTGGCGGCTGTTTTCGGGTTGATGCCGGCGCGGAACAGGCTTTCAGAGCAGTAGATATTGCCCACGCCAACCACGATATCACCGGCAATCAGCACTTGCTTGATCGCGGCGCTGCGGGTGCGCGTCTGTTCGAACAGCAGCTTGCCGGTGAATAAGGGCCCCAGCGGTTCCACGCCCAGGCCACGCAGCAGGATGTGTTCTTCCAGTTCGCCCTCGGTGCTGGCATGCCACAGCACGGCGCCAAAACGGCGCGGGTCGGTCAGGCGCAGCACGTGGCGGCCATCGGCGCCTTCCACCATCATGTCGAAATGATCATGCTTTTGCGGCGGAATGCCGGTCGGCAGCACGCGCAGGTGGCCGCTCATGCCCAGGTGGATGATCAGGGTGCCATGCTCGAATTGCAGCAGCAGGTATTTGCCGCGGCGGTCGGTGGCAACGATGCGGCGGCCCGCCAGCAGGGCCGGCAAGTCGTCCGGGAACGGCCAGCGCAGGCCTTCGCGCCGCAGCACCACGTCGCGCACGACGCGGCCATCGATATGGGGCGCGACACCGCGCCGGGTGACTTCTACTTCTGGTAATTCAGGCATGGGGTGGTTTTTTGCGGGTTGGCGTAGAATCAAGTCTTGAGCCCGATTTGCAGGATCTTCCTTTGAAAAACGCATTCGCCATTGTAACGCTGTCGGCCCTCCTGTCTGCCTGTGCAGTCGTGCCGCCGGAGCAGGGCGCCGAGCCTGCCGCGGCGGCTCCGGCCACCCCGGCCGCCACGCCGACGCCGGCCGCCGACGCCATCGCCAAGGCCACGCCGCCCGGCGACAAGTTGCCGAACGTCGAGCTGACCAGCGACCTGTTCTACAAGCTCACCAAGGCCGAACTCGATTTCAAGCGCGGCCAGTGGCAAAGCGCTTACGTGACCATGATGGTGCTGGCGCAGCAGACCCGCGACCCGCGCCTGGCACGGCGCGCGTCGGAGATGGCGCTGTCGGCCAAGCAGGGCAACGAAGCGATGTCGGCGATCCGCCTGTGGCGCGAACTGGCGCCTGATTCCGACGAGGCGGCGCAATACTTCCTGGGCTTTGCCGTGCTGGGCGACGACCTGGGTGAGGCGGAAGCCCTGTTCGCGCAGCGCCTGAAAGCGGCGGCGCCGAATGGCCGCCCGCTGCTGATGTTCCAGATGCAGCAGTTCCTGCTGCGCGCGAAGGACAAGGCCGCCGCGTTCGGCCTGATGGAGCGCGTGCTCAAGCCTTACCTGAATACCCAGGAATCCCACCTGGTGCTGGCCCAGGGCGCCCATGCGGCGGGCGATGCTGAACGCGCCCGCGCCGAAGCGAAGAAGGCGCTGGACCTCAAGCCCGATTCGGAACTGGCCACATTGACCATGGCGCAAATGCTGCAGGACCTGGACGGCGCGCAAAAGCTGTTTGCGGGTTTCCTGCAGAAGTATCCGGCCGCGAGCGAAGTGCGTTCGGCCTACGCGCGCCTGCTGGTGGAACAGAAGCAGTACGACCAGGCGCGCGAACAGTTCCAGATCCTGCTGAAAGACCAGCCGGATAACCCCGGCACCCTGTACGCGCTGGGCATCATGTCGCTGCAGGGGCAGGACGCCAAGTCCGCCGAAGATTATTTCAAGCGCTACATCGCCGTGCTGGAAAGCGCGCCCGATCCCGAGCGCGACCCGAACAAGGCGCTGATGCTGCTGGCCCAGATCGCGGAAGAAAAGGGCGACCTCGATGGCGCCCTGGCCTGGCTGGACAAGATCGATGGCGACGATCCGCGCGCCGTGCTGCAGGCGCGCCTGAAACGCGCCCACATCACGGCGCGCAAAGGCGATGTCGATGGCGCCCGCGCGCAATTGAAGGAGATTGTGGCGGCCGACCAGGCCGAGCAAGTGCAGGTCCTGCAAACGGAAGGCCAGCTGCTGCGCGACGCCGGCCGCGCGGTGGAGGCGTTCAAGACCTTGCAGGATGGCGTGCTGCGCTTCCCCAACAGCCCGGACCTGATGTACGACTACGCGCTGGCTGCCGAAAAGCTGGGCAAGGTCGACGCCATGGAAACGGCGCTGCGCAAGGTGATCGAATCAGTGCCCGACAACCACCACGCCTACAATGCGCTGGGCTATTCGCTGGCCGACCGCAACGTGCGCCTGGACGAAGCGTATGAGCTGATCGACAAGGCCTTGAAGATGGCGCCGGGCGATCCCTACATCATGGACAGCATGGGCTGGGTCCTGTTCCGCATGGGCAAGCTGAAGGAAGCCGAGCAATCGCTGCGCCAGGCTTATGCGCTGCGCAGCGACGCCGAAATCGCCGTGCACCTGGGCGAAGTGCTGTGGACGCAGGGCGACAAGGCCGGCGCCGCCAAACTGTGGCGCGAAGCGCGCGCCATGTATCCTAAAAACGACGCGCTGCGCAGCACGCTGGCGCGCCTCAACACTGGAATTTAATGAGCTTCAAGACCCTCGCCGCCATAGCCGGCGCGGCTGCCATCCTGTGCGGCTGCGCCACCACGCCAAGCGCGCCAGGCGCGGCCGCCACCGCCGCCGTGGCGCCCTATGCCGATACCATCGCCTTGTCCGGCCGCCTGAACGTGCGCTACCTCAAGGACGGCACCCCGCAATCGACCACCGTCAACTTCGACTGGAAACAGGATGCGCAGCGCACCGACGTTGCGCTGTCCACCCCGCTCGGCTCGACGGTCGCCACCATCGCCGTCACGCCGCAAGGCGCCACGCTGAGCGAAGGCGCGAACAAGCCGCCGCTCACCGCCCCCAGCATTGACGCGCTGAGCGCGCGCGCCCTGGGCTGGGCCTTGCCCGTCTCCGGCTTGCGCGGCTGGCTGCAAGGCCACGCCACCACGGCGGACGGCCAGGCCTGGACGGCCAGCCCCGCCCATAACGAAGTGACCACGCGCGAAGGCTGGCACCTGCAATACGTCGACTGGCAGCCCGGCAGCACGCCGCCGCGCCCGAAACGCATCGATGCCGAACACCCCGGTGGCGGCGACATCCAGCAAATGTCCCTGCGCATTGTGATCAACGAATGAAGAGCCTGTTGCATTGCCCGGCCCCGGCCAAGCTGAACCTGTTCCTGCACGTGACCGGGCGCCGCGACGACGGCTACCACCTGCTGCAATCGGTGTTCCAGCTGATCGACCGCAGCGACACGCTGCACTTCATGCTGCGCGAAGACCGCGAACTGCACCGCACCAACGACATCGCCGGCGTGCCGGCCGAACAGGACCTGGTGATCCGCGCTGCGCGCATCCTGCAGGGCGAGGTGCTGCGCCGCACCGGCGCGCTGCCGCCGGGCGTGAACATCACCATCGACAAGATCCTGCCGATGGGTGGCGGCCTGGGGGGCGGCTCGTCGGACGCGGCGACCACCTTCATGGCCTTGAACAAACTGTGGGGCGCCGGCCTGACCCGGCAGGAATTAATGGCCCTGGCGCTGCCCCTGGGCGCCGACGTGCCCTTCTTCATCTTCGGCGAAACCGGCTTTGCGGAGGGGGTGGGCGAAGCCTTGCAGCCAGTCGATGCGCCCGACTGTTGGTATGTTGTCATTGAGCCCGGCGTGGCCTGCCCGACCGCGCAAATATTTACCTCAGAGCATTTGACAAGGAATACGCCGCCCGTTAATATGTCGGACTTTTCCAGCTACCACGCAAATCGGCAAGATCTGCGGCAGTTTGGAAAGAACGATTTGCAACAAGTGGCGTGCCGCTTATTCCCGCAAGTAGCAGACGCGGTAGAATGGCTGGGCGCTTACGGCGATGCCAGGATGACTGGCTCCGGAGCTTGTGTGTTCGTCGCCCTCCATAGCGAAGAACAGGCCGATGCGGTGCTTGCGAAAGTGCCAGCCGCCTGGACCGGATGGAAAGCGAAAGCACTGAAGCGGCATCCGATGATCGCAAAGTTGTGAAGCGTAAAAAGATTTGGTTTTTCGTGAAATAGGCTATATAATGTCGGCCTACTGACGAAAGACAGTCAGTTAAGAGTAGGGGAATCGCCAAGCTGGTTAAGGCACCGGATTTTGATTCCGGCATACCAAGGTTCGAATCCTTGTTCCCCTGCCACCGTTTTCCCTGGATCTGTCGAGGCATTAGTCTCCAGCCAGGGTCAAGACAAAAGCTCCTGCCACGCGGGAGTGCCTCAAAGAATTCAACACTACCTCTCGGGACTCCCAATGGCTTACGAAAACCTGATGGTTTTTACCGGCAACGCTAATCCTGCCTTGGCAGAAGGGGTCGCAAAAAATCTCGGCATCCCACTCGGCAAAGCTGTCGTATCGAAATTCTCCGACGGCGAAGTAATGGTCGAAATCAACGAAAACGTCCGCGGCAAGGACGTATTCGTGCTGCAATCGACTTGCGCACCGACCAACGACAACCTGATGGAACTGATCCTGATGGTCGATGCCCTGAAACGTGCGTCCGCTGGCCGTATCACCGCTGCAATTCCTTATTTTGGCTATGCCCGCCAGGACCGCCGCCCGCGTTCCGCCCGCGTGGCAATTTCGGCAAAAGTCGTGGCCAATATGCTGGAAGAAGCCGGCGTTGACCGTGTGATCATCATGGACCTGCATGCCGACCAGATCCAGGGCTTCTTCGACATCCCGGTCGACAATATCTATGCCTCCCCGGTCCTGCTGGGCGACCTGCAGAAGAAGGCCGAGCAAGACCTGCTGGTGGTGTCGCCGGACGTCGGCGGCGTGGTGCGCGCCCGTGCGCTGGCCAAGCGCCTCGGCTGCGACCTGGCCATCATCGACAAGCGCCGCCCGAAAGCCAATGTGTCCGAAGTGATGAACATCATCGGCGACGTGGAAGGCCGCAACTGCGTGATCATGGACGACATGGTCGATACCGCGGGTACCCTGGTCAAGGCTGCCGAAGTGCTGAAAGAGCGCGGCGCCAAGAAAGTGATCGCTTACTGCACGCACCCGGTGCTGTCCGGCCCGGCAATCGACCGCATTTCCGGCTCTTCGCTGGACGAGCTGGTGGTGACCGACACCATCCCGCTGTCCGAAGCAGCCAAGGCCTGCGGCAAGATCCGCCAACTGACCTGCGCCCCGCTGCTGGCTGAAACCTTCAAGCGCATCATCAAGGGCGACTCGGTGATCTCGCTGTTCGTCGACTAAATTAGTTTTGCCGGCCGTGGCGCAAGCCGCGGCCGTTTTCGCTGAAGTGCCCTGGTCGCGGGGCATTTCTTTTACCGACAAGGCGCGAGCCTTGTTTTATTTTTTGGAGTATTCCATGAAAGTTGTAGCATTCAAACGTGAACTGCAGGGCACGGGTGCGAGCCGCCGCCTGCGTAATTCCGGCCAGACCCCTGGCATCATCTACGGTGGCACCGAAGCCCCTGTGACCATCGCCCTGGACCACAACGCGCTGTTCCACGCGCTGAAGAAAGAAGCTTTCCACTCGTCCATCCTGGACATGGAAATCGACGGCAAAGTGGAAAAAGTGCTGCTGCGCGATTTCCAGATGCACGCATTCAAGCAGCTGGTGCTGCACGCTGACTTCCAGCGCGTTGACGCCAACAAGCCACTGCACGTGAAAGTTGCCCTGCACTTCGAAAACGCTGAAATCTCCCCAGCCGTGAAGCTGCACTCCGCGACCATCTCCCACGTGGCCAACGAGATCGAAATCTCCTGCCTGCCAGGCGACCTGCCAGAGTTCCTGACCGTTGACCTGTCCAAGATGGACGTCGGCCAGTCGATCCACGCTTCCCAGCTGACCCTGCCGAAGGGCGTGACCATCGTGACCCACGGTTCCGACGCGACCATCGCGACCGCTTCCGTGCCGGCCGGTGCTGTGGCTGCCGAAGCCGCTGCCAAAGAGTAATCCTCTTTCGCTGCAATGAAGAACCCGCGCCTCGCGCGGGTTTTTTTTGCTGGGGTCCGACCCTTGGGTCGTACCCTTCAGTCGGGCCGGGGCTGCGGCGCCGCCGGCGGCACGGTGACCGTGTCGTTCAGACGCATGAACTTGAAGCCCGCCAGGCCGTTATTGGCGCGCGCGCGGGTGCGCTCCACGAACGCCTCAAACGGTTCCTCGCGCACTTGCGGCGCGGCCGAATGCAGGAAGTGGCGCGCCCCATCCGCGTCGAGTACCACCAGGCCGACATGGGTCACCATGTGCTGGCCCTTGTGTACTGATACCACCTCCACCATGTCTCCCTCCGCCAGCGAGGCGAATTCGCGCAAGGCTTGCTCGACGGGCAGGTAGTCTTCCACCGTGTCCTGCGGCGCTATGTCGCGCAGCACGTGGTGCTGGGTTTTCAGGAATTGCGCGCGGTCGACGTGCATTGCATAGCGCGCCCCGCGGCTCACGTCGGACAGCAGCCAGCGGTTGTTCGGGTTCCAGTCCACTTCCATATAGTGGTTGCGGCTGGCCACGCCGATCACGCCATCCTTGTAGCGGATGCGCTGCAAGGTCCAGAAGAATTCTTCCCACGAGGCGCTGAGCGCCATCGCATACGTGTGTTCGGCGAAGACCAGGCAATCGCTGGCCTCCAGGCTGAACATCGGCAGGGTGTCGTGCAGCTCGTAAGGAAACTCGCCGAGCAGGTTCAGCTTGTAGGGCTGGCCGATATTGCGGCGGCCGATGGCGGCAATGCGCTTGCGCAGGTCGGGTTCGCTGCGCCGCAGGTCGGCGATATAGGCGCCTGCTTCGTGCGGCGACATCTGGTAAATCTGTTTCGGTGGCGTCGCCGCGGCCAGGGCGGTGGCGAGGACGAAGCTGGCGAGGATTGGCATGTTCAGGCAGCTCCCGCTTTGGAAGGCCAGGTGAAGTACGTGCGGCCGACATGGCCCCACGGTACGGCGACGATCGCCAGCACGACGCCGAGGAAAACGTTGGTGGTGCTTTCCGCCGGCGATCCAGCCAGTTCGCCACGCGACCATAGCGGCCACGCCACGATCACCAGCCACATCACCTTGTAGAGGATTTCGAGCAGGATAATCGGCAGCATCCTGACCGGGCGCAGGATGCCCAAGCCGGCAAGGGTGGCGAAGGCAGTCCATACCGTCCAGGCTACCGCATCGTTCGGCGCCCACTGGCCCTGGTGCGTCAGGATCTCCGTCCAGGTGGTCTGGCCCAGCATGAAGAACATCAGGCCGTACAACAGGCGCAGCAGGTAAATATTGATGCGCATGACGCCTTCATGCCGCGCATCGCGTTGCCACAGGCGGGCCAGCATCAGCCCACCTCTTTCAGCATGGTTTCCACTTCCGCCAGGCGGCCCTGCATATCGGCCAGCGTGGCCTGGATCGTCGCCAGGGCGGCTGCACTTTCGGCCTGCGCCGTAGCGGAGCGGGCCGCCAGGTCGCGGTAGGCTTCGGCGCTGGCCGCTTCGGCGCGCGCCTTGTAGGCGGCGGACAGGTATTTCATCGCAAAGATGACCAGGACGGTGGCCAGCGGGATGGTCAGGGTCATCAGGTAAACGTGCTCGGACATGCTGTCATTCCTCTTCAAGGTTGAGATGCTTGGCGGCTTCCGCGATCGCTGCGGGATCCAGCGTGAGGCAAAAATCCGCCACTTCGAAATAATTCAAGGCCTTGCCGTCGCTGGACAGCTCGTGCTGGCTGGTGACCAGGCCGGCCGCCTCCAGCTTGGCAAGGTGCAGGTGCAGCAACGGGCGGCTGATGCCTACGTCGCGTGCCAGTTGGCTGACGTAGTTGCGGCCGTCCGTTTTCAGTGCGGCGATGATGCGCAGGCGATGCGGGTTCGCGAGCGCTTCCAGCACTGGCAACAAATTGGCCATCCGCTTCACTTCAGGAGCAGGCGGCAGTTGGCACTGACCGATTCCGTCGCCATCGCGCCCTTCTCGCCGCGCGCGGCCTGCATGCACTGGGCGAAGGCTTCCTCGCGGGTCTTCGGCCGTTCGCATTGCTCGACCAGCAGGGCGTTCTGGGCGATCAGCATCTTGTTCTGCTGGATCAGCTGGTCGATCCTTTCCTTGTCCGTCATCGGCTGGTCGGCGGCAGGGGCGGACAGGGTTGCTGCAAGCAGCAGGGCAGTGAGGTATTTCATGGCACGTCCTTTCTGTTTTAAATTGAAGACACGTGTAATAAATATCTTACAGGTGGCGGCCTGTGTCAAGTGGGAAATTCGTGTAGCATTTATTTTTTTTCAACTAACCGAGGAAAGACATGCTGGAACTGCGTCCAAGCTGCGAACACTGCGACAAGCCGCTGCCGCCGAATTCGTTGGAAGCCCGTATCTGCACCTACGAATGCACGTTCTGCGCCGATTGCGTCGACAAGCTGCTGGCCAATACCTGCCCGAACTGCGGCGGCGGCTTCGTGCCGCGCCCGATCCGCCCGGCGCGCAACTGGAAAGGCGACAACTACCTGGGCGCCCATCCCGCCAGCACTAAGGTGAAATACCGCCCTGTGGACCTCGAGCAGCACGCCAAACTGGTGGCAGCGCAGGAAGGCCGGGCGCCACACGAGCGTTGAAATGCCGCCCGCCGGGGCCTATGCTGATACGGCGATCCACCACAGGGAGGGCTGTCCGATGAAAGCGCAACTTGCAGGTGTCATGCTATGGGCCGCCGCCTGCGCGGCCCCGGCCCATGCGGCCGATGCCAAAGCGGACCTGGCGGCCATCCGCGCCGTCGACCAGGCCTGGCTGAAGGCCTTCAAGGCTGCCGACGGCGAGGCGCTGGCCAGGCTGTATGACGAGCATGCCGTGCTGATGCCGCCCGGCGCGCCAGCGGTCACCGGCCGCGCTGCGATCCGCGATTTCCTGCTCAAGGAAGCGCAGGGCGCAGGCCAGGCCGGCATGGTGTTCAGCTTCGGCGACAAGGCCGAAGGCGGCAGCAGCGGCAACCTGGGCTGGTCTTCCGGCACCTACACCGTCAAGGACAAGGATGGCAAGGTGGTCGAGACAGGCAAATTCCTGTCCGTGAACAGGAAGGTCAACGGCCAGTGGCTGTATTGGCGCGACACCTGGAACGCTGACAATCCAGCGCCGAAATAGTTCCGCCGCTTCCTGTGCGCCAGCGCAAGGCGCCGCGCGCGAGAATGGCAAACAATGATGGTCTGCCTTTAGCGGGAGACCATCATGGAACAGCTGACCCCGGATGAACGGAGAGCCGCACAGGAGAAGTCCTTGGACGCCGTCAATTGCGAGCTGTCGCTACTTAGACAGCACATGGATGCCCGCTTCGCGCAGGTGGACCAGCAATTCGTCGCCACGCGCCTGGAAATGCAGCTATTTACAAAGGAAGAGATGGGCAAGGCGGCCAGCCAGCTCACATCACGAATCGACGCGCTGCAGGAGCGAATGGAATCCAACAACCGATGGATTTTCGGCCTGCTGGTCACCAACCTCGCCAGCTTGATTGCGTTGGCCGCGCGCGGGCTGTTTGGCTGACGCCACGGGTATAATCTGCGGTTTTGCACTCGCAACCGCAAGACCATGCCCATCCGCCTGATCGTTGGCCTCGGCAATCCCGGCGCCGAATACGAACAAACCCGCCACAACGCCGGCTTCTGGCTGGTGGACAACCTCGCCAATTCGCTGCCGAATGCGCGCCTGCAGCGCGAATCCGGCTTCAATGCCCTGGTGGCGAAGACCATCATCGGCGGCAACCAGCTCTGGCTGCTCGAACCGCAAACCTATATGAACCGTTCCGGCCAGTCGGTGGGCGCGATCGCGCGCTTCTACAAGATCCAGCCCGACGAAATCCTGGTGGTGCACGACGAGCTGGACTTGCCGCCCGGCGCGGCCAAGCTGAAGAAGGGCGGCTCCTCCGGCGGCCACAACGGCCTGAAGGACATCAGCTCCGCCCTGGGCACCCAGGATTACTGGCGCCTGCGCATCGGCATCGGCCACCCGCGCACGCTGAACCTGAACCAGCCGGTGGCCGACTTCGTGCTGCACCGCCCGCGCCGCGAGGAGCAGTTGCTGATCGAGGAAGCGATCGAGAAAGCCCTGCGTATCATCCCCACCGCCGTCGCCGGCGACTTCACCAAGGCGACGATGGAGCTGCATACGCCATAACGCTTAACCGAAGGGCACGAATTCGATGCCGTTCTGGATCTGGCCCACCACCTGCGCCTGGTTCTCGCCGCTTTCGCTGAAGTAGACCAGCAGTTCCTGCACCGTATAGCCCTTCGCCATGGCGCCCATCCAGAACTCGTAGCCCGCCGCATCCGGCGTGCGGTGCAGCACGTTCTTGTACAGCGCGGTCAGCACGGCTTCATTGGTAGGATTGGTGCCGTACAGGTCGCGGAATTCCTTGGAATCGATGAAGCCCGAAGCCATGGCATTGATCGAATAGCCCTTGTCCAGCGCCGAAATCCAGAACCCCAGGCCGGCATTGTCCGGCGCGCGGTCGAAGGCCGCGCGGTAGATGCGGTAAGCCTGGCCGGCCACGCCGTCGATATCGAGCGCCAGCGACTTGTCGCTGAAGTTGATGCGCTCCACATGCGCCAGCGTGTCGACACCATCCGCTCCGGTTTTGTCGGTGACGGTGAATCCGCCGCTGGCGGCTGCCACCGTGTAATTGGCGGCGGCCTTGCCGTACACCAGCGTATCGCGCCCTGCGCCGCCTTCCACCGCGTTGTTGCTGGCGTTCTGGCGGATCGTGTCGTTGCTGCCGGTCGCGGTGATCGCCACCGAGCCGGGCAACAGCTGCTGCGCTTGCAGCGTGGCGGTGTAGACCGTGCTCTTGTCGTTGCCGAATTTGGTGAAGCTGATGCCGTTCGCCGTCACCACTGGCAAGCTGAAGGTGCTGATGAAGTAGGCGTCGCCAGACAGGGAGGTCAACTGGCCGGCGCGCAACGCGACTTCGAAGTGGCCGAAACCGTCGTTGGTCCACACCACCGGGGTATTGGCCGTCGGCAGGTTGTTCATGAACTGGGTGATAACCAGGTCCTTGTAACCGTCGCCATTCACGTCCAGCATGCGGATGAATTCACTGGCGCCGATCTTGCTGAATTCGTTGGGCTGGCCTTCAAAGCGGTCGGCATTGGCGAAGTGGCTGGCGGTGTCGTCGACGAAGGTGCCGTTGTCGTTGCGCAGGGTATCGATGGCCCAGCCATCGCCATAGGCTTCGACGGGGCGCGATTCGGACGACAGCAGGATGAGGTCCTTGTCGCCATCGCCGTCCAGGTCGAGCGCGGCGATGTCGTGCACGATGCGGTAGTCGCCGTAGAAGCCTTGCGGCAGGTAGCTCATGTTGTCGCCGCTGTAGCCGCTGCCGGTATTCCAGAACACCACGGAGCGGTGCTCCTTGCCATAGGTGTTGCCATCGTTGCCAAGCACCAGGTCGTCGCGCCCGTCGCCATTCAGGTCAGCCAGCAGCGAGGAGGTGACGCCATACTGGTCGGTATTGCGGTTCAGGAAGCCGCCGGTGCCGACCGGCAGGCCGGCGTCGGTCCTGGTGAAGTGGCCGCTGCCGTCGCCCAGCAGCACGTAGGGCTGCACCGGGCTGGCAGGGCTGGACAGGTTGCCGACGAAGATATCGAGCTTGCCGTCGCCGTTCACGTCACCGACGGCGGCGCTGTGCGAGAAGTCTGCGACTTGCGGCAGGTTGGCGCTGGCGTCCACATAGCCGTTCGGCGACGACAGCAGCAGCTTGTTCTGCGCCCCTGGGAACGGGTTGGCATCGTAGCCATGGTCGGCGATGAAGAAGTCTTCCTTGCCGTCGCCATTGAAATCGCCGCGCACCATCTCGCGCGGGTGCACGGTGGTAAGCGCAGAGAGCGGGGTATTGTTACTGACGGTATAGGTTCCGTCGCCCTTGCCCAGCATGAGCGTCGCTACCTGGCCGGCTGGGTTGCTGCCGTTGAACGGGTAATAGGCACCGAACACGAGGATGTCCTGGATGCCATCGCCATTGGCATCGATCATTTCCGGGATGCCCTGCGAAGCAGGGATGGTGTTCAACTGGGTGCTGCCGTAAACAGCTTTGTAATACTTGGTCGCGTCGATTGTCATTTGGGGGCTTTCATCCGGGGCAAACCTACGGATTATGCCATTTCAGCGGGAACTTTCGACCTGCCGCAGCAGGCGCCATACCATTCCCGCCACAACCGCCACGCCGAGTACCAGTACGCCCCACAGGATCATGAGGCGGCGCTGGGCCGCGCTGGCGTTGGCACTGGTGCGCCGGGCGGCGTCGGCCAGCGCCTCGCTCTGGGCTTGCGCCTTGCCCGGGGTGGCGCGCACCAGCGCACGCAGTTCGTCCGGCGTGAAGCCCGGCGCCACCTCGCCGACAGGGCGCGCATGGGGTGCTGCATTGTCGCGCCCTACGGCCAGCTGGTAGGGCGGCATGCCGCCTGCGACGAAGACCAGTGTGGCTGGCTGCCAGCTGATACGCAGCGCGGGCTTGATGGAGGGCGGCTGGTCAAAGCGCAGCACGATGCGGTCGTCCAGCCAGGCAGGCAGCTCGACATCGCCGGAGGCGCGTGGTTTGCCGTCCTGTTCCAGCCGGTAGAAGGTGGTGCGTATGGCGGGCTCGAAGCGGTATTGGCCGGAGCGGTGCTGCAGGCGATAACTGCCCAGCGTTGCCGGCAGCACCAGGTTGCCCTGGTCAAGTTGGAGCCCTGCGCGCACTTGCGCAAGGGCGGCCGGCTTGACGTACTGCAGGTCGCGTGGATCGCGGCCGGGCTGCGGTTGAAGGAGTAGCGATTCGGTCGCTGGCGGAACCTCCTTGAGTACCGGAGATTGCGCCTCGATGGCGGCAAACTGCAGGGGTTCGCCGCTGCGCCAGCCAAGGCGCGCATAGCGCATGCGACGCGGCGCAAATTCCAGCTTGTCGTTGGCCAGTGTTTCTTCGCTGGCGTTGGCGAGCCAGCTCAATTCCGCCACGCCGACCGTGTCCCAGCGCTTCAAGTCGTCACTGGCTTCCAGCCATACCTGCCCGCTGTACGTGCTGCGTCCGGCGGGCAGCGTGAAGCGCAGGGCATCCACGACAGGCGGTTCGCCGCTGCCTTGCTGCCGCAAGTCGAGCACCAGCCCCGCCAGCGTGGGCCGGCCTGCCGCAGCATCCTGCTGCGCGGGCAGGCGCACCGACAGCACGCGGCCGTCGTTGCCGGTGCTGACTTCCAGCCCGGCCAGCGGCGCGTCGGCGCGTGCGGCCATCAGCGGGAAGACACGCACCGGCAACGGACGGTGGACGGTGCTGGCTTCGGCCTCCGGCTGCCGCAGCGCAAATGGCTGCGGCACGCCAAGCGCATCGAACACGCGTACATCGATCAGCACCGGCGAGCGGGCATTCAGGTAGGCGTCGCGCGGCAACTGGAGCTGCACGACGCTGGGCTTGCCCCGCACCTCCAGCGGAATCACGTGCGTGTAGTCGCGCGGGGTGTCGCTGGCGGCGGCTGCCACTGCGGCGGCGAACAGCAGCGCGTTCATGCCGCCACCTTGCGGTTCTCGCCGTCGCGCGCGGCGGGGAAAGGCGCCAGGTAGCCGATGCCAACCATCAGCGCGCCCACACCGAGGAAGGACACGATGCGCTCGACACCGCCGACATTGGACAGGTCGACCAGGAACAGCTTGGCCACCACCACGCCCAGCAGCACCGCGCCGGCGATCCACAGCTGGCGCAACTGCCTGCGGGCCGCATGGCGCATCATCAGCAGCGCCGTCACGCTCCACAGCAGCGACAGCATGGCTTGCACGAACTGTGATGCGAACAGGGCTTCGGCACGATAGGGCACGTCGAGGTAATGCGACACGGTACGCAGCAGCGCAAGGTTCAGCCAGGCATAGGCGGCGATGGCGCCGGCCGCCAGCAACTGCGGGCGGTATGGCAGGAGCTGCGCCTGTTTCAGGCGGTAGCCGGCCACGCACAGCAGCAAGGCGAATACGCTGGTCAGGTCCAGCGGATTTGCCAGCGGAACATAGGGCAGGGGCGCCATGGCGCCGTCCTGGGTGACATTCCATACCGCGACCAGCAGCAGCGACCACGCGCAGCCCAGTGGCAGCAGCACGTCGCGGTACCATGCAGCCACGGGCGCGACCGGCCAGCCATCGGCGCGTACGCGGCGCATCACCCAGGCCAGCCCGCCCATCATGAGCCAGGCCGGCAGGAAGTTGGCCCAGGCCGGATCGGCCCCGCTGCCTTCCAGGGCGCGCGTAATCCAGTAAGCGCCCACCGGCCAGATCATCAGCCACGGACCGGTGCTGCGCAGCGTGTGCAGCAGCACCAGGGCGTGCTGGCGCAGGCCGAAGCCGCGCATCAGCCATTCGGACAGCAGCCACAATGCCGCGTAGGCGGCCCATTCCTCGCCGGCCGGCATGCCGGCGCGGCCATACAGCACGCCGAGCATGCCGGCAGTGGCGGCGGTGAACAGCAGCCAGGCCGGCAGCGCCGCCGCACGCAGGGCAGGCCATGCCAGGCGCTGCGCCATCTTCAGGAACAACGGCGTGGTGGCGGCGACCAGCAGGCAGTAGGCGCTGGGGCGCAGTGCGCTGTGCGGATCGAACGCGCCAGCGGTGGCCAATTCATAGTGCGCCAGCAGCCAGTTGGACAGCGTGGGCGCGACCACCAGCAGCCACCACATGCCGGCGTAGCCAAGCATCACGTTGGGCAGCATGGCAGCTGGTTGCGCGCCATGCCGCATCAGCACCCATGCGCTGAACATCGCGCCGGCCAGCAGCATCAGGCTGCCGAGGAAAGGCGTCGCGAACAGGTCTGGCGACACCGGCGCCACCTGCCACGCGAAGACCAGCTGGAAAGCCAGCACCAGGCCGGCCAGCAGTTGCGTGGCCAGCGCCAGGCCGCGCGCCATGGGCCAGGCCAGCCGGCGTGCGATCAGGGCCATCACGATGGCGGCGCCAAGCGCGCTGGCGGCCAGCAGGTTCGATTGCAGCGCCCCGCTGGTACGCAGCAGGATCTCGGTCCACGCGCCGCCCACCAGCCATGCCGCTGCGCCGGCCAGGAAAATCGCGCCCAGCAGCTGCAGGCGGCCTTGGCCTGTTTCGCCGGCATGGCGGCGGAAGCGGATGGCCATGATGCAGGCGCTGGCGGCCAGCAGCAGGAACCCAAGCCACAGGTTCGAATTCAGCGCCACCAACCGGTCGAGGCCGGCGACCGAACCGATGAAGCTGGCCCAGGCCCCCAGTTGCACCAGCAGGCCGAAGCCCCAGGCCAGCGGCTGGCGCTGGCGCAAGCCGATCCAGACGATGCCGGCGCCTTCCAGCGCCCAGGCGGCGGATGTCCAGCGCCCGTCCAGCGCCATCGGGATGGCCAGCGTGGCGAACACCACGGCCAGCGCGGTGAATGCGTCCACCAGCAAGCCATACGTCGTGCGGCGGCGTGCCAGTGCCAGCGCCAGGGCGCCGTAGAACAGGCCAAGCGCGAGGGCGGAGTAGGCCATGCCGAACTCGAATTGCTTCACCAGGCCGAATTGCAGGCTGGCTGCCAGCATCGGTGTGCCGAACACCAGCGTGCCGTCGACGTAGCTTTTCAGCTTGGGTGCCTCGAGGTGGGCATAGGCGACCGCGATGCCGACGTAGTACAGGAAGAACAGGACCAGGAAGGCTTGCACGGTCTGGTAGAACTGCGGTTCGTAGCGCAGCACGCCCCAGGTGGTGCCGATGGCGAACGTGAAGGCGAAGCCGAGCAGGTTCAGGGCGCGCCACGAGCGTTTGAGGGCGATGGCGAGCACACCGGCGTTGAGCAGGGCGTAATAACTGAACAGGGCCACGTGGCTGCCCTGGCCGGTGGAAGCCAGGATCGGCGCCGCGAAGCCGCCCACGATGCCGAAGATGGCGAGCCATTGGGCGTTCTGCAGCACGGCCAGCAGGCAGGTGCCGATGGTGAGCAGGAACAGCATCGCGAAGGCCATGCCGCCCGGGATCAGGTGGTACATGCGGAAGGCGCCGAATACCACCAGCATCAGCACGGCCATGCAGGTGCCTTGCAGCGGCAGGCTGACGCCCTGGTTGCTGTGGCGGATGCGCCAGGCCCAGGCCAGCGCGGCCACGTCGGCCAGCACGATGCCGGCCAGGCGCAACTCGATCGGCACGGTGACGCGGGCGGCTGCGTATTTCAGCAGGAAGCTGACGCCGATGAACAGGATCAGCAGCCCGATCTTCGCTACCAGGTTGCCTTCAAACAGCCAGTTGCGGGCGGCGGTGAGCCAGGCGGGCGGCGCGGACGGCGGCGCCTGTGGCCGTGGTGGGTGCGATGGAGCCGGCCGTTCCGGCGCTTGGGATGGCGGTGCGGTGGTGACGGTATCGGCGGCGCCGACCGACGTGCTGGGAGCGGCGGGCGGGACCTGCGATGTGGTAGCCGCCTGGCGCGCAGGTGACTGTTCGGCGGCAGGCGCGACGGCGGCGCGCGCAACCAGGGGCTCTCGCTCTGCCGGCTGGGCCGTCGCCGCCGAAGAAGCTGGGCGCGGCACGGCTTCGGCGTCGCCGGCGGTGGCGGCCGGGCCGGGCGCGGAGCCTTGCTGGCGCTGCAGGCTGGCGACGGTCGCTTCCACGGCGGCGAGGTCGCGCTGCAGCTTGAGCGCATGCTCGCGGGCCTGGCGGGCGTCGCGGCGGGCCAGCCAGGCCCAGCGCGACACCAGGGCCAGCACGATAAACCAAAGCAAATCCATGGACGCTCCCTGGTGTTGTACCAAAAGCATTATTTGCCGACAGCGACAATAGCACAAGCCCGGGCGATACCCGTATCGCCGCCTGCCCGCAGGGGTATCAGGATTTGATGCCGTTCAAACGTCGGCTTCGGGTACCAGCGTCAGCAGGTCGGTCACGCCGACATCCACGCCCGCCTGCGACAGCAAGGTGGTGGCCTGGCCGCGATGGTGGGTCTGGTGGTTGAAGAAATGGATCAGCAGCAGGCCCAGTTGGCGGTTGTTCGCTTCGCCATTCAAGCGGCGATAACTGATCACGGCCTCCAGGTCGGCGTCGGACAGGCCGGCAGTCCAGTCCAGGATCAGCTGGTCCAGGAAGGCGCGCCGTTCGCGCAGGGTGGCAAGCGAGTCGGACAGGGGCTGGTCCAGCGCGGCGGGCGCGGGCAGGGCGGTGGCCTGCGCCAGGGCGGCGGCAAACCGCGGATGGCTGGCAAAGCGTTTCAGCCAGATGGTGTCCGCCACCGCGATATGGTTGAGCGTTCCCAGCAGGGAGCCGAAGAAGGCCTTGCGGTCGGCTGCCAGCTCCTCCGGCGGCAGGGTGGCGGCGGCGTCGTACAGCTTGTTGTTCATCCACGCGTTGTAGCGGGCCAGCAGGGCAATATGGGCGGGTTTTGACATGATCTGGGGTACAATCTCGGTCTATTTGCGGAAAATTCCGTAGCAGAACATTATCACTTAAAGGTTTTCCATGAGTCTCAAATGCGGCATCGTCGGCCTGCCCAATGTCGGCAAGTCCACCCTCTTCAATGCACTGACCAAGGCCGGCATCGCGGCCGAGAACTACCCGTTCTGCACCATCGAGCCGAACGTCGGCGTGGTGGAAGTGCCTGATCCGCGCCTGAAACAGCTGGCCGAGATCATCAAGCCTGAGCGCATCGTCCCGGCCATCGTGGAATTCGTCGACATCGCCGGCCTGGTGGCCGGTGCGTCCAAGGGCGAAGGCCTGGGTAACCAGTTCCTGTCCCACATCCGCGAAACCGACGCCATCGTCAACGTGGTGCGCTGCTTCGAAGACGACAACGTGGTGCACGTGGCCGGCCGCGTATCGCCGCTGGACGACATCGAAGTGATCCAGACCGAGCTGGCGCTGGCCGACCTGTCGACCGTGGAAAAAACCATCGCCCGCGAGCAGAAGAAAGCGCGCTCCGGCGACAAGGATTCCGCCAAGCTGGTGGCCCTGCTGGAAACCCTGGTGCCGCACCTGAACGAAGCCAAGCCGGTGCGCGCCATGGGCCTGGGCGCCGAAGACATGGCCCTGATCAAGCCGCTGTGCCTGATCACCGCCAAGCCGGCCATGTACGTGGCCAACGTGGCCGACAACGGCTTCACCAACAACCCGCTGCTGGACCAGCTGACCAAATACGCCGAAGCGCAGAACGCGCCGATCGTGGCCATCTGCGCCGCCATCGAAGCGGAAATCGCCGAACTGGATGACGCCGACAAGGCAGCCTTCCTGGCCGACATGGGCATGGAAGAACCGGGCCTGGACCGCCTGATCCGCGCCGGCTTCAAGCTGCTCGGCCTGCAGACCTACTTCACCGCTGGCGTGAAGGAAGTGCGCGCCTGGACCATCCACGTGGGCGACACCGCGCCGCAAGCCGCTGGCGTGATCCACACCGACTTCGAACGCGGCTTCATCCGCGCCCAGACCATCTCCTTCGAAGACTTCATCGCCTACAAGGGCGAAGCCGGCGCCAAGGAAGCGGGCAAGATGCGCGCCGAAGGCAAGGAATACGTGGTCAAGGATGGCGACGTGCTGAACTTCCTGTTCAACGTTTGACCGGATAGCACTTCCAGGAAAAAAGCCGCGGACGCCGCGGCTTTTTTATTTGTGTGTGAGAAAGGGAGAGACTTTAACCGATAGTGCATTGCTAGAATCACAAGCACTATGATGACTACTACCGAATCCATCCAGCAGCTGTATCTTGCCTACTTCCAGCGTCCGGCCGATCTGGCCGGCCTCGGGTACTGGACCTATGCGCTCGAAAACGGCTTTTCCCTCACCGGCATCCGCGACCAGTTCGCCAAGGCCAGCGAGTTCCAAAACCTCATTGCCGGCAAGTCGCACGCGCAGGTGGTCGATACGTTCTACATGAACTTGTTCGGCCGCCATGCCGACGTGACAGGCTTGACCTTCTACGCCAACGCGCTCGATCATGGCGATGCCACGGTGAGCCAAGTGGTGAACGACATCATCCAGGGCGCTAGCGGCGGCGATGTCGACATCATCTACAACAAGGTGGTAGCGGGCGAACTGTTCACCACGGCGCTCGGCATCGAGCCAGGCAATGTCGTCAAGTACGTGAACGATTCCAACAGCGGCAAGGCCTTCCTGGCATCCGTGACCAATGACGCCAGCCTGTACACCGCGCTCGGCAAGCTGCCGGACTACCTGGAAGTCGTGATTTCGGCTTCAGCCAAAGCCGAGGGTGGCCGGCCGGTGCAAGGCGATGTGGTCATCGACCCCGTTGCGACGTCGGCGGAAGCGGCGGTGCAGCAGTTGTACCTCGCCTATCTCAAGCGCCCGGCGGATGTCGCCGGCTTGAATTTCTGGCAGAAGACGGTTGCCACCGGCACGACGGAACTGGCCAGCAAGGTGTTTTCGCAATCGGCGGAATACCAGGAAACCGTCAAGGGCCTCGGCAATGAACAGATTATCGACAATTTCTACCTCAACCTGTTCGGCCACCACGGCGACAGCGCAGGTGTGAAGTTTTACAGCGATGCGCTGGCTGCCGGCAAAACCAGCCTGGACCAGGTAGTGCGCAGCATCATCGCCGGTGCGCAGGTGCAGGACCACGAAGTGCTGGACAACCGCACGGTCGCCGCGCAACTGTTCACGACGTCGCTGAACATCGAAAATGCCCTGCAGTTGGCGTACCCGTCGCACCTTGCGGCAGGCCGCACCTTCGTCGATTCGATTACCGGCGACGACAGCGTCTACACCGCTGTGCGTGGCTTGCCGGCAGTGCTGGAGAACATGGTCATCGTGACCGGCGTGGCGCCGGCCCACGACGTCACCGCTTAAGGCTGTTTGGCTTCATGCTCGCGGATGGCTTTGGTGAAGCTTTCCATGAGCGGGTTGGGCACGGCCAGCGAGAGCTGGTAGTGCTCGATCTTGAAGCCCTTGCCGCTGTTGACCAGCACGCCGCTGGCCTGGCAAGTGCCCATCTGCGTATTCAGCTGTTCATCGAACCACACGTATTTTTTGTCCGGTGAGAAGTAGACATTGCGCTTTTGCGCGGTGAAGCTCCACGCCTTCTTGCGGTCCCAGAAGCGCTTGGCCCAGGCTTTGAACTCCGGGTAGCTCCACACTTCACTCTTGTCGGTGCCGATGAAAACCGCATCCGGCGCGAACTTGTCCCAGTAGTCCGGGCGGGTGTTGGCGGCGTCGTCGTGCCAGCTGTCGACGAAGGCGTTGACCTGCTGGCGGAATTCCGCGTCGGGGTCGGCGGCCAGGGCGCTGTGCATGAGCAGGGCAGCGGCGGCGGCGATCAGCAGGCGCTTCATTGTATTCTCCTCAATAGTATGTTGGCGAAATAGTATAATCGTCGGATTGTGCACAGCAAATAAGACCACACCTATCATGGCTTCACCCAACGAAAACGCCAGCATGGCCCTGTTCTGCGACTTTGAAAACGTCGCACTGGGCGTCCGCGACGCCAACTACGAGAAATTCGACATCAAACCCGTGCTGGAACGCCTGCTGCTGAAGGGCAGCATCGTGGTGAAGAAAGCATACTGCGACTGGGACCGCTACAAGGGCTTCAAGGGCCCGATGCACGAGGCCAACTTCGAGCTGATCGAAATCCCGCACGTGCGCCTGTCGGGCAAGAACTCGGCCGACATCCGCATGGTGGTCGATGCGCTGGACCTGTGCTACACCAAGGCCCACGTCAACACCTTCGTCATCATTTCGGGCGACTCCGATTTCTCGCCGTTGGTGTCCAAGCTGCGCGAGAACGCCAAGCGCGTGATCGGCGTGGGCGTGAAAGATTCCACTTCCGACCTGCTGGTGGCCAACTGCGACGAATTCATCTTCTACGATGACCTGGTACGCGAATCGCGCCGCCAGCGCCAGGCCACCCGCAACGACCGCGAACAGCAGCCGAAGCGTTCGCCGGAAGAGGAAAAACGCCGCCGCGAAGAAATGGACAAGCGCCGCAACCAGTGCATCGAAATCGCTTACACCACCTTCGACGCGCTGGCGGCGGAGCGCGGCGAAGGCAAGATCTGGGCTTCGGTGCTGAAGGAAGCGATCAAGCGCCGCAAGCCGGACTTCAGCGAGTCGTACTACGGCTTCCGCACCTTCGGCAACCTGCTGGAAGAAATGAAGGCGCGCGGCTTGCTTGAATTCGGCCGCGATGAAAAGTCCGGTGCATATGTGTACCGCAGCAGCCAGCCAGTGGTGCTGCCGGTGGCGGAAGTCCCGGCCGAGCAGGAATCCGCTGGCGTGGAGGCGGATGCCGCCGTGGCGCCGGCGGGCGAAGAATCGGAAGCGGCTGGCGAGAACGCTGCCGTGCCATCCGATGCCGGTGAGCCGCGCCGTGAGCGCGAAGGCCGTGGCCGCAATCGCGGTGGCCGCGGTGGCCGTGGCCGCCGTGGCGAGCAGGAGGCCGCGCCGGCTGTCGTTGCCGTAGAGGTGCCGGCCGATGCGGAAGTGGCTGCCGTGGCAGCGGTCGAAGAAGCTGCGCCCGTGGTGGAGGCGCCTCCAGCCGAGGCTCCTGCCAAACGTACCCGCGCCGCTGCCAAAAAGCCGGCCGCAAAGAAGGCCGCTACGCGCGGCAGCAAGGTAGCGCAGGCCGCGGCCGAGGCGGCCGAGGCGGTACAGCAGGCGGAAGCCGTGCTGGCGGCTGCGGCGGAAGCGGCGGTGGCGACGGAAGCTGCGGTCGTCGAGGCGGCGGCGCCAAAGCGCGCCAGGAAACCGGGCACGCATAAGCCTTCCGCACGCAGCAAGCTGCCGAAGAAGCCGAAGGCGGAAGCGGCTTGAAACCACTACAACCGGAAAACCGGAGTCCGACCCCGGGGGGCGGACCCCGGTTTTCCGGTTTCCACGGTTTTGAGGGTTTTCTGCCATACTCACGGGCACTATGCCCTTCATCTCCGAACTCACCCTCTACCCCATCAAATCCTGCGCCGGCCTGTCGCTGAAGCAGGCAACCCTGACCCGCGCCGGCTTGATGACCGAGCAGATTTACGACCGCGAATGGATGGTGGTCGACGCCAACGGCATCGCCCTGACCCAGCGCGAACACCCGCGCATGGCGCTGATCGTGCCGCGGCTGAAATCGGAAACCCTGGAACTGCGCGCCCCCGGCATGCTGCAGCTGGAAATTCCGCTCGGCCTGCCCGACCCCGACACCGCACCCTCGCTGCAGGTGCAGGTCTGGGACGACTCCGTGCTGGCCTACGACTGCGACGACACCACCGCCACCTGGTTCAGCAAGTTCCTTGGCATCGCGTGCCGCCTGGTGCGCTTCCACGCCAACGCCAAGCGCCTGACCAGCGGCACGTGGACCAATGGCGAACAGCACCCGACCCTGTTCTCCGACGGCTACCCGGTGCTGGTGATCGGTAGTGGGTCCCTGCAGGACTTGAATGAAAAGCTGCAGCAGCAGGGCCGCCAGCCGCTGCCCATGAACCGCTTCCGTCCCAACCTGGTGATTGGCGACCTGGCCGCCTTCGAAGAAGACTATGCCGAGGAATTCCGCATCGGCGAGGCTGCCCTCAAGCCGGTCAAACCCTGTCCGCGCTGCCCGATGCCGTCGATCGACCAGTCCACCGGCGAATTCGGCCCGGATCCGCTCGATATCCTGCAAAGCTACCGCGCCAAGCCGGAAGTCGATGGCGCCATCTGCTTCGGGATGAATGCAATCGTAACAACAGGTGATAACACAAAACTATCGGTTGGCGACCAAATCGAGGTTACACTGTCGTTTTAGTAGTGAATACCGGCGGTGCGATGGAGATCACGCAGAAAATCACAGGCAAGCAGCCCACCCAGGCGGAACTGGCAGCGGAAAACCAATCCTTGCGGGCCCGCCTCGCCTACCTGATCGAGCAGGCCGAACGCAATCACTCCATCATGATGCGCCACCAGGCTTTCGACCTGGAGATTGTCGGCGCGGCCAGCTTCCCCGAGCTGATCGGCACCATTTTCCGCACCCTGCCTGTCATTTCCGACCTGGACGCCGTCACCCTCACCCTGGTCGACGTGGATGACGATATCCGCACCGTGATGGAAAAGCTGGGCGTCGATTTCGCCGAATTCCCCGACCTGGTGTTCGTGCCGGACGTCGCCAGCCTGGCCTTCGACATCGAGCCGGGCCACGCGCCCAAGCCGCAGCTGGGCATGTTCGACCCGCTCAGGCACCAGCGCCAGTTCCCGCGGCCGGGCGTGCGCCTGCAAAGCGTGGGGGTGGTGCCGCTGCTGCGCAACAAGCGCCTGATTGGCTCGCTCAACCTGGGCAGCGCCGACCCGACGCGCTTTTCGCCCAGCCTGGGCACCGACTTCGTCGAGCATATGGCATCCATCATCGCCATCTGCCTGGAGAACGTGATCTCCAATGAAATGCTGAAGTACATGGGGTTGACCGATGCGCTGACGGGGGTGTTCAACCGGCGCTATGTGGACCGGCGCCTGCTGGAGGAAATTTCCCGTGCGCGCCGCCAGGCCTACCCGGTGTCGTTCATGTACATCGATATCGACCACTTCAAGCGGGTCAATGACACGGTGGGGCATGGCGGCGGCGATGAAGTGCTGCGCGAAGTGGCCAACCGCATCAAGGCGGAATTGCGCCTGTCCGATGCGCTGGCGCGCTTTGGCGGCGAGGAATTCGTGGTGCTGCTGATCGATGCGGACCTGGACAGCGCGGCCTACGTCGGCGAGCGGATCCGCGCCGGCATCGCGGCCAGCATGATCGAGCTGTCGCATGGGGTGAAGGTGTCGATTACCGCTTCCGTTGGGGTGTCCAGCCTGTCGCAGGTGCCCGATGGGGGCAAGCCGGAAGCGCAGGCGGCCCAGTTGATCGAACAGGCCGATGAGGCGCTCTACCAGGCGAAGGAGGGCGGGCGTAATCGGGTGGTGCGGTACGCTGCCTGAAACCGGAAAAACCTGAAAACCTGACAACCGGGGTACGGCCCGCCGGGCCGGACCCCGGTTAAGCCAGCAGGTCGTTTTCGGCGCGTGCCACTTCCTCGGCAGTCCCGCGCAGCACCACCACATCCCCCGCCTCCAGCGTCATCCCCGGCTCGGCCTCCAGCCGCACCTTGCCGCGCCGGATCGCGGAAATCTCCGCCCCCGTTTCATCCAGCCCCAGCTCCCGCACGCACTTGCCGATGCACGAAGCCTGCTCCCCCAGCGATACGGAATGCAGCCTGACCAGCTCCGATTCGTCGCCGCTGTCGCTGGCGCCGTGGAAGTAGCCGCGCAGCGAGGCATAGCGCTCCTCGCGCGCCCGCTGCACGCGGTGCACCACGCGCCGCAAGGGCACGCCCAGCATCACCAGCGCATGGGAAGCCAGCATCAGCGAGCCTTCCATCAGCTCCGGCACCACCTCCGCCGCGCCGGCCTCCTTCAGCCGGTCCAGGTCCGAATCGTCGTGCGAGCGCACGATCACAGGCAATTCGGGCGCCAGTTCGTGCACCAGGTGCAGCACCTTCAGCGCGGACGGCGTCGAGGCGTAGGTGATCACCACCGCCGAAGCGCGCTTGATACCGGCCGCCACCAGCGACTCGCGGCGCGCCGCGTCGCCATACGACACATTGGCGCCGGCCGCTTGCGCCTCCTGCACCCGGATCGGGTCCAGGTCCAGCGCGTGGTAGGGAATCTTCTCTTCGGTGAGCAGGGTCGCCAGCGACTGGCCCGAACGGCCGAAACCCGCCACGATCACATGCTTCTGGGCCGACATCGTGCGCGCCGCGATATTGGTCAGGTTCAGCGACTGCATCATCCACTCGTTCGCGGAGAACTTCAGCACGATCCTGTCCGACTGCGCGATCAGGAAGGGCGCCAGCAGCATCGACAACACCATCGAGGCCAGCACCACCTGCACCACGAACGGATCGACCAGTTTCATGCCGCCCACCACGTTCAGCAGCACGAAGCCGAATTCGCCGGCCTGCGCCAGCGCCAGGCCGGTGCGCATCGCCGTCGAGGTGGAAGCGCCGAACAGCCGCGCCAGGCCCGCGATCAGGGCGAACTTGAGCAGCACGGGGCCGGCCAGCAGCACCAGCACCAGCCACCAGTTCGCCAGCACCACGCGCACGTTCAGCAGCATGCCGACCGTGATGAAGAACAGGCCAAGCAGCACGTCGCGGAACGGCTTGATGTCCTCTTCCACCTGGTGCTTGTATTCGGTCTCGGAGATCAGCATGCCGGCCACGAAGGCGCCCAGCGCCAGGGACAGGCCGGCCTGCTCGGTGATCCAGGCCGCGCCCAGCGTCACCAGCAGCAGGTTGAGCATGAACAGTTCCTGCGAGCGGCGCAGCACGACGATGGTGAACCACTTGCGCATCACCTTCTGGCCCACGAACAGCAACAGCAGCAGCACCACGGCCGCTTTCAGGCCGGCCAGGCCCAGGGTCTTCGGCAGGTCGGCCGGGTTCTGCGCCAGCGCCGGGATCAGGATCAGCAGCGGCACCACCGCCAGGTCCTGGAACAGCAGGATGCCGATGATCTTGCGGCCATGCTCGCTTTCCAGCTCCAGCCGCTCGGTGAGCAATTTGACCACGATCGCGGTGGACGACATGGCCAGCGCGCCGCCCAGCGCAAACGAGGCTTGCCAGCCCAGCTGGATCGAGGGCGGCAGCAGGAAATGGACGATCCAGCCGAACAGCATGGTGGCGGCAATGGTCAGCCCCACCTGGGCCATGCCGAGCCCGAACACGATCGAGCGCATGGCCATCAGCTTGGGCAGGGAGAATTCCAGGCCGATCGAGAACATCAGGAACACCACCCCGAACTCCCCCAGCAGCTCGGTGGCATGGCTTTGCTCGGCCAGGCCCATGGCGTGCGGGCCCAGCAGGATGCCGACAGCCAGGTAGCCCAGCATCGGCGGCAAATGCATCATACGGAAGGCAACCACGCCCAGGACGGCGCTGCCAAGGAGGAGGAGGGTCAGTTCAAGGGGGGAGAACATCCGTTGTTTGTTTTGTCTGGCAAGTTTTTTGCTTATCTAATTCGGCTATACTTCGGGCATGAGTGTAACCCATGAAAAAACAATGCTGAAATCTTTTGATGCCAAGACCGCAACCCGTGCCCTGGAACTGGCGCGGGAAGCCCTGCAGATCGAAACGGATGCGCTGGCGGCGCTGCATGCGCGCCTGGCCACCGACGAGACGGTGGGCCAGGCGGTATCGTTGTTGCTGCAATGCAAAGGTCGCGTTGTGGTCTCCGGCATCGGCAAGTCCGGCCACATCGGCCGCAAGATCGCCGCCACCCTGGCCTCCACCGGCACCCCGGCCCTGTTCGTGCACCCGGCCGAAGCGGCGCACGGCGACCTGGGCATGGTAACCCCGGAAGATGTGGTGATCGCCATTTCCTATTCCGGCGAAGCGTCCGAACTGATGGCGATCCTGCCGGTGGTCAAACGCATGGGCGGCCACGTGATCGCCATGACCGGCAATCCCGAGTCGAGCCTGGCCAAGCTGGCCGAAGTGCACCTGGACGTTTCGGTCGCCAAGGAAGCCTGCCCGATGAACCTGGCCCCGACCGCTTCCACCACCGTCACGCTGGCGCTGGGCGACGCGATCGCGGTTGCCCTGCTGGACCTGCGCGGCTTCAAGGAAGAGGATTTCGCCCGCTCCCACCCCGGTGGCGCCCTGGGCCGCCGCCTGCTGACCCATGTGCGCGACGTGATGCGCAAGGATGGCGCCATTCCGGCCGTCGGCCTGGAAACCCGCCTGCCCGACGCGCTGCTGGAAATCACCCAGAAGGGCATGGGCATGACGGCCGTCGTCGATGACGCCAACAAGCCGGTCGGCGTGTTCACCGACGGCGACCTGCGCCGCATGATCGAGAAAGTGCAGGATTTCACCAAGGTCGTGATCAAGGACGTGATGCACCTGAACCCGCGCACCATCGGCCCCGACCAGCTGGCGGTGGACGCGGTGGCGGTGATGGAAGAATTCCGCATCAACCAGATGCTGGTGGTCGACGAAGCGGGCAAGCTGGTGGGCGCCCTGCACATCCACGACCTGACGCGCGCCAAGGTGATCTGATGGCCCTGAAACGCGAAGGACTCATCGCCCGCGCCGCCAAGGTGCGCCTGTTCATCTTCGACGTCGACGGCGTGCTGACCGACGGCAGCCTGACCTACGGTGCCGATGGCGAGGTCACCAAGACCTTCAATGTGCACGATGGCCTGGGCATCAAGCTGCTGCAGGAAGCCGGCATCAAGACCGCGATCATCAGCGCCCGCCGCACGCCCATCGTGCTGGCGCGCGCCAGGGACCTGGGCATCGAGTACGTGCACCAGGGCGGCCACGACAAGCTGACCCCGTTCAAGGCCTTGCTCGAACAGCTCGGCATCAGCGAAGAGCAAGTGGCCTTCATCGGCGACGACGTGGTGGACCTGCCGCTGCTGCGCCGGGTCGGCTTTGCCGTCAGCGTGCCGAACGGCCGCAAGGAAGCGCAGCAGCACGCCCACTACATCACCGAAGCGGCGGGCGGCCGCGGCGCCGTGCGCGAAGCCTGCGAATTCGTGCTGCACGCCACCGGCAGCTATGCGCGCGTCATGGCCCAGTTCCTGGTGTAAGGGGAGCGGACCATGCGCAACCAGAGGATCGCCCACCGCTTCCGCCTGTCCATCGGCATGATGCTGGTGCTGCTGGCGGCGCTCGGCAGCTTCTACCTGCTCGAATTGCTGAACCGCGCCGGCGAGGAAATGCGGGCCGATGTGCGCATGAACGAGCCGGACTACATCATCGAAAACTTTTCCTTCGTCCGCATGTCGAAGGAGGGCAAGCCGGCCTATATCATCGCCGGCGACAAGCTGACCCACCGTCCGGTCGACGATTCGTCCGAAATCGACAAGCCGCGCGTGCGCAGCCTGGCCGACGGCAAGCCGCCGATGGAGATCCTGGCCAGGACGGCGCGCGTGGAAGACACCAACAGCCGCGTCACCCTGCGCGGCGCCGTGACCATCGACCGCCCCGCCGCCCAGGAAGTGCAGGCCCTGCACATGGCGACGGAAAAACTGGTGATCTTCCCGGACGAAGACCGCATGGAAACCGACGTGCCGGTGAAGATGAAGCTGGGGAATACCACCGCATCAGCCAACCGCATGCGTGCCAACAATGCCACGCGCCAGGTACACCTGGAAGGCAATGGCACCCTGCAGCTGCCGCCCCGGGCGACGGCGCAACAATAAAAAGGAATGACTATGAAACGACTCCTGTTGTCGGTTGCCTTGCTGCTTGGCGCAGCGGCGCCGGCCCTGGCCGAAAAGGCCGACTCGTACAAGCCGACCAACATCAGCTACGGCTCGCTCGATATCGACGACGTCAAGCAGGTCACCATCCTGACCGGCGGCGTCAAGCTGACCCGCGGCACCCTGACCATGACGGCCGAACGCGCCTTCGTCAAGCAGACGCCGGAAGGCTTCCAGCAGGTGACCCTGTTCGGCGACGGCAAGAAGGCCACCTTCCGCCAGAAGCGCGACGGCGCCGGCGACCTGTGGGTGGAAGGCGATGCCGACCGCATCGAATACGACGAACAGGTCGAGCTGGTGAAGATGTTCAACAAGGCCTCGATCCGCCGCCTGGAAGGCGACAAGAAGAACGATGAAGTGCAGGGCGAATTCATCTCCTACGACAGCCGCAAGGAATTCTTCAGCGTGCGCAATACCGCCACCGGCGAAAGCAAGCCGGGCGGCGGCCGCGGCACCATGGTGATCCAGCCTTCGCGCACCGAACCACCGGCGGAGAAGAAGTAAGCATGGAAGCAAATACCTGCGCCAGCACGCTGGTCGTGCGCGGCCTCCAGAAATCGTACGGCAAACGCCAGGTGGTGCACGACGTGTCGCTGCAAGTCGATTGCGGCGAAGTGGTCGGCCTGCTGGGCCCGAACGGCGCCGGCAAGACCACCTCCTTCTACATGATCGTGGGTCTGGTGGCCTCCGACGGCGGCACCATCGACATCGGCGGCACCGACGTCTCCAGCCTGCCGATCCACAAGCGCGCCACGCTGGGCCTGTCCTACCTGCCGCAGGAAGCGTCGGTGTTCCGCAAGCTGACCGTGGAAGAGAATATCCGCGCCGTGCTGGAAATCCAGCAGGTCGACGGCAAGCCCCTGCCCAAGGCGGAAATCGACCAGCGCCTGGAATCGCTGCTGGCCGACTTGCAGATTGAAAAGCTGCGCGAAAACCCGGCCCTGTCGCTGTCGGGCGGTGAGCGGCGCCGCGTGGAGATTGCGCGCGCGCTGGCCACCAACCCGCGCTTCGTCCTGCTGGACGAACCGTTTGCCGGCGTCGACCCGATCGCCGTGATCGAAATCCAACGTATCGTCCGTTTCCTGAAGGAGCGCAATATCGGTGTCCTGATCACCGACCATAATGTGCGTGAGACCCTCGGCATCTGCGACCGCGCCTACATCATCAACCAGGGCGCCGTGCTGGCCTCGGGCCGACCGGACGACATCATCGCCAATGAATCCGTTCGCCGCGTCTACCTGGGCGAACACTTCCGCATGTAAGCGAAGGCCATGAAACAGACACTGCAACTGCGAACCTCGCAACACCTGGCGCTGACGCCGCAGCTGCAACAGTCCATCCGCCTGCTGCAGCTGTCCACGCTGGAGCTGCACCAGGAGCTGGAACAGCTGCTCAGCGATAACCCGATGCTGGAGCGCCTCGACGACCCGCTCGACCACTCGGTGCGCCTGCTGGCCGATGGCGCCATCAGCCAGGGCAGCGGCAACGGCACGGAAGGCCTGGCCACGCCGGGCGCCGACGGCGCGCCGGGCGAGGGCGGCGACGCTCCGGCCGCGGCCGCCGAAGGCGACGGCTACGAAGGCAGCGACAGCGAAGGCCCCGGTGGCGGCGACGACGCCGACTGGAGCGCCAGTTCCGGCAGCAAGTCCGCCGACGACGAAGACAGCCGTCCGCAGCTGGAAGCGTCCGGCTGCACGCTGCGCGAACACTTGCTGGAACAGATGCGCGTCACCGTGCAGGAGCCGCGCGACCGCGCCCTGATGGAATTGATCATCGATGCGCTGGACGACAACGGCTACCTGGAAGAACCGCTGGAGGACATCCACGAGCGCCTGCCGCCCGAGCTGGAAATCGAGCTGGACGACTTGCGCTGCAGCCTGGTGCTGCTGCAAAGCTTCGACCCGCCCGGCGTCGGCGCGCGCAACGCGTCCGAATGCCTGGCCCTGCAGATCCGGCGCATGCCCGGCGTGCCGCTGGTGACGCGGCGCATGGCCCTGGTCATCGTCGAAAAATACCTGACCTGGTTTGCCCAGCGCGAATTCAACAAGCTCAAGAAAGCCCTCGACTGCGACGACGAAGACTTGCGCGAAGCGCAGGCCGTGATCCGCCAGTGCAACCCGCACCCGGGCGCGGAATTCGGCTCGGGCGAGTCGGACTACGTGGTGCCGGACGTGATCGTGAAGAAGGGCCGCGGCGGCTGGGTGGTGACCCTGAACAATGACGTGGTGCCGCGCCTGCGCGTCAACGCGCTGTACGCCAACCTGCTCAAGCAGGGCAAGGGCGAGTCGCAGATGAACGGCCAGCTGCAGGAAGCCAAGTGGCTGATCAAGAATATGCGCCAGCGCTTCGACACCATCCTGCGCGTGGCGGAAGCGATAGTAGAAAGACAAAAGAACTTTTTCAGCCATGGCGCCGTGGCCATGAGACCCCTTGTGTTGCGTGAAATTGCTGATACACTGGGACTACACGAGAGCACTATTTCTCGCGTGACAACTCAGAAATATATGCTCACCCCGCATGGCATGTTTGAGTTGAAATATTTCTTTGGCAGCCACGTCGCGACCGAAGCCGGGGGTGAGGCTTCCTCGACTGCGATACGGGCGCTGATCGTGCAATTGACAGGAGCAGAAGACCCGAAAAACCCTTTATCCGACAGTAAGATTGCGGACATGCTGGGTGAACAAGGCATGGTAATTGCGCGACGAACTGTTGCCAAATATCGAGAAGCGTTGAAGATCCCTCCGGTAAGCCTCCGCAAATCTTTGTAGTGCATGGGTTCCTCTGACCGCCGTGGCGGCCACGAACTCGAGAGCGACATCATCTTTAGGAGTGTGTATGAATCTCACCATCAGTGGACATCATGTCGAAGTGACCCCAGCCATCCGCGAGTACGTGCAGAACAAGCTGGAACGAGTCAAGCGCCATTTCGATCAAGTAATCGATATTGCTGTCATCCTGACCGTAGATAACCTCACCGAGAAAGAGAAGCGCCAGAAAGCCGAGATCAACCTGCGCATGTCTGGCAAAACCGTATACGTCGAAAGCCTGTCGCAAGACCTCTACGCCGCCATCGATACCCTGATCGACAAACTGGATCGCCAGGTCATGAAGTACAAGGACCGTGTGCAGAACCATAACCATGCGGCCATCAAGCACCTCCCGGACACCTACGAAGCACCACCCACCGCCATGTAAAGGACTGGCCGTGCAGCTGACCAAAAGGGCGCAATTGGCGCCCTTTTTTGCGTGCGTTAGAATGCCTGCATGAGCGAATACGTCCACACCCAACTCTCGAACGGCACCGGCGTCATCACGCTGGACCGCCCCAAGGCCCTCAATTCACTGTCCCTTGACATGGTGCGCGCGATGACGCGGGCACTGCTGGCCTGGCGCGACGACCCGGCGGTGGCTGCCGTCGTGGTGCGCAGCAGCAGCGAGCGCGCCTTGTGCGCCGGCGGCGACATCCGCTTCTTCCATGACGTGGGCCGCAGCAATACACAGGGCGGCAGCGCGCTGCTGGAGGACTTCTTCACCGAGGAGTACGCGCTGAACCACTTGATCCATTTTTATCCGAAGCCCTATGTGGCGCTGATGGATGGCGTGGTGATGGGTGGCGGCATGGGCATCGCGCAGGGCGGGCCCGGCTGCGGCGTGCGCATCGTGACCGGCCGCACCAAGATGGCCATGCCGGAAGTGAACATCGGCCTGTTCCCCGACGTGGGCGGCAGCCATTTCCTGTCGCACGCGCCGGGGCAACTGGGCATGTGGCTGGGGCTGACCGGCCTGACGGTGGGCGCCGCCGATGCGCTCTACCTCGACCTGGCCGACTACTTCGTGCCGGAGAGCGAATTGCCGGCCCTGGCCGCGCTGGTCGAGCGCACGCCGGGCGCCGCCCTGCGCGACGCCATCGCCGTGTTTGCCGGCCCGCACCGCGCCTTTGCCGGCGACAGCGAACTGGAAGCGCAGCGCGCCCTGATCGACCGCCATTTCGCGGCCGGCTCCGTGCCGGCCATCATGGCATCGCTGCGCGGCGACAGCAGCGCCTTCGCGCAGAAATCGCTGAAGGCCATGGAGCTGCGTTCGCCGCTCATGATGTGCGTGACGCACGAGCTGCTGAAGCGCGGCGCGGCGCTGGGCGTGGCCGACTGCCTGCGCATGGAGCGCAACCTGGTGCGGCGCAACTTCGAGCACGGCGAAATTTTCGAAGGCGTGCGCGCGCTGGTGGTCGACAAGGACAACCAGCCGAAGTGGAACTCGGCGACGCTGGCCGAGGTCACGCCGGCCATGGTGGAGCGCTTCTTCGCGCCATGCTGGCCGGACTGGGCGCATCCGCTGCGCCACCTCGCATGAGGGAACTGGACCGCATCGACCGCGGCATCCTGAATATCCTGCAGGACGATGCCAGCACGCCGCTGCGCGAGATCGCGGCGCGCGTGCATTCCTCGGTGACCACCTGCCAGCGCCGCATCGAAAAGCTGCGCGCCGACGGTGTGCTGGTGAAGGCGGTCGCGCTGGTGGACCGCGTGCTGGCGGGGCGGCCGCTGACGGTGTTCGTGTCGGTCGAGCTGGAGAAGCAGAACACCGACATCCTCAAGCAGTTCGAGCAGCGCATGCGGCAGCAGCCCGAGGTGATGTCCTGCTACGAGGTGGCGGGCGAATTCGACTTCCACCTGATCGTCACGGTGGAATCGATGGAAGAATACAGCGCCTTCACGCGCCGCGTCTTCACCTCCCACCACAACGTCACCAACGTCAAGAGCCTGTTCGCCATGAACTGCTCGAAATTCGAGACCAAGCTCACTCTTTGACCGGCTCCGGGCAGGGCACGGGGGGCAGCGGCCCGAACACGACTTCCGTTTCCTCCGGCCCCGACGTCTGCACGATGTACACCACCCTGGCCGCCTGGTCGACGTACATCATGTGCGCGCGGCCACCCGGCACCATGCCCGGCGAGTTGAGCGTGAAGTGGCGCGTTTCGCGCAAATGCTCCGGCAGCTTAGGCACGGTGGGCCATGGCGCGCGTGATCCGGAAGGCGAAACGAAGCTGCCGTAATGCGCGGCCGTGCAGCGCCACAGCGGGTCCGGTTCGGCGGGTGCAGCGCCCAGCGCTGCGGCAAGCAGGAGTGAGATCGACATCAGCGGTACCTGTTCATTTGTTGAATGGAGGAGCCCTGTCTTCCATGCGGATACGCAGCTCGCCATCCTCCATCACCAGGATAGCGGCATACGATCGGGAAACCGGCTCCTTGCCTGGCTTGTCGCTCTGCGCGATGCCGCCGGTGACCATGACGGATTGTTCGCTCAGCTTTTCGAAGCCCAGGTCCTGCCAGCGGAAAGAGGCGGGCGGTTTCCACGCCTTGGCGTATCGGCTGGACAGGGTCTCGAACGACAGCTGTTCCTTGTATTCCCCGCCGATGAACGTGGCACCTTGGCGCGAATAGCGACGGGCTATGGCCTGGCGGTCGCCATCCGCGATGTCCTCAGCATACGTGTCCATGAAAAAGTGGGCAAGATCGAGGACGGTGGTACTCGACGGGTCCTTGCAGGCGATCTTCGGCAACGGGCCAAAAACCATCACCGTGCCGGGCGTGCCGGCCGATTGTTCGATATAGGCCTTGCCCGCCTTGCGGTCCACATACATGACGTGCGCACGTCCGCCGGGGAGGGCGCCCGGGGTGGATAGCAGCTGCGATTTCCGGTTGCGCAACTGCGCGGGCAGGGCCTTCGCCACTGGCCATGTGGCCGTAGTCCCCGAGGGCGACACGAATTGCGCGTAATGCGCGCCGGTGCAGCGCCACGCCGGATCAGGGTCGGCCGGCGCGGAACCCACTGCCTGCGGCAGCACGGCAAGCGCGGCGAATGCAAAGGGCGGGAAACGGTTCATGCAAGGCATGCTAACACGCGGCGGAAAAATTTCCCGCCACCCCACGCCAATTCGGGAAACCGTTTCACGCCGGCTGCATATGATGAGCGCTCGCTGTTTGAAAGGAGCACATCATGATCGACCACGTTTCCATTGCCACCCGCGACCTGCCGCGCGCGGTGGAATTCTACAAAGCCTGCCTGGAGCCGCTCGGCTACAGCGTGCAGCACCAGGACGCTGGACAAGCCATTTTCGGCGCCGACGGCCACTGGGCTTTCGCGATCTACCCGGCGCAGGGCGACGCGCCGCTGGTCGGGCAGCGCGCGCACATCGCCATCAAGGCGCCGTCGCAGCTGGCGGCGCATGCCTTCCACGCCAACGCCATGGCGCATGGCGCGGCATCGCTGCGCACGCCCGGCTTGCGTCCCGATATCAACGAGCGCTATTTTGGAACAATGATCACCGATCCGGACCAGCACACGATCGAAGTGGTGCACTGGATGGGCTAATCTGGTGCGGCGGGCCGGCCGGCTGCTGGCCCGCAATTTGCTGTAAGGTGCTGGTCATCCACTTTACCCAAGCGCTTATGACCTCCATCCGCTCTGCCCACCCGGCCGATGCAGCCGCCATCGCGGCAATCTACAACCACTACGTGGCCACCACCACCATCACCTTTGAAGAGGCTGAAGTCGCCGTCGACGACATGGCCGGCCGTATCACCAAAGTCATTTCATCCAAGCTGCCCTGGCTGGTGCTGGAGCAGGACGGCAAGGTCCTCGGCTATGCCTACGCGACCAAATGGAAGGAACGCTCGGCTTACCGCTTCTCGGTCGAAAGCTCGATCTACCTGCACCATGAAGCGCGCGGCAATGGCTTCGCGCGCAAGCTGTACCAGCACCTGATCACGCTGCTGCGCCAGAGCGGCGTGCACCTGGTGATCGGCGGCATCGCCCAACCCAATGATGCCAGCATGGCGCTGCATGAAAAAATGGGTTTCCAACCGGTCGGCACGTTCCGTGAAGTCGGCCGTAAATTCGGCCGCTGGATCGACGTCAGCTATTTCCAGCTGCGCCTGGAGTGACCCAGCCTTACGACTGTTCGCGGTGGCGCAGCACCACGGTTTCCGTCGGTGCGAAATGGCGTGCCAGGCGTTCGGCCATATACACCGAGCGGTGCTGGCCGCCCGTGCAGCCGACGGCCACGGTCAGGTAGGAGCGGTTGTCGCGCTTGAAGTGCGGCAGCCATTTGGTGACGAAGGCCTTGATGTCCTGGAACATCTCTTCCGCGCTTTCCTGCGCGTCGAGGAAGGCGATCACGGGCGCGTCGCGGCCATTCAACGGGCGCAGCGCCAGGTCGTAGTAGGGATTCGGAATGGCGCGCACGTCGAATACGAAATCCGCATCGAGCGGCACGCCCAGCTTGAAGGCGAACGATTCGAAGAACAGGGTCAGCGGCGCGTTTTCGCTTTGCACCAGGTCCTTGATCCAGGCGCGCAGCTTGTTGGCGCTCATTTCCGAGGTGTCGATCACGTGGCCCAGTTGCTGGATGGCCGACAGGCGCTCGCGTTCTTCGGCGATGCATTCGATCAGGGTGCGGCGCGCGGCCGGGTTCTGGCCCGGGCGCAGCTCATGCGAAAGGGGATGGCTGCGGCGCGTTTCGGAAAAGCGCGCCACCAGCGAATGCGTGTTCGCGGTCAGGAAGATGATCTTGACCTCGTGGCCGTCTTCCTTCAGCTTGCGGAATTCGCCGGGCAGGCTGGCCAGGCTGGAAGCGCTGCGCGCATCGACCGCGACGGCCAGGGCATCGGTGCCTTCCACGGCCAAGCGCTCAACCAGGTCGGGCAGCAGGGCCGGCGGCAGGTTGTCGACACAGTAGTAACCCGTGTCTTCCAGTACGTTCAGTGCAACGGATTTGCCGGAGCCGGAGATGCCGGTGATAAGGACGATTCGCATGTGACCGATAGTACCATTACTCTCTCAGTCGCCGCTCATCGCCTGCCGCTGGCGCTCCATGAATTCCTGCAGCGTGTCGATGCCGCGCAGCTGCAGGATGGTGTTGCGCACGGCGGCCTCCAGCAGCACCGCGATGTTGCGGCCGGCCGCCACCGGGATCACTACCTTGCGGATCGGCAGTCCCAGCACGTCCTCGGTCGGGAACTGGAACGGCAGGCGTTCCACTTCTTCTTCCAGTGCCGAGCGGCGCACCAGGTGCACGATCAGCTTCAGCCGCATCTTGCGGCGCACGGCGGTCTCGCCGAAGATGGCCTTGATGTCCAGCAGGCCCAGGCCGCGCACTTCCAGCAGGTTCTGCAGCAGGGGCGGGCAGCGGCCTTCGATCATGTTGGGCGCAATGCGCGCGAACTCCACCGCATCGTCGGCCACCAGGCCGTGCGAGCGTGAAATCAGTTCCAGCCCCAACTCGGATTTGCCGAGGCCGGAGTCGCCGGTGATCAGCACGCCCACGCCCAGCACGTCCATGAACACGCCGTGCATGATGATGCGTTGCGCCAGCTTCTTCGACAGGTAGACGCGCAGGAAGTCGATCACCTGCGCCGCCGGCAGCGGGGTCGAGAACAGCGGGATATTCTTTTCGTCGCAGATCGCCAGGATGTCCGGCGGCGTTTCCAGGCCTTGCGCGATGATCAGCGCCGGCGGGCCGCCCGCGATCAGTTCGCCGATCACATGGGCGCGCGTGAGCGACTTGAGGCGCTGGTAGTAATTGATTTCCTGGTGGCCGAACACCTGGATACGGCCCGGGTGGATGGTGTTCAGGTGGCCCACCTGGTCGGCCGCGGAAGCCACATCGCCGGAGATCAGGCGCTCGCCGCCAGGGAACCCGGCAAACCAGCCCAGTTGCAGGGTTTCGCGGTTGTCGTCGTACAGTCTCTGGATCGTCAGCGGCGTCTGCAGCATGGTTTAACCCGCCGCTTGCAGGCTGGGCTGCCAGTTGACGATACGGCTATAGACCGATTTCGGGTCCGGATCTTCCGTCAATGCCGTGCGGAAGGCATCGTCGGAGAACATTTCCGCGATTTCGGACAGGATTTCGAGGTGCTGCTGGGTCACGTGGTCAGGAATGAGCAGGAAGAACAGCAGGTTGACCGGCTTGCCGTCCGGCGATTCGAAAGGAATCGGCTCGGCCAGGCGGACGAAGGCGGCCAGCGGCGCCTTCAGGCTCTTGGAACCCTTGATGCGCCCGTGCGGTACCGCCACGCCGTGGCCCAGGCCGGTCGAGCCCAGGCGTTCACGTGCGAACAGGTTGTCCGAAACGGTGGAGCGAGCGATGCCGCAATTATTCTCAAAAATCAGGCCGGCTTGCTCGAAAGCGCGCTTTTTGCTGGAGACTTCCAGGTCGAGCTGGACGTTCTCTAGCGAAAGGATTTTGCTCAGGTTATTCATGACGCGACATTATGTGCAGTAGCGAGCGCATTATAGGCCTGTTTCTCAGCCGTGTAACCCGAAATTCATGGTATGTTTCTTCGTGGCAAGGCTCGTTACTGGCGGGCGTTGCGCAAATTGGACGGCCGCTGGGCACTACTAAAGTTGGTACGCCATGGGTTGATATCAAGCCCACCGCGGCGGGTGTAGCGCGCGTAGACGGTCAGGTGCTGCGGCTTGCACTGGCGCAAGATGTCGGTGAAGATGCGCTCGACGCACTGCTCGTGGAATTCATTGTGCTCGCGGAAGCCGATCAGGTACTTGAGCAGGCTTTCCTGGTCGATTTGCGGGCCGTAGTAGCTGATCTGCACGCTGCCCCAGTCGGGCTGGCCGGTCACCAGGCAATTGGACTTCAGCAGGTGCGAGACCAGGGTTTCCTCGACCGGTTGTTCGTCGAAATTGGCCTTCAGGGTTTCCGGCTGCGGCGAATAGTTGTCGACGTCGATGTCGAGGCGGTCCAGCAGCTGGCCTTCCAGTTCCCCCATTTCCAGCTTGGCGAAGTCTTCCTGCATGGTCAGGGTGACGTGCACGTTGGCGCCGGCGGCGGCGGACAAGTCCTGCTGCAGCAGCATTTTCAGGGCGTCCGGGCCGGCCAGCCTGGTCTGGTTGAAGGAATTGAGGTAAAGCTTGAAAGATTTCGATTCGATCAAGTTTGGCGAATCGGCCGGGATGGTGAAGCGCGCCACCGCCACTTGCGGCTTGCCGCGCATGTTCAGCCAGGACAGCTCGTACCCGTTCCAGATGTCCACGCCGAAGAAGGGCAGGGTGCCTTTCAGGCCCAGTTCGTCGCGCTTGGCCTGGCGCGGGATCGGGAACAGCAGTTCCGGCGCATAGTCGGTGCGGTAGGCGGAGGTTTTGCCGAGGGGGGAGTGTTCGGGGAGGTTGGACATGGCTGGCTTCTCTTGAAACGATCTGCCAGTTTACCTGAAACCTTGAAAACCCGAAAACCGGGGTACGACCCGAAGGGTCGGACCCCGGTTTTCCGGTTTTGAGGGTTTTCAGAGGAACAGCTTGTACACCGGATTCTGCGTCTCATCCCAATAGCGATACCCCAAGGTCGCCAGGAACTGCGCAAACTTGTCCGCATCCTGCGGCGGCACCTGCAAGCCGATCAGGATGCGTCCCACGTCCCCGCCCTGCGAGCGGTAGTGGCACAAGGAGATATTCCACTCCGGCGCCATCGAATCCAGGAAGCGCATCAGCGCCCCCGGACGCTCCGGGAACTCGAAGCGGTACAGCAATTCGTCCTTGGCCAGCAGGCTCTTGCCGCCCACCAGGTGGCGCAAGTGGGCCTTGGCCAATTCGTCATGGGTCAGGTCCAGCGTCTGGAAGTTATGTTCCTCAAAACGGCGCGCAATCGACGACGACTCGCCGCGGTCGGCGATCTGCACGCCCACGAACACGTGCGCCTGTTCCTGGTCGCTGATCCGGTAGTTGAATTCGGTCACATTGCGCGGCCCGATCAGGCTGCAGAAGCGCTTGAAGGAACCGCGCTGCTCCGGCATGGTCACCGCGAACACTGCCTCGCGCGACTCGCCCAGCTCGGCGCGCTCCGCCACGAAGCGCAGGCGGTCGAAGTTCATGTTGGCGCCGCTGCAGATGGTCACCAGGGTTTCGCCGCGCACGGGGAACTTGCCCATCTCCGCGCGCTCCACATACGCCTTGGCGCCGGCCACGGCCAGCGCGCCGGAAGGCTCCAGGATCGAGCGCGTGTCGGTGAACACGTCCTTGATCGCCGCGCAGATCGCATCGGTATCGACCACGATCACCTCGTCGACGAACTGCTGCGCCAGGCGGAAGGTTTCCTCGCCCACCAGGCGCACCGCGGTGCCGTCCGCGAACAGGCCCACGTCCGACAGGGTGACCCGTTCGCCGGCCTTCATCGAGCGCGCCATGGCGTCCGAATCCATGGTCTGCACGCCGATCACCTTGATGTCCGGCCGCAGCTGCTTGACGTAAGCGGCAACACCGGCAATCAGCCCGCCGCCGCCGATCGGCACGAAGATGGCGTGGATCGGGCCGGAGTGCTGGCGCAGGATTTCCATCGCAATCGTGCCCTGGCCGGCGATCACTTCCGGATCGTCGAAGGGGTGCACGAAGGTGAGCTTCTGCTCTTTCTCCAGCTGGTGGGCGTGGTTGTAGGCATCCGTATAGGACTCGCCGTGCAGCACCACTTCCACGCTGGCGCCGCCGCGGCGGCGCACGGATTCCACTTTCAGCAGCGGCGTGGTGGCCGGCATGACGATGAGCGCACGGCAACCGAGTTTGGCTGCGGACAGGGCGACGCCCTGCGCATGGTTGCCGGCAGAGGCGCAAATGACGCCGCGCTTCAATTGCGCGTCGCTCAGATTCGCCATCTTGTTGTAAGCGCCGCGCACCTTGAAGCTAAAGACGTCCTGCACATCCTCGCGCTTGAAGTAAATCTGGTTGCCGATTCGCTGCGACAGGATCGGCGCCAGTTCAAGCGGGGATTCGTGGGCCACGTCATAGACGCGGGAGGTCAGGATTTTCTTCAGGTAGTCGATAGTCATGGTTTGCAATGGAAAAGGGGTGGTGCAAAGACTGTCAACGGCGGGTAACCGAGGGAGGTGCACGCCTGCGCCGCGGGTATGCGGGCTGCAGGATGTCTAACGTGCTGAGTGCTTGGTACGGATGATTATAATTGACCCATGATTGAAAACGCTATCCGCTGGCTGTTGGACGTCCTGGCGGCGCCCGAAGTGGGACTGACCTCGGTCTTTATCATCAGTTTCGTCTCAGCCACGCTGGTGCCCCTGGGCTCCGAGCCCGCCGTGTTTGCGGTCTGCAAGGCCAACCCCGACATGTTCTGGCCCGCCATCGCGGTAGCCACCGTCGGCAATACGCTGGGCGGGGTGGCCGATTACTGGATCGGCTACTTCGCCAAGAAGGCCTTCACCAGGGAACGTTCGAGCCGCTGGTTCGGCTGGCTGGCGCACTATGGCGCCAAGACCATGCTGCTGTCCTGGGTGCCCGGCATCGGCGATCCCCTGTGCACCCTGGGCGGCTGGCTCAAGTTGCCATTCTGGCCATCGGTCATGTACATGGCGATCGGAAAACTGGCGCGCTACCTGACCATGACCTCACTGCTGCTGTACGTGCCGGATGGCTTCTGGCGCTCGCTGGTCCATGCGCTGGGTGGTTGAACATTCCGCATAGCAGCAAGGATGCAGAATTTCGGCCCGGAAGGGGTGCCGTCACATGAATAAACAACGGAATATGTGCCTGTCTGCGAAATAATGTTACGACAATTGACGTTAACGGAACCCGGCCTCCTTCTAAGGGTGTTTCCATCTTGTGCGTCGCAATAAGATAGAATGTCCTGTCCTAGCGTCAGCCCCCCGTCCACGCATAATGAACGCACCAGCACAAATCCAGGCATTGCTCGCCGAATCGCCAGATGGTCACGCCCCTACCCGCCTGCGGGAAATTCCGTACAACTACACCTCCTTCTCCGATCGCGAGATCGTGATCCGCCTGCTGGGCGAGGAGTCCTGGCAGTTGCTGGATGAGTTGAGGGCTTCCCGCCAGACCGGCCGTTCCGCGCGCATGCTGTACGAAGTGCTGGGCGACATCTGGGTGGTACGCCGCAACCCCTACCTGCAGGACGACCTGCTGGATAACCCGAAGCGCCGCCAGGCCCTGATCGATGCGCTGAACCACCGCCTGACGGAAGTGGACAAGCGCCGCACCACCGTCGACGACGCCGCCGACGCCGATTCGCAGAAGCGCAGCGGCAACGTGGAAAAGCTGCTGCGCGCCGCCAGCAAGGCGGTGGCCGACTTCGGCGAAGAATTCCGCCAGATGTACGACCTGCGCAAGCGCACCCTGAAAGTCCTGGGCAAGTACACCGAGAAGCACAACATCTGCTTCGACGGCATGAAGCGCATCACCCACGTGACCGACGCCACCGACTGGCGCGTCGAGTACCCGTTCGTGGTGCTGACCCCGGACAGCGAAGAGGAAATGGCCGGCCTGGTGAAGGGCTGTATCGAACTGGGCCTGACCATCATCCCGCGCGGCGGCGGCACCGGCTACACCGGCGGCGCCATCCCGCTGACGCCACTGTCGGCCGTGATCAACACGGAAAAACTGCTCAAGCTGGGCGCCGTCGAAATGAAGGTGCTGCCGGGCGTGGACCGCGAGTACGCGACCATCCACTCGGAAGCGGGCGTCATCACCAACAAGGTCAGCGAAGCGGCCGAGAAGGCGGGCTTCGTGTTCGCGGTGGATCCAACCTCGGCCCACGCTTCCTGCATCGGCGGCAATATCGCCATGAACGCGGGCGGCAAGAAGGCCGTGCTGTGGGGCACCGCGCTGGACAACCTGGCTTCCTGGCGCATGGTGGACCCGAACGGCGACTGGCTGGAAGTCACGCGCCTGGACCACAACCTGTCCAAGATCCACGACACGCCGCTGGCGCGCTTCAAGCTGGAATGGACCCATCCGAATGCGCGCGGCGAAGCCAAGGGCGAACCGTTCAAAACCGAGATCCTGGAAATCGAGGGCCGCAAGTTCCGCAAGGAAGGCCTGGGCAAGGATGTCACGGACAAGTTCCTGGCCGGCCTGCCCGGCGTGCAGAAAGAAGGTACCGATGGCCTGATCACTTCGGCGCGCTGGATCCTGCACAAGATGCCGAAGTTCACGCGTACCGTCTGCCTCGAGTTCTTCGGCCAGGCGCGCGATGCGATCCCGTCGATCGTGGAGATCAAGGATTACCTCGATTCGCTGCCGGCACAAGGCGAGCATTTCAAGACCCTGCGCCTGGCGGGCCTGGAGCACCTGGACGAGCGCTACCTGCGCGCCGTCGGTTACGCCACCAAGTCCAAGCGCGGCGTGCTGCCGAAGATGGCGCTGTTCGGCGACATCGTGGGCGACGATGAAGACGCCGTGGCGCTGGCCGCCTCCGAGGTGGTGCGCCTGGCGAACACCCGCGTCGGCGAAGGCTTCGTGGCCGTGAGCCCGGAAGCGCGCAAGAAATTCTGGCTGGACCGCGCCCGCACCGCGGCCATCGCCAAGCACACCAACGCCTTCAAGATCAACGAAGACGTGGTGATCCCGCTCAACCGCATGGGCGAATACACCGACGGCATCGAGCGCATCAACATCGAACTGTCGATCAAGAACAAGCTGCAGCTGGCCGAAGAATTGCGTGCCTTCCTTGGCAACGACCGCCTGCCGCTCGGCAAGAGCGACGATGCCACCGACGACAAGGTCGGCTACGACGAAATGCTGGGCGACCGCCAGGCGCACGCGCTGGCGCTGCTGGACCAGGTGCACGCGCGCTGGACCTTCATCCTCGCCAACCTGGACAAGCCGCTGGCCGAAGTGCGCGGCGAACTGCTGGCGCTGGGCCTGGAACAACTGGCCGGCGCGCTGGACGACCGCCTGCAGCACCAGCCGCAGGCGACGCTGTTCGACGTGGCGCAGGACCGCACGGTGCGCATCAGCTGGAAGCAGGAAATCCGCGCCCAGCTGCGCCAGATCTTCAACGGCGGCGCCTACAAGCAGATCCTGGACGAAGCGCAGGCGATCCACAAGCGCGTGCTGCACGGCCGCGTCTTCGTGGCCCTGCACATGCACGCGGGCGACGGCAACGTGCACACCAACATCCCGGTCAACTCCGACCACTACGACATGCTGCAGGATGCGCACAAGGCCGTGGCGCGCATCATGAAGCTGGCCCGTTCGCTGAACGGCGTGATCTCGGGCGAGCACGGCATCGGCATCACCAAGCTGGAATTCCTGACCGACGAAGAGATCGGCGACTTCCGCGAATACAAGAAGCGCGTCGACCCGGAAGGCCGCTTCAACAAGGGCAAGCTGCTCAACCTGCCCGGCATGGAAGCGACGCTGCTGAACGCCTACACGCCGTCCTTCGGCCTGATGGGCCACGAATCGCTGATCATGCAGCAGAGCGATATCGGCGAGATCGCCAACAGCGTCAAGGACTGTCTGCGCTGCGGCAAGTGCAAGCCGGTGTGCTCGACCCACGTGCCGCGCGCCAACCTGCTGTATTCGCCACGCGACAAGATCCTGGCCACCTCGGCGCTGATCGAAGCCTTCCTGTACGAAGAGCAGACCCGCCGCGGCATCTCGATCCGCCACTGGGAAGAGTTCGAGGACGTGGCCGACCACTGCACCGTGTGCCACAAGTGCGAATCGCCTTGCCCGGTCAATATCGACTTCGGCGACGTGTCGATGAACATGCGCAACCTGCTGCGCAAGATGGACAAGCGCTCCTTCAACCCGGGCAAGCGCGCCGCCATGTTCTTCCTGAACGCGACCGACCCGGCCACCATCCGCGCCAGCCGCGAAGCCATGTTCGGCTGGGGCTACAAGGCGCAGCGCCTGGGCCATGAAGTGTTCAAGGCCGTGGCGCGCAAGCAGACCAAGGCGCCGCCGCCAACCGTCGGCAAGCCGCCGGTGCGCGAGCAGGTGATCCACTTCGTGAACAAGAAGATGCCGGGCAACCTGCCGAAGAAGACCGCGCGCGCCCTGCTGGACATCGAAGACAACAAGATGATCCCGATCATCCGCGACCCGAAGAAGACCAACGCCAACACGGAGGCGGTGTTCTACTTCCCTGGCTGCGGCTCGGAGCGCCTGTTCTCGCAGGTCGGCCTGGCCACGCAGGCGATGCTGTGGGAAGCCGGCGTGCAGACCGTGCTGCCACCGGGTTACCTGTGCTGCGGCTATCCGCAGCGCGGCGCGGGCGATTACGACAAGGCGGAGAAGATGATCACGGATAACCGTGTCCTGTTCCACCGCATGGCGAACACGCTGAACTACCTGGATATCAAGACCGTGGTGGTGTCCTGCGGCACCTGCTACGACCAGTTGGCCGGTTATGAGTTCGAGAAGATCTTCCCGGGCTGCCGCATCATGGATATCCACGAATTCCTGCTGGAGAAGGGCGTCAAGCTCGATGGCGTGACCGGTACGCGCTACATGTACCACGACCCTTGCCACACCCCGATGAAGCAGCAGGATCCGCTGAAGACCGTGAACGCGCTGGTGTCCACCGTCGACAACGTGAAGATCGAGAAGAACGACCGCTGCTGCGGCGAGTCCGGCACGCTGGCTGCCGCCCGTCCCGACATCTCGACGCAGGTGCGCTTCCGCAAGGAGCAGGAAATGGTGGCCGGCGCCGACAAGCTGCGCGCCGACGGCTTCGGCGGCGAGGTCAAGATCCTGACCAGCTGCCCGGCATGCCTGCAGGGCCTGACCCGCTACAACGACGATTCCGGTACCACCGCCGACTACATCGTGGTGGAGATGGCGCGCCACAAGCTGGGCGAGAACTGGCTGGTGGACTACGTGGCGCGCGCCAATAACGGCGGCATCGAGCGGGTGCTGGTATGACGGCCGGCTGCGACCTGTGCAAGCTGCTGGCCGCGCCGCCGGCGGACGTGCTGGTGTGGCAGGACGAGCGCCTGGCCGTGGTGCTGGTCGACGAGCCGGGCTATCCCGGCTTCGCCCGCGTCGTCTGGCGCGAGCACGTGCGCGAGATGACCGACCTGCCGCCGCACGACCGCGAGCACGTGATGCGCGCCGTGTGGGCCGTCGAGCAGGCGCAGCGCGCCGTGATGGCGCCGCACAAGGTCAACCTGGCCAGCTTCGGCAACATGACGCCGCACGTGCACTGGCACGTGATCCCGCGCTACACTGGCGATGCGCACTTCCCCAACCCCACCTGGGGAGCGAAGCAGCGCGAGCACGACGAAGCGGCTGTCGCGGCGCGTGCGGACCTGCTGCCGGCCTTGCGGGCGGCCATCATCGAGAACCTGAAATGAAGAACCCCACCGGCCTGACCGTCCACAGTAAATCGCGCTATCTCGAAATCGCCTTTGACGACGGCGCCAGCTTCGACATCCCGTTCGAGCTGCTGCGCGTGTACTCGCCATCGGCCGAGGTGAAAGGCCACGGCCCGGGGCAGGAAGTGCTGCAGGTCGGCAAGCGCGACGTCATCATGACCAACCTTGAGCCGGTCGGCAACTACGCCGTCAAGCCGACCTTCGACGATGGCCACAACTCCGGCCTCTACACCTGGGATTACCTGTACGACCTCGGCGCGCGCATGGAGCACCATTGGGCCGACTACCTGAAGCGCCTGGAAGCCGCCGGCTTCCCTGGCGATTCCGGCCGTGAACCCGGCACCGTGCTGCCCGGCGGCCCCGCCAAAGCCCACGGCTGCGGCCACCACCACTGATCCCGGTCCCGGCCAGGCTGTGCGCCGAACGCCGGGATCTTCCATCAAAGCGGCATAAGCCCGCCATTCCAGCGCTTGCCGTTTGACTGCGGCCGAGCGGCCTCCTGATAATCGCCCGAAAAGCAATCAAGGAGAGCCATGACCACCAATGCACCGCACATCGATGCCTCGATGCTGCCTTCCGAGCCGAATTACCCGACGCTGTGGGGCCATCCCCGCCCGCTCTGGATGCTGTTCATGGCCGAATTCTGGGAGCGCTTTGCGTTCTACGGCATCCGCTGGGCGCTGACGCTGTACATCGTCGCCGAGTTTTTCCAGGGCGCGGCCAGCGGCCAGGCAGCGGCGTCCAAGACCTACGGCGCCTACCTCGCCCTGGTGTATGCCAGCGCCATCTTCGGCGGCTATGTGGCGGACCGCCTGATCGGCTACCAGCGCTCGATCCTGGTCGGCGCCCTGGTCATGAGCGCGGGCCTGTTCATGATCATGCTGCCCAGCCAGCCGCTGTTCCTGGCCGGGCTGGCGACGGTGGTGGTCGGCAATGGCCTGTTCAAGCCGAATATCTCTACCCTGGTGGGCAAGATCTATCCTGCCGGCGATCCGCGCCGCGACCGCGGCTTCAGCATCTTCTACATGGGGATCAACCTGGGCGGGATGGTGTCGCCGCTGGTGACGCACTGGCTGGCCACCCTGGCGACCGGCACTTCGCCCCTGCTCAATTACCGCATGGTGTTCGCGGCGGCCGGCGTCGGCATGCTGCTCAGCTTCCTGTGGTTCCAGCTGGGGCGCCGCCAGTTGAAGGGACTGGGCAGCTTGCCGCCTTCGCCGGCCAATGGGCGCAAGACGGCCGCCGTGGTGATCGGCGCGCTGGCCGCGATTGTGCCGGTGTACCTGCTGCTGGAGTATGTCCCGGCGGGCATGCTGGCCTGGGGCCTGCTGTTCCTGTTCTGCTGCCTGGCGGTCAACCTGTTCGTGGCGGCGGGCAAGCATGGCCGCGTGTCGCGCGAACGCGTGGTGGCCATGTTGCTGATGTTTGCCTTCAACATCATCTTCTTCATGTTCTTCGAACAAGCGGGCAGCTCCTTCAATTTCCTGGCGCAGAACATCGTGGACCGGCAAGTGTTCGAGGGCTTCGAGCTTCGCGTGGCGTGGTTCCAGTCGCTGAATTCGGCGGTGATCGTGTTCTTCGCGCCGCTGGTCACCATGGTGTGGGTGGCGCTGGCGCGGCGCCAGTGGGAGCCGTCGATCCCGCGCAAGTTCGCGCTGGGGCTGCTGGGCAATGCGCTCGGCTTTGCGGTGCTGATGTTCGCGCTGACGCGGCTGGTGGACAGCCGCGGCCTGATTCCGTTCTGGACCCTGATCGCCTGCTATGCGCTGCAGACCACCGGCGAGCTGTGCCTGTCGCCGATCGGGCTGTCGATGGTGAGCAAGCTGGTGCCCAGCGAGAAGGCGGGGCTGGCGTTTGGCGGCTGGTTCCTTAGTACGGCGATCGGTAATAACTTCTCCGGCCTGCTGGCCAGCGATATCAGCGGGGAGGGCGGCATGACTATCGCTTCGGCGCTCGGCGGCTTTACGTTCAGCTTCTGGCTGCTGACGGGCGCGGCGGTGCTGCTGTTCCTGTGCGGGCCGCGGATCGGCAAGTTGATGCACGGGGTCAAATGAATCCACGACATACGCGCGTGCGCCAATACCAGGCTAAGCGAGGCGAAAACCGGAAAATCGGTGCCTGACCCGCAGGGTCAGGCACTGGTCGGGCAAGGGGCTAGCTCGCCGCCGGGCTTGGGCATCGGCGGGCGCGCGTAGGCGCTGCGGGCTGGCGGGTCGGCCAGGGCGCAGAGGATGGAAGTGTCGAGGTAGATGTTGCAGGGCATTGGGCCAGCTTCTTACGCCTGGCCCGAATGCCTGCTTTCGGGTACATCAAGGATCGGGCGGCATATTGTCGCCCTGAAAAGCTTGTCAGTTGACCATCATTTTGCGGCGCTGGAACTCTTCGTAGCGCTGCTGCTCGCGTTCCCAGATATAGCGGAATGCGGCGCGGGCTTCCGGAGTCAGGCGGCGGATTGCCTCAACGTTGAAGGTCATTGGATGCGGTTCGGACGTTGCCAGGGCGCGCGACTGGGCGCGGGTGGCGTCGATGAACTGCTTGGTGGCTTCGTCGATATCCGGGAAAAAAATGTCCGCGGGCAATTTTTGCTGAAGCTCCATCTGAAATCTCCTAAAGACTGACAAATCGTCTGAGCCATAAAACGACCCGTTGAGCATTCTGGTTGACAAGCTTCTTCAAAATCTGTGCGAGACCCCACAAATGTATAATGCGGCAATTACAAGGCACCCCCAACATGACCAACACCACCCACTTCGGTTATAAAACTGTCAACGAAGACGATAAAGTCAAGGAAGTCGCCAAGGTCTTCCATTCCGTTGCCGCAAAATACGACATCATGAATGACCTGCTGTCCGGCGGCCTGCACCGCGTCTGGAAAGCGTTCACCATTGCCAATGCGGCAGTCCGCCCCGGCATGAAAGTGCTGGATATCGCGGGCGGCACGGGCGACCTGGCCAAGGCGTTTGCCAAGGCAGCCGGGCCGACCGGCGAAGTCTGGCTGACCGACATCAATGAATCGATGCTGCGTGTGGGCCGCGACCGTCTCTTGAATAAGGGCCTGGTGACCCCCACCTTGATCTGCGATGCGGAAAAATTGCCCTTCCCGGACAATTACTTTGACCGCGTCAGCGTGGCGTTCGGCCTGCGCAATATGACGCACAAGGATGTTGCCCTTTCTGAAATGCGTCGGGTGCTGAAGCCGGGCGGCAAGCTGCTGGTGCTGGAATTCTCGAAAGTGGCGCCGGCCTTGCAAAAACCGTATGACTTTTATTCCTTCACGGTGTTGCCGTGGATGGGCCAGAAGGTGGCCAACGATGCGGACAGCTACCGCTACCTGGCCGAATCCATCCGCATGCACCCGGACCAGGAAACGCTGAAGACCATGATGCAGGCTGCGGGTCTGGAGCGCGTGCAGTACTACAACCTGACGGCAGGTGTGGCCGCTTTACACACTGGCATCAAGATGTGAGGATGAAGATGAAGAAATTCCTGGCCGGCGCCATGATCGCGCTGTCCGCTTTGAGCATGATGAGCGAATTGTCGGCACGCCCGATGGGCGGCGGCAAATCGTTCGGCCGCCAGTCGTCGAATGTGAGCAGCATGCCACGCCAGGCCGCGCCCGCGCCGGCACCGGTGGCTCCGAGCGCTGCCCCGACGGCGGCACGTCCGGCGCCCGCCGCGCCGGCGCCCGCACCGGTGGCCAAAAAGCCCAGCATGTGGAAGGGCATCCTCGGCGGCGCGCTGCTGGGCCTGGGCCTCGGCGCACTGCTGTCGCACTTCGGCCTGGGCGGCGCCATGGCATCGGCCATCAGCGCCATTTTGATGATCGCCTTGATCGGCGGCGTGATCTTCCTGATCGTCGGCATGCTGCGCCGTAAATCGCAGCCGGCCGGCCTGCGCGAGGTGCCGGCTTACGGCGGCTACCAGGGTTCGTCGCTGAACCAGGCGCAGCCTGCGGCCTTCGAGCCGGTGATGCCGGCGGGCGGTCCTGCGCTGGCGGCGCCTGCCGCCGCTGCTGTTGCTGCTCCTGTGGCGCATACCCCGTGGGGCGTGCCGGCCGATTTCGATACCGCCGGCTTCCTGCGCGCGGCCAAGTCCAACTACATCCGCCTGCAGGCGGCCTGGGACAAGGCGGACGTGGAAGATATCCGCAGCTTCACCACGCCGGAAGTCTTTGCCGAACTGCGCATGCAGATCCAGGAGCGCGGCGCGCAAACCGAATACACCGATGTGGTGGCGATCGATGCGGAACTGCTGGGCATCGAGAACGATGGCCGCGACTACCTGGCCAGCGTGAAGTTCTGGGGCCAGATGAAGCCTGCTCCCGATGCGCTGCCGGAATCATTCCAGGAAGTGTGGAACCTGAGCAAGCCGGTCAACGGCAGTACCGGCTGGATGCTGGCCGGTATCCAGCAACTGGCCTGACCTGGCCGGCTTTAACTGGTAAGATCGAGACCGCCCTGGTTTTCCGGGGCGGTTTTGTTTTATGTAAACCGGTAGGGCAGGTGCCAGACCCACTGGGTCAGGCACCGGTGTGCCGGTTTTCGCGGCGAAAAAGAAGACAACAATGTTCCCATTCTCACTCAGCATGCCGGCTGCTGCCACCATCAACCACCTGCTGGCGCAGGAACCATGGGCGCGCACGGAACTCAAGCTGCACGCCGGCAAGGTCGCCGTGATCGACGCCAGCCCGGCCGTGCTGCGCCTGCGCGTGGCGCCCGATGGCATGGTGGAGGCGGCGGGCAACGGCGCCGCGGCGGCAGTAACGATCCGCCTGAAATTGAGCGACCTGCCGCTGATCGCGCAAAACCGCGAACGCGCCTTCTCCTACGTGCAGATCGAGGGCGACGCCGAATTCGCCAATGCCATCTCGCACCTGGCCCAGTCGCTGCGCTGGGAGGCCGAATACGACCTGGAAAAACTGGTCGGCCCGATTGCCGCCGTGCGCCTGGTGCAAGGCGCGAAAGCCATGGTGCAGGGCGCGCGCAATGGCCAGCGCAAAGTGGCCGAGAATGTCGCGGAATACTTCCTCGACGAGAACCCGCTGCTGATTCGCCCCGTGGTGGCGGAAAGCTTTGCCGCCGATGTCACCCGCTTCCGCGACGATGTGGAGCGCGCCAGCAAGCGGCTGGAAAAACTCGAACAAAAACTGGCTAAATGATCCGCAAATTCCTCCGGCTGCTCAAGATCGTCCGCGTCTCCGTCCGCTATGGGCTGGACGAAATCGCCATTTCCGGCTTCGACAAGCCGCGCATCAGCCGCTTCCTCGACACGGTGTTTTTCTGGCGCGACCTCTCGACGCCGCGCGCCGTGCGCCTGCGCCGCGCGCTGGAAGAGCTGGGGCCGATCTTCGTGAAGTTCGGCCAGGTGCTGTCGACCCGGCCCGACCTGATGCCGCCCGACATCGTGGCCGAGCTGTCGCTGCTGCAGGACCGCGTGCCGCCCTTCGATTCGGCGCTCGCCGTGGCCGAGGTCACGCGCTCGCTGGGCGCGCCGCCGGACCAGCTGTTCGCCAGCTTCGAGCGCACCCCGGTGGCCTCGGCCTCGATCGCCCAGGTGCACTTTGCCACGCTGAAGAACGGCAAGCAGGTGGCGGTGAAAGTGCTGCGTCCCGGCATGAACAGCACCATCGGCGAAGACCTGGCCCTGATGCAGACGGCGGCTGGCCTGATCGAACGCGTATG
>CBHWEO010000005.1:0-57601 GCA_966112955.1 uncultured Duganella sp. | reverse complement strand
TTCATGCGGCTCTGGGCCTGGCGCGCCTTGGTGGCCTTGGCCTTGAAGCGGTCGATGAAGGATTGCAGGTGGGCGCGGGCGCGCTGCTGCTTCTCGATGGCCGATGCCTGCAGCACCAGATGCGCGGCGCGCTGGCGTTCGAAGGACGAGTAATTGCCCGAGTAGCGTTTCAGCTTGCGGTCGTCGATGTGGACGATCACGTTCACGATCTCGTCAAGGAAATCGCGGTCGTGCGAAATGATGATCAGGGTGCCGGTATAGCGCTTCAGCCAGTCTTCCAGCCAGATGATGGCGTCCAGGTCCAGGTGGTTGGTCGGTTCGTCCAGCAGCAGCAGGTCGGAAGGGCACATCAGCGCCTGCGCCAGGTTCAGGCGCATGCGCCAGCCGCCGGAGAAGCTGGCCACCGGCTGCTGCATCTGCTCCAGCGAGAAGCCCAGGCCCAGCAGCAGCTGTTCGGCGCGCGACTGCACGGTGTAGGCGTCGGCATCGGCCAGGGCGGTATGGACGTGGGCGATCTCGATGCCGTGCTCCGGCGAATCGGGCAGGGCTTCCAGGCGCGCCAGCTCGGCCTGCAGGCTGCGCAGGTGGGCGTCGCCATCGATGGCGTAATCGATGGCGGTGCGCGGCAGGGCAGGGGTTTCCTGCGCCACGTAGGCCATGCGCCAGCTTTTCGGGAAGTCGATGTCGCCCAGGTCCGGGTGCAGCTCGTTGCGCAGCATGGCGAACAGGCTGGATTTGCCGGCGCCATTGGCGCCGATCAGGCCGATCTTGTCGCCCGGGTTCAGGGTCAGGTCGGCGGATTCCAGCAGCGGCTTGAGGCCGCGCATCAGGCTGACGTTGGTGAGGCGGATCATTTTTTGGTCGTTTCTTGAAGACCGGTGAAACCGGAAAACCGGGGTACGACGGGGACGCCGAGTCCCCAAGGGTCGTACCCCGGTTTTCCGGTTCTCCCGGTTCTTAGGCTTTCAGTTGGTCAGCAGTCAGCAGGAACACCATGTCGTCGCCCTGGCTGGTGGTCAGCCAGGTCAGCCCCAGGTGCCCGAAGGCCGCTTCCGCAAACTCCTTCTCGTTGCCGATTTCCACGATCAGCAGACCGTCGTCGGTCAGCCGCTCGGCCGCGCCTGCGATGATCTTGCGCACCAGGTCCATGCCGTCGGCGCCGCCATCCAGGGCGATCTGCGGCTCGTGCAGGTATTCCTGCGGCAGCTTGGCCATGGACGAGGAATTCACGTACGGCGGGTTGGTGATGATCAGGTCATACTTTTTCCCGGCCGGGACGTTGGCGTATAGGTCCGACTGGATCAGGTTGACGCGCCCATTCAGTTCATACTTGTCCACGTTGCGGCGCGCCACCTCCAGCGCATCGCCGGAGATATCGACCGCATCCACTTCCGCGTCGGGGAAGGCATCGGCCATCATGATCGCCAGGCAACCGGAGCCCGTGCACAGTTCCAGGATCCGCGACACGCCTTCCGGCTCGTTGACCCAGGGCGCGAAGTAATTCGGGATCAGTTCCGCGATATACGAGCGCGGCACGATCACGCGTTCGTCCACGTAGAAGTTGTAGGTGCCCAGCCACGCCTCGTTGGTGATGTAGGCGGCCGGCACGCGCTCGTTGGCGCGGCGGTCGATCACGGCCAGCACTTCGGCCACTTCCTCCGGCTGCAGGCGCGCATCCATGAACGGCTCCAGGCGGTCCAGCGGCAGGGCCAGCGTGTGCAGGGTCAGGTAGGCCGCTTCATCGTAAGCCTCGGCGCTGCCGTGGCCGAAGAACAGCTTGGCTTTGTTGAAACGGGTGACGGCATGGCGAATCAGGTCGCGCGGAGTGGTGTACAGGCTGGTATCCATGGTGTTCTTGTTAGCGCAGGAGGTTTTCCAGGGTGCGGCGGTAGATGTTCTTCAGCGGATCGATGAAGCGGATTTCGATGTGCTCGTCGATCTTGTGGATGCTGGCGTTCGGGGGGCCGAATTCTATCACCTGGGGGCAGATACGGGCGATGAAGCGCCCGTCGGAGGTGCCGCCGGTGGTCGACAGTTCGGTATCCACGCCCGTTTCATCCTTGATGGCCCGGCACAGCGCTTCGGACAGCGTGCCGCGCGGCGTCAGGAAGGGCAGGCCGGACAGCGTCCAGTCCAGATGGTAGTCCAACCCGTGCTTGTCCAGGATGGCGTGCACGCGCTGGCGCAGGCTCTCGTGCGTGGAAGCGGTCGAGAAGCGGAAATTGAAGTCGATGTGCAGCTCGCCCGGGATCACGTTGTTGGCGCCCGTGCCGGCGTGGATGTTCGACATCTGCCAGGAAGTGGGCAGGTAGTATTCGTTGCCTTCGTCCCACACTTCCGCCACCAGGTCGGCCAGCGCCGGGGCGGCCACGTGGATCGGGTTCTTCGCCAGTTGCGGATAGGCGATGTGGCCCTGCACGCCCTTGATCGTCAGGTTGCCGGACAGCGAACCGCGGCGGCCATTCTTGATCATGTCGCCCAGCGTCTTGTCCGAGGTCGGCTCGCCGACGATGCAGTAGTCGATGGTTTCGTTGCGCGCCTGGAGCTTCTCCACCACCTTCACGGTGCCGTCGGTGGCCGGGCCTTCCTCGTCGGAGGTGATGAGAAAAGCGATCGAGCCTTTATGGCCAGGGTGCGCGGCCAGGAATTCCTCGCAGGCGACCACCATGGCCGCGATGGAAGTCTTCATGTCGGCGGCGCCGCGGCCATACAGCTTGCCGTCGCGGTGGGTCGGGTAGAACGGTTCGGACGACCATTTCTCGACCGGGCCGGTCGGCACCACGTCGGTATGGCCGGCAAACACCAGCACCGGGCTTTCCGTGCCCTTGCGCGCCCACAGGTTGGTGACTTCGCCGGACACGATGGTCTCGCAGTGGAATCCGAGCGGTTCCAGCCAGGCTTTCAAATGGTCCTGGCAGCCCTTGTCGTCGGGCGTGACGGACTCGCGGCCCAGCAGCTTCTCGGTCAGGTCGAGGGTACGGGAGGCGCTCATGCTGCGAAGATTTCCTGGTACATGGCGTCGTTGAAGCCGACGTGGGCCTGCGGGCCGGCGCCGACCAGTACCGGGCGCTTGATCACGGACGGGTTTTCCAGCATCAGCGCCACGGCGGCATCGGCGCTGGTGACGGCGGCCTTGCGCTCGTCGGGCAGGGCGCGCCAGGTGGTGCCTTTCTTGTTGACCAGCACTTCCCAGTCCAGGGTCTTCAGCCACTGGCGCACGGTGGCTTCATCCAGGCCCTGTTTCTTGAAATCGTGGAAAGTGAAGTCGCGCTGCTGGCTGGCCAGCCAAACACGGGCTTTCTTGACGGTGTCGCAGTTGGGGATGCCGTAGAGAGTAATCATTCGGAAAATAATGTTGCGCAGGCCCGACCGGCGGGCGAAGGACGACATTATATCCCGACGCGACTGCTGCCTTGGCAGCGCGTTTCATAGTCCCCAGAACGCCCACTCGCTTGCCTGCTTCGGATCGTGGAGACGGCTGGATTGCCACGTATCCTTATCGTCCAGCTTTTGCCATGGCTGCTTGCCGGCCGCCAGGGCCGACCCGACGTACTGCCGCCAGCGATAGTGGTTGTACACCGAAATAATGTGCGCCGCGTAGGCCTCGGCGAGCGACTTGTCGCCCTTGATGACGAGGAAGTTTTCGTCGTTGCTTTCCGACGCCAGTGAAGAAAAGTTGTGGGAACCGGTGACGATGGTGGGCGAGTCGCCAAACGGATCGATGCACAGCACTTTGCTGTGGACCAGGACGGAGATTTTGCCGCCCTTCATGAACTCGTCCGCCCAGAATGAAAACTGCTGCTTGATGCCGGTAGGTGTCGATACGTCGAGGTCCATCGGGTCGAGCTGGTTGGCGCCGGTCAGTGCCGCAACCAGCTTGCCTTTGGCCCCGCCCACGAACTGGTTGACGACACCGCGGACGAACAGGCCGTCCGCCCGCTGTTCGAGGATATCCATGAGCGGTCCCGTTGGGCCGGGCATGAAGGTGAGGAACAGGATGCCCTGGCTCGCTCCACGAATCAGCTCTTTCAGCATATCCAGGTCGGCGTGTGCGACCGTGGGGGTGAACCAGGCTGCCATGTGCGCAGGCTTGGCGATGGTCTTGCCGGGGGCGGGATTCGATTTCTTGAGCGTTGAAGGCGCATCGCTTTGCGCGTTGGCCAGGCGGTGCCACTGGTCCAGGTATTGTTGCGCCAATTCCGGGCTGTCGATGAGGACGGAGTTGTTGATCTGGGTGAAGAGTCCGGTGGGCGTCAGGTTGGTGGAGCCGGTCAGCACCTTCGTGGGCTTGCCGTCTTCGACCACCACGATGAATTTGTTGTGGCCCAGGTCGCCGACACCCTTTGGCGTGGAAGTCATGCGGTCGATGACGACGCACCCGGCCGCATGGACCGCTTCCCGCCCGGTTTCGTTGACGTCCGGCTCTTTCTCGCTGGCACTGCCATTGGATAAAACAATATGCGCACGCCGGCCGAGCTTGCAGAAGCGGTTGATGATTTCCTCATCCTTCAGTTCGAACAAGGCAGCGTACAGGTGCAGCTTCTTGTTGCCATCGGCCTCGTCAAACAAGGCGCGGTAGCCCTTGATGAGCGTGCCGCCGCAGAAATCGCGCAGTTCGTCGCTATCGACGTGAGAAATGGCCTCGACCAGCTGCGCCGACGTCTTCAGCTTGTCCTTGCTGGCGATACGGGCCATCCATTGCGACGAAGCCATCGGCCTGTTGAAGAGGAACCTGATGGCGCCTTTGCCCGGTTGGACAGCGCGGGCGTCCACCCAGGCGCTGGCTTTGCTTTCATCGGGGACCAGGGAGCCGACCTGCCCGATCATCGGGACGATCCGGTATTTCACGTGATCGTCTTCCGAAACTTCGTGGTCGGTCCAATTGAAGCGCTGGAAGGGCCAGACGTTCGATGGCTGGCGCTGGTTTGGTGTCGCCTGGCCGCCTTTGAACCCGACGCGGTTCAGCAGGAATTCGGAACCGCCTGGCGTCGCTTTGCCGCCGGCGCGCTTTACCCATTGGCGCTCAATCGCAAAGCCCAGGCAGCCGGGGATGTGCGGGGCTTTCCAGACCAGGAACGCATCATCGGTGTTGATGTAGACCTTCAGCGCAATCATAGTTCCCCCTCATCCCCTTTGACGTTTCGCAAGAAGTTGTTCGGTCGCCATTGCAAAGTAGCAAATGAAATGGAAAAGATAATCTCCGATTGTCACGGTGAGGAGCGAAATTTGCGGAATGCCTGAATGGCAGGATGTTGACGGTCCAACCCTGAGTGCACACTGACCCCGCGCACGATTGGATTTTCGGTTGACGCTCGTCAACTGTGTCGCAATACTGGCGTTCCATTTCACAATGTTTTCGCTAGCAAACGACATGGCAACTGTTACCGAAGTGCGCAGCACCACCCTCTCTGGCCTGAACTACATCGATGCCCTGTTGGGCAACCTGCCGAACTGGAATTACCAGACCGGCACCGCCAACACCCTGTACTACACTTTTTCCGTGGCCAGCGGCCTGGAATCGGGCAACACCGCGATCCTGAGCGCGCCCAAGGCGTTCACGACGGCGCAGCAGGCAGCGACGCGCGGCGCGATGGCGTACGCGGCCAAGTTGACCGGCATCAATTTTGTCGAAACCGGCGACGGCAGCCTGGCGCAGATGCATTTCGCGAACGCGAACATCAGCGGCAGCTCCACCACGGGCCTGGACAGCTCGCGCTACAGCTATTCGTACACCAGCACCGGCACGGTGACCAAGTTCAACGCGTCGACCTATGTCTATCTCGATAACGCGGAATGGGCCACGGCAAACGCCAACCTGGCGGCCGGTACCCAGGGTTACGAAACGCTGTTGCACGAGCTTGGCCACGCGCTGGGCCTCAAGCACTCCTTTGAAGGCACCATCAAGCTGCCGACCGCCGTCGACAACACGGCACACACGCTGATGTCGTATACGCACTCCGGCGGCTACCATTCCACGTTCAGCGAATACGATGTCGCTGCGCTGAAATGGCTGTACGGCGGCGATGGCCTGGCCGGCACACTCGGCGTGAATTCCACCACGGGCGCACGTTACCTGGCCGGCACCAGTGTGGCGGATACCCTGACCGGTACCGCCTACAACGACAAGCTGGAAGGCGATGGCGGCAACGACGTGCTGAATGGCGGCGCGGGCACCGACACCGCTGTCTTCAACGGCTTGAGCACGGCGTATTCGGTGCTGCGTACGGGCACCAACACCTGGAGCGTTTCCGGCGCCGAGGGCGTGGACCAGTTGAGCAATATCGAAATCCTGCAGTTCACCGACAAGACGATCACGCTGACGACCAGCACGTCACCGATGGCGGTCATCGCGACCGCCGCCGACGTGGTGACGGACGACACCGTGCAACTGGTCGGCCATCGCGGTCACCACTTCGACCACGCGCTGGTTTGATCAGCGGGACTTCAGGATCGATCCCAGCACGCCGCGGATGATTTCGCGGCCGACCTGGGAACCGATGCTGCGGGCCGCCGATTTCACCATGGCCTGCACGGCGGAATCGCGCTTGCTGCTGCCGCCGCCGAACAGGCCGCCCAGCACGTCACCGAAGATGGAGCCGCCGCTGTCGGCCGGGGCATCGGCGGGCGCCGGCGCCGTGCCACGTCCCATCGGGGCGCGGCCGCCCGGTGCAGGGGCGGCGCTGCCGGACTTTGCGCCGGCGTTGACGCGGCCGGTCAGTTTCTCGTAGGCCGATTCGCGGTCGACCGCTTTCTCATACACGCCGGCCACCACGGAATTGTCGCGCGCCGCCTGGCGCTCGGCCGGGGTGATGGGGCCCAGTTGTGAGGCGGGCGGCAGTACGAAGGCGCGCTGCACGATTTGCGGTGTGCCTTTCTCGTCCAGGAAAGACACCAGCGCTTCGCCCACGCCAAGCTCGGTAATCACTTGCGCCACGTCGATGGCCGGGTTCGGGCGGAAAGTTTCCGCCGCCGATTTCACGGCTTTCTGGTCGCGCGGGGTGTAGGCGCGCAGGGCGTGCTGCACGCGGTTGCCCAACTGGCCCAGCACTGTTTCCGGGATGTCGAGCGGGTTCTGGGTGATGAAGAACACGCCCACGCCCTTGGAGCGGATCAGGCGCACCACCTGTTCGATCTTCTGCAGCAGGGCTTTCGGCGCCTCGGCAAACAGCAGGTGGGCTTCGTCGAAGAAGAACACCAGCTTGGGCTTGTCCAGGTCACCCACTTCGGGCAGGTTCTCGAACAGTTCCGACAGCATCCACAACAGGAATACGGAATAGATCTGGGGCGCGTTCATCAGCTTGTCGGCCGCCAGGATGTTGACCACGCCCTTGCCCTTGGCGTCGGTCTGCAGCAGGTCGTCGATGTTCAGCATCGGCTCGCCGAAGAACTTGTCGCCGCCTTGCTCTTCAATCGCCAGCAGGCCGCGCTGGATGGCACCGATGCTGGCGGCGCTGACGTTGCCGTAGCTGGTCTTGTAATCGGCAGCGTTGTCGCCCACGTGCTGCAGCATGGCGCGCAAATCCTTGGTATCGAGCAGCAGCATGCCGTTGTCGTCGGCGATCTTGAACACCAGCTGCAGCACGCCTTCCTGGGTATCGTTCAGGTTCAGCATGCGCGCCAGCAGGGTGGGGCCGAGGTCGGAAACCGTGGCGCGCACCGGGTGGCCCTGTTCACCGAACACGTCCCAGAAGGTGACCGGGCAGCCGGCCCATTGTGGGGCGTCCAGCTTCAGCGCTTCCAGCCGCTTGGCCATCTTCTCGCCCAGCACGCCGGGCTTGGCCATGCCGGACAAGTCGCCCTTGATGTCGGCCATGAAGACCGGCACGCCGATATCGGACAGCGATTGCGCGATGCGCTGCAGCGTGACCGTCTTGCCGGTGCCGGTGGCGCCGGTGATGCAACCGTGGCGGTTGACCAGGTTGGACAGCATGTCGAGGGTTTGGTCGCCAGCTTTGGCGATGGGCAGGGCAGTGCTCATGGTGCGGAATTTCTTGTTGATATGAAATTCCGATCATACATCAAGCCTGTTGGGGGATGGCAGCCCGATTGCAAGCGTCGGCAATTGCACTGCCAAGGCCTTTCAGCCAATACCAGCGAATCGATGGCTCGGCGACTTCTTCCAATAACTCTTCATTGTCGAGAATGAGCAGTTCGCAAGTGCGATCTTCATAGGGAAACAAATAGTCCTCATCAAGGTAAATTGGCTTTTCAACGCAAATCAATGTAGTAGGGCGGCCGTGGTAATTGAACGGTGCCTCAAACTGCCGCAAAACCCGCCAAGATTTGCTGATCTGTCGCGCGTGGGCTTGGCAGTCTACTTCGTGCCAGTTCAGGACGCCTGCGTGCGTCAGTTGGGATATTTGACTGAAGAGGTCCCAATACTTTTTCATACGTCCTCCGAGAATGAGTTCAAGTCTTTGAGTACGTCCTTAATTCCCGGCAAATCGTTGTCATCGATCCTTCGATGCAATTCGATCAAAAGCCTGCCGCGGACTGTAAGCTTTGACCACATCGAAGTCGGATAGTTCCTGCGTAAAGCGCAAAGTAAAGTGCCGATTTCCGCGGCAGAAAACGAGCCAGCCAGGGCTTTGATGACTTCGGCCTTTAGCTCGTTCAATCTCTGTTTTCTGTGAAAGCGGATGACGTTCGCTTTGATGCTGCGAAGTAAGAGTAAGGAAACGATCGAGATGACTAACGAGGCAATCGATGCCCAAGATGAGATGAATGCGAGCTGGTCAGGTGACATGGCGTCCCCGTAGAAAGGCCGAAGCCTTTTTGTACTACGGGGTGGCCATGCCGGCCTTGCGGGAAATCAGGAGTTCAGGGTGAACTCGGTGAAGGAGGCGTCGGTAGGCGACTTCAGTTCTTCTTCCTCGGCGGGAGGCGGGGTTTCCATGCCGTGATTCAGCAGCCATAGCAGGTTGGTGGCGGAATCGGCGTTGGCCAGCGCTTCGTCCTTGGTGATGGCGCCGTCCATCACCAGCTTGTACAGCGCCTGCTCGAACGATTGCGAGCCTGGCGAGAGCGATTTTTCCAGCGCTTCCTTGATGGCGCCGATTTCGCCTTTTTCGATCAAGTCCGCGATGTAGCGGGTGTTGACCATGATTTCCACCGCCGGAGTGCGCGTGCCGCCGCCGGCCGAGCGGATCAGGCGTTGCGACACGATGGCTTTCACGGTGGAGGACAAGTCCTGCAGCAGCGCCGGGCGGTTCTCGATCGGGTAGAAGGAAATGATGCGGTTCAGCGCGTTGTAGGAGTTGTTGGCGTGCAGGGTCGCCAGCACCAGGTGGCCCGATTGCGCATATGCCATCGCCGACGCCATGGTCTCGCGGTCGCGGATCTCGCCGATCAGGATGCAGTCCGGCGCCTGGCGCATGGAGTTGCGCAGCGCGGTGTAGAAGTCCTTTGCGTCGCTGCCGATTTCGCGCTGGTTGACGATCGACTTCTTGTTGCGGAACAGGTATTCGATCGGGTCTTCCAGGGTGAGGATATGGCCCGAGCGCAGTTCGTTGCGGTGGTCCAGCATGGCGGCGATGGTGGTCGACTTGCCGGAGCCGGTGGCGCCGACCAGCAGCACCAGGCCGCGCTTTTCCATGATCAGGTCCGCCAGTACGGGCGGCAGGCCCAGTTCGCCCAGCGGCGGGATGTTGGCCGGCACGAAGCGGAACACGGCGGAAATGCTGCCGCGCTGGCGGAAAGCCGACAGGCGGAAGCGGCCCAGGTTGGGCACGGAGATACCCATGTTCAGCTCATTGGACGTGTCCAGTTCTTCCAGCTGGGCCGGCGAGCAGACTTCGGCCAGCAGGCCGCGCAGGTTCTCGGGCTCGAGCTTTTGCTGGTTGATGGGGATCAGGAGGCCGTTGATCTTCAGGTGCACCGGCGAGCCTACGGCGAAAAACATGTCCGAGGCGTTCTTTTCCTTCATCAGCTGGAACAGGCGGTCCATTGCCATTTTGGGGTATCTCCTTTTCTCTTAAAACCGGGAGAACCGGACAACCGGGGTCCGGTTCTCCCGGTTGGTGCCGTTAAACGCCGCGCAGCAGTTCGTTGATGCCGGTCTTGGCGCGCGTCTGTGCATCCACGCGCTTGACGATCACGGCGCAGTACAGGCTGTACTTGCCGTCCGCGGACGGCAGGGAGCCCGACACCACCACCGAACCGGCCGGCACACGGCCATAGAATACTTCGCCGGTGGTGCGGTCGTAAATCTTGGTCGACTGGCCGATGTACACGCCCATCGAAATCACCGAGTTCTCTTCCACGATCACGCCTTCCACGATCTCGGAGCGGGCGCCGATGAAGCAGTTGTCTTCGATGATGGTGGGGTTGGCCTGCATCGGCTCCAGCACGCCGCCGATGCCCACGCCGCCGGACAGGTGCACGTTCTTGCCAATCTGCGCGCAGGAACCGACGGTGGCCCAGGTGTCGACCATCGCGCCTTCGTCGACGTAGGCGCCGATGTTCACATAGGACGGCATCAGCACCACGTTCTTGCCGATGAAGGAGCCGCGGCGCGCCACGGCCGGCGGTACCACGCGGAAGCCGCCCTTGGCGAAATCTTCGGCCGAGTAGTTGGCGAACTTGGTCGGCACCTTGTCGTAGAACTGCATGGTGCCGTCGGACGGCATGACCACGTTGTTCTCCAGGCGGAAGGACAGCAGCACGGCTTTCTTGATCCACTGGTTGACCACCCAGGCACCATTTTCCTTGTGGGCTACGCGCAGCGAGCCGTTGTCCAGGCCGGCCAGCACGTGGTTGACGGCGTCGCGCACTTCGGCGCTGGCGTTGGACGGGTTGATCTCGGCGCGGTTGTCCCACGCGGTTTCGATGATTTGCTGGATGGTCATGATTACTGGTTCTTCAATTGATTGCAGAATTGGACAATACGGCGCGCCGCTTCCAGGCCTTCCTCGGTCTCGGCAACCAGCGCCATGCGGATGCGGTTGCGGCCCGGGTTGATGCCGTGGGCGTCGCGCGCCAGGAAACTGCCCGGCAGCACCGTCACATTGTACTCGGCGTGCAGGCGGCGGGCGAATTCAGTGTCGGACAGGCCGGTGCGGGTCACGTCGGCCCACAGGTAGAAGCCGGCGTCCGGCATTTGCACGTCCAGCACTTCCTGGATAAGGGGCGTGATGGCGGCGAACTTGGCGCGGTATTGCGCGCGGTTTTCCTCGACATGGGTTTCGTCGTTCCAGGCGGCGACAGAGGCGGCCTGCACATGCGGGCCCATGGCGCTGCCGTGGTAGGTGCGGTACAGCAGGAATTTTTTCAGCACTTGCGCGTCGCCGGCCACGAAACCGGAGCGCATGCCCGGCACGTTGGAGCGCTTGGACAGGCTGGAGAACACCACCAGCCGCGCATACGGCTCGCCTTGCGCGGTCAGGCCGAGGATATTGGCGGCCTGCATGGCGCCCAGCGGCGCTTCGTCGCTGTGGTAGATCTCCGAATAGCATTCGTCGGCGGCGATGATGAAGTTGTAGCGCTCGGACAGCGCGAACAGGTGTTCCCAGTCCGTCAGCGTCAGCACCGCGCCGGTCGGGTTGCCCGGCGAGCAGAGATACAGCAGGCGCACGCGCTGCCAGACTTCATCCGGCACGCTGTCGTAGTCCGGCGCGAAATTGCGCGCCGGGTCGGAGTTCACGAAATACGGCTCGGCGCCGGCCAGGAATGCCGCGCCTTCATAGATCTGGTAGAACGGGTTGGGGCACATCACCAGCGCGCCGGTATCGGGCGCGATCACGGTTTGCGCGAACGAGAACAGGGCTTCGCGCGAGCCGTTCACCGGCAGCACCTGCGTGGCGCGATCCAGTGCCGGCAGGTTGTAGCGGCGCTCCAGCCAGGTCGCGATCGCGTTGCGCAGGGCTTCGCTGCCGGCCGTCAGCGGATAGCTGGCCAGTCCATCCAGGTTGTCCACCAGTGCCTGGCGGATGAAGGCCGGAGTAGGGTGCTTCGGTTCGCCCATGCCCAGGCTGATCGCCTTGTAGGCTGGGTTAGGCGTGCTGCCGGCAAACAGCTGGCGCAGTTTTTCAAACGGGTAGGACTGCAGCTTGTCTAGATGTGGATTCATGGCGCATACGGCTGGTTGAACCATTGATTATATAGCGTCGCCGCGCAACAGTGGCGTTGCTGCAAAATTGACAAGAGGCTATGATCGTCCCATGGATGCCGAGCCGCTGTCACCCGAACCTGTACGTGATGCCGCCGTAACCCGGCGCGTGGGCCAATTGCGCCTGGCCGCCGGGCTGGTACAGGGTGGTTTGTTATATTTTCTCTATCACGCGCAGCAGGCGGGCGCCTGGCCGGCCAACCATCCCGGCCTTTTTTTCCCGCTGGTGCTGGGTGGGGTCGTGCTGCCGGTGCTGCTGATTTCCAGCCTGGGTCACCTGGAGCGCCGGCCAATGGCCGCGTGGCTGGCCGCTGCCGCGCTGGTGCTGGCGGCGGTGGGCGCGCACGACGCCTGGCGCAATGCCCTCGACCCGGCGCCGTTGCCGCGTCCTTCGCTGCTGGTGTTTCCCTTCTGCGTGGGTTTCTTCTTTGTCGCCCACAGCCTGGTGCTGGCCGGGGCGCACGACCGCCGGCCCGTTGCCCATTACTCCACCTGCTTCGAGACTGCCTGGAAGCTTGCCATCCAGCTGCTGTTTTCCGGCATGTTCGTGGCCGGCGTGTGGCTGGTGATGTGGCTGGGCGATGCGTTGTTCGACCTGTTGAAGCTGAACTTCATTGAAGAACTGCTGCGGCAGTCGTGGTTCTCGGTGCCGCTGGTGTGCCTGGCGTTCTCCAGTGCCATGCATACCACCGACGTGCGGCCCGCCATCGTGCGCGGCATCCGCAGCCTGTTGCTGGTGCTGATGGCCTGGATCCTGCCGATTGCCGTGCTGCTGGTGGGCGGCTTCCTGGCGGCGCTGCCGTTCACCGGCCTGCAGGCGCTGTGGCAGACCCGCCATGCCACTGCCGTGCTGCTGGCCAGTTGCGCGGTGCTGGTGGTGCTGGTCAATGCGGCGTTCCAGGCGGGCGATGCGGCCGACAGCCTGGCGCGCAGCGTGCACGTGGCCGCGCGCATTGCCTGCCTGCTGTTGCTGCCGCTGGCACTGCTCGGCATCTATGCGCTGGCCTTGCGCGTCGGCGACTATGGCTGGACGCCGGACCGGGTCGTTGCGGCAGCCTGCCTGGCCGTGGCGCTGTTCTATGCGGTCGGCTACCTGTTGGCGGCCATGGCGCGCGAGGGACCATGGCTGGATGGACTGCGGCACGTGAATGTGGCCGCTGCCTTCCTGTCGCTGGCCGTGGCATTGGCCATGTTTACGCCTGTTGCCGATCCGGCCCGCATCGCCGTCAACGACCAGGTGGCGCGGCTGGAACGCGGAGCGGTATCGGCCGCGCAATTCGATTACGGCTTCCTGCGTTTCCACGGCGCGCGCTACGGCATGCAGGCCTTGCAGGCGCTGTCCGCGCGCGACGTGGGGCCGCAGCCGCCGGACGTCCGCAGCCGCGCCACCGCGGCGCTCAAGCTGCGCTACGAGGGCGCCGAGGCCGCCGCCGCCCCGGCCGATATCGCCCGCAACCTGCAGGTCTGGCCGAAGGGGGCGCAGCTGCCGCAAGGGTTGCTGCAACAGGACCTGGGCGGCAGGGGCCAGACGACGGCGGTCCCGGCTTGCCTGCGGGTCGCGGGAAGCAGTTGCGACGCCATCGTGCTTGACGCGGATGGCGATGGCAGGCAGGAAGTGCTGCTGGTAGGGCAGACCCGCCGCGACGGTACCGTGCTGATGGCCGAGCGCGACGGCAGCTGGAAAGTCATAGCGCGGCCCGGATTGCAATTGGCCGGCTGCCGCGCCTTGCTCGAACGGCTGCGCGCCGGCGAGTTTTCGCTGGTGGCCCCTGGGCTGCGCGATATCGAGGCCGGCGGGCAGCGCATCAACCTGGTGCCGGCCGATGGTCCCCCACCGGACTGCTAGGCGCTCGCCACGCCCTGGCTCTCGAGCAGGGCCTTCATGCGGCGCCAGTGCGAACCGCGCCAGAAGACGCCATGGCAGGCGTCGCAAGCCAGGAATTCTTCCTGCGAGGCCCGCACGGAGGACGGCAGCCTGGCTTCCACGTCCGCCTTGGCCACCTGCCGAAGGGGCACATTGCAGGCCAGGCACAGCGTGAAAGGCCGCGCGCTGGCCGCCAGGTCGAGCCGCTGCATGATTTCGGCAAACTGTTCCGCGGGTTTCAGCGCCCGCACATAGCAACCGTGGGTGATGCCGCGCCGCTTCAGCAGTTCGCGGTCGCGGGTCAGGGCGATGCGGCCCTCGTTTTCCGACAGCGCCGCCACGGTCGGATCGTCGATATGGTTGTCGTACAGCGTATCGAAGCCGGCCATGCGCAGCAGGCGCGCCAGGCCGCCCAGGTGGGCGTCCGCCACAAAACGCACGGTGCGCAGCGGCTCATCGCGCACGCGCAGCAGCGGTCGAATGTCGAAGGTCTCGAACTTGGGATAGACTGCCACCCGGTCCCCATCGCACAGCAGGCGGTCGAAGCCGGAAGACTCGCCGTTGACCAGGATCAGCTCCACCTCGGTATGCGGCACGCCGAGCGCCTCGATCATGTGCTTGGTGGTGGCCGCACGGGCGCACGGCACGGTGAACTCCACCTTGCGGCGCGCGCGCGGCAGGAAGTCGTTTAGTTCCTCGTAGAAACGGAAGGTGGCGCTGACCATACCGCAGTATAAATAGTTCGGGCCGGCTGTCGATTCCGGCATGCGCCAGCCGTCGTCAGTGCAGGACAACCCAACCGGAGACGACCATGCAGAAAATCACCCCATGCCTGTGGTTCGACAACCAGGCCGAGGAAGCCGCCCGCTACTACACCGGCATCTTCAAGGACAGCAGGATCAAGGACATCAGCTATTGCACGGAGGCCGGCAAGGAATACCACGGCAAGGCGGCCGGCAGCGTGCTGATGGTGACGTTCGACATCAACGGACAGCCATTCTCCGCCCTCAACGGCGGGCCGGAATTCAAGTTCAACGAAGCGCTGTCGCTGCAGGTGCGCTGCGATTCGCAGGAAGAGATCGACTATTACTGGGACAAACTGGGCAATGGCGGCGACCCGGCGGCCCAGATGTGCGGCTGGCTCAAGGACAAATACGGCGTGAGCTGGCAGATCTACCCGCAGGAGGTCGAGCGGATGCTGCTGGACCAGGACCGCGAGCGGGTCGGCCGGGTCATCGTCGCCATCAACCTGATGAAGAAGATCGACCTGGCGGCCCTGCGCAAGGCTTACAACGGCTAAGCCGGCGCCGCAGGCGCCTGGGCGGCCGGGCGCAGCGGGCATTCCGCCATCCGGGCGCCGAGCCGGCGTACCAGTTCGCCGCGCAGCACCTGCAAGCCATCGATGCGGCGGTCGATTTCCGCCAGCTTGGCTTGCAGGGCGGTGCGCAGCGCCGCCGCCGTGGCCGCGCCGTCCGTGTCCGGAGCGACCAGCAGCGGCAAGTCCGCCTCGATTTCCTGCAGCGTGAAGCCGAGCGCCTGGGCCGTGCGGATATAGCGCAGCCAGTCGGCCGCCTCCGCGGGGTAGTCGCGGTAACCGTTGCCGCCCCGGCGCGCCACCAGCAAGCCGCGCTTCTCGTAATAGCGCAAGGTATCGCGGCTGAGACCCGTGGCCGCCGCCAATTCGCCGATCCGCATGCTGACCTCTCAAATAATGCTTGCCCCTGGAGTGTACTCCAAGGTTTAAGCTGGCTGCATGAATACCTCGACTATCCGCACACTGGTGCGCGCCAGCGCCACCTACGACCTGCTGGTGACAGCGCCTTTCGCCACCCCATGGAGCTTCGCCATCGCCCACGGCCAACTGTCCGCCGCCAACGCCGCGCTGGGCGGGGCGCCGCTGCCCGCCTTCGGCACAATGCACATCCTGTTCGCCTGCCTGCTGGGCAGCGTGGTGCTGGTGTGGTCCTGGCTGCGGCTGCGCGACCCGCAGCCGCAGTTCGCCACCTACGACGGCAGCGCGCGCTTCCTGTTCAGCACCTGGATGGCATGGGCGCTGGCCGGTGGCGGATTGCCCCTGGTGTGGCTGTTCCTCGTGCCCGAATTCGCCTGGGGCGCCGTCCAGTGGTATGCTGTTCCTCCGACGAGCCGGAGGATACTATGCAAGCGCAACCCTTGATTGCTGTCAGCAACGTCGAAGCCAGCAGCCGCTGGTACCAGAAGACCCTGGGCCTGAAGAGCGGTCATGGCGGCAACGAATACGAACAATTGCTGCACGACGGACGCATGGTGCTGCAACTGCACCGCTGGGACGCCCACCACCACCCGCACATCGGCAATCCCGAGCAGCGCCCCTACGGCAACGGCGCGCTGCTCTGGTTCTGGACCGACGATTTCGACGACGCGGTGGAACGCGCCACGGCAGCCGGCGCCACGGTGCTGGAAGGGCCGAAGGAAAACAGCAATGCGCAGCACCGCGAATTGTGGCTGCGCGATCCGGAAGGTTATGTGGTGGTGGTCGCCGGCCCGTACGGCGACGTCGGCATGTAACCTGTTCAGCCCCAGGTGGCGCGCGCCACCCGCAGCATATTTCGGCCCAGGACCAGTTCGATTTCGCTGGGCGCCATGCCCAGCTTGCGCAGTTCCACGGGCAGCAATTTCCACGCGGCGGGCGGAACATAGCCCGGCGCCCGGCCGGTGCGGTAGCCCGCCGTTTCCGGCCACCACCAGGACGGATCGAACTCGCCCGGCGGCGTATCGTCCAGGTCCTTCTCCCTGATGCAGATATCGAGGCCGATGCCGACGTGCGCCACGCCCACCAGGTCCGCCACATAGGCCACGTGGCGCGCCACGTCGGCTGCCGTCGGCTGCTCGCTGCCCAGGAACCAGGACAGGCCAGAGATGCACACCACGCCGCCCGTTGCCGCGCAGGCCTGGATCTGTTCATCGGTGATGTTGCGCCCGTGCGGCAGCAAGCCGAAAGGATTGGCATGGCTGAATACCACCGGCTTGCTCGACGCGGCCATGATCTCCAGGCTGCACAGGCGGCCCGTGTGGGCGCAATCGACGATGATGCCGGCATCGTTCACCGCTTCCAGCACGCGCTTGCCGAGCAGCGTCAGGCCGCGCGCCGTATCGTGGCAGCCGTCGGCCACGCTGTTGTTGCGGTTGTAGGCGAAATGCATTTGGCGCACACCCAACTGGGCATACACGGCGGCCATTTCCGGCTGCTCCATCAGCGGCATCGCGCCTTCCAGGTCGAAGCCGATGGCCAGCACGCCGTCGGCGGCCGCCTGGATCACTTCATCGACGCCCGATACCAGGCGGTAGCGCTCCGGATGGGCCGCGATGGTGGCGCGGAAGCCGGCGATCACGGACATCACCTGCGGCACCGGATTCATGTCCATGCCCACATTGACCGACACATAGTTCACGCCAGCGGCCTGCAACTGGCTGAGGGGAGAGAAATCCGCCTGGGGATGCAGCGGCAGGCAAAAGTGGGCGTCCCAATTGATCATTCGTCGACGGCGTTGGAAGATTGATAGCATCCGTATAGTCGCATGAAACCAGCTGCAAGGTATACTGCGGGCTTCCCTAACCGAAGCACGCCATGACATTTTCCAGCCTGGGCCTCGCGCCCGCACTGCTCAACGCCATTACCGAAACCGGCTACAGCACGCCGACCGCCATCCAGAGTGCCGCCATCCCGCCGGCCTTGCGCGGCGACGACGTTCTGGGACAGGCGCAAACCGGTTCCGGCAAGACGGCCGCCTTCGCGCTGCCGCTGCTGAACGCCTTGCTGTCCAGCGCACGGCACGGCGCGGGCGGGCAGCGCAAGCTGTACGCGCTGGTGCTGGCGCCGACGCGCGAGTTGGCGGCCCAGGTGGGCGACACGCTGCGCGGGCTGGCATCGCACCTGCCGCTGCCGGTCAAGGTATCGGTGGCCTTCGGCGGCGTATCGATCAACCCGCAAATGATGGCGCTGCGCGGCGGCACCGACATCATGGTGGCCACGCCGGGCCGCCTGCTCGACCTGGTCGAACACAATGCGCTCAAGCTGGACGGCGCCTCGGTGCTGGTGCTCGACGAAGCCGACAAGCTGCTGGACATGGGCTTTGCCGACGAAATCGCCCGCATCCTGGCGCTGCTGCCGGCGCGGCGGCAGAACCTGTTCTTCTCCGCCACCTTCCCGCCGGCGGTGCAGGCGCTGGCAGGCAAGCTGCTGCGCGACCCCGTGCGCGTGGCGACCATGGACGAAGCGGCCCATACGCCCGACATCACCCAGCGCGCGATCGAAGTGGACGAAGCGCGCCGCACGCCGCTGCTGCGCGCCCTGCTGAAGGAAGAGGGCTGGCGCCAGGTGCTGGTGTTCGTTGCCACCAAATACGCCTCCGAACACGTGGCCGACAAGCTGCGGCGCAACGGCGTCGCCGCCGAAGCCTTCCACGGCGATTTCAGCCAGGGCGCGCGCACCGCGGTGCTGGCCGACTTCCGCGAAGGACGGCTGCAGGTGCTGGTGGCCACCGACGTCGCCGCGCGCGGCATCGACATCGCCCAATTGCCGGTGGTGGTGAATTACGACCTGCCGCGCTCACCGGCCGACTACACGCACCGCATCGGCCGTACCGGCCGCGCCGGCGCGTCCGGCCTGGCGGTCAGCTTCATCACCCCGGACGCCGAGCAGCACTTCCGCCTGATCGAAAAGCGCCAGGACATCCGCGTCGCCCGCGAACGGATCCCCGGATTCGAACCGCTCACCGCCGCCAAGCCGCTGCCCCCCGGCGCCCACGACGGCACCGGCGGCATCAAGGGCAAGCGCAAGAGCAAGAAAGACAAGCTGCGCGAAGCCGCCGCCAAAGCCAACGGCTGACTTCGTGTCAACCTTGGGGTCAGGCTCTTTGGTTGACATGGGCAGAGCCCGTGTCAACCAAAGAGCCTGACCCCAAGGTTGACACGAGCTCAGCCGTAGATGCCGCCGGTGTAGAGCAGGTCGAACAGGCGGGCGATGGCGGCGATCAGGCCGAAGGCGCCGACCAGCAGGGTCGCCACCAGGACCAGGGCCAGCGGCCAGCGCGAATTGGATTGCTTGCCGGAGCCGGCGTTGAACGCGGCATCCCATTTTTCGTCCGGCATCAGGCCCAGCACCAGCGACTCCAGGAAACCCGCCAGCATCGACAGGATCAGCGGCAGCAGCAGGAAGTAGGGATCGGCCTTGGGCCATACGGCAAACACGGCGGCCACGCCCAGCAGGCTGGCCGCGTGCAGCCAGCCCCAGGGGTCGGCCAGGCCGCGCAGGTAGAAGCGGTGCAGGCCGACGCCGCCGGTGACCGTGGCCAGCAGGGCGGCGAAGGTTTTGTTCTTGTGTAAAACAGACATGTTTGCTGCCGAAAAGTCCGAAAAACCGGCAGTATCGCACAACAAAGCTGTTGCCGCCGAGGCCAGTTCAGGGGATAATCCCGGATTGTCCAATTCCCCACCAATTTGATTAATCTTGCCGGTTGGAGTTAAAGCGCGCTATAATTTGCGGCTTTTTCCGACTCAGCACTCTTTTTTGGAATTATTATGGTCGTTATTCGTTTAGCTCGTGGTGGCGCCAAGAAGCGTCCTTTCTACAACATCGTTGCAACCGATTCCCGCAATCGTCGCGATGGCCGTTTCGTAGAGCGTATCGGCTTCTACAACCCAATGGCTACCGGCCAAGCTGAAGGCTTCCGCGTTGCTGCTGACCGTCTGGCTTACTGGCAAGGCGTTGGCGCACAGCTGTCCCCAGCTGTTGCCAAGCTGGTTGCTACCCAGAAAGCAGCTTAATTAGTTTTGAGCAGCAAGACCGCATCTGGGGCGCAAGCCCCGGCTGACCTGGTCCAGGTTGGCTTTGTTTCTGGTGCCTATGGCATCACCGGCGGGGTCCGTGTCCGACCCTTCTCCACGGAAGCTGATGCGCTGCTGCATGCCACCACCTGGTGGCTCGACAAGCCAAGCCTGCATGACGTTGAAGTCAAGCGGGCTAAGCTGCATGGTGGCGATGTCGTCACCCAGATCGTGGGCATGACGGACCGTAACGAGGCGGAGGCGCTGAAAGGCGCATCGGTCTTCGTGTCGCGCGCCGACTTCCCGCAGCTGGAAGAAAATGAATACTACTGGGGCGACCTGATCGGCCTGGCAGTCGTGAATCAGCAGGGCGAAAGCCTTGGCACGGTCGCGGATTTGATGAGCAATGGGCCACAGTCCATCCTGCGCGTCGAGTACGAGGCTGAAGGTAAGGCGCAGGAGCGCCTGATCCCGTTTGTGAACCAGTACGTTATCAAGGTGGACAAGGACGCGAAGCAGATCATCGTGGACTGGGGCCTGGATTACTGATCCGGAACCGCCCGATGCAGTTCGACGTCATTACCCTGTTCCCCGAGATGTTCGCTGCCTTGACGCAGTCCGGCGTGACGCGCCGGGCCTTCGAGCAGAAGCGCTGGGGCCTGTCGCTGTGGAATCCGCGCGATTTCACCACCGACAACCACCGCACCGTGGATGACCGCCCGTATGGCGGCGGCCCGGGGATGGTGATGCTGGCCAAGCCGCTGGAGCAGACGATCGCGGCGGCAAAACAGCGCCAGGTCGTGGCCGGCCTGCCGGCGCCGCGCGTGGTATACATGTCGCCGCAAGGCAAACAGCTGACGCACGAGCGCGTGATGCAGCTGAAGCAGGAACCCGGCCTGGTCATCCTGTGCGGCCGGTACGAAGCGGTGGACCAGCGTTTGCTGGACCGCTGCGTGGATGAAGAAATCAGCCTCGGCGATTTCGTGCTGTCCGGCGGCGAGCTGCCTGCCATGGCCCTGATGGATGCCGTGGTGCGCCAGTTGCCCGGCGTGCTGAACACCGATGCGTCCGCAGTCGAAGACTCCTTCGTCAACGGCTTGCTGGATTCGCCGCACTATACGCGGCCGGAAGTGTACGAAGGCGTGGCCGTGCCCCCGGTGCTCCTGGGCGGCAACCACGCTGAAATCGAGAAGTGGCGCCGTGAGCGCATGCTGGAGGCGACGGCGCGCAAGCGTCCCGACCTGCTGGCCAAGGCCCGCGAAGCCGGGCTGCTCTCGAAGAAGGATGAAAAGTTTTTGGCGGGTTTGTAAACCCGTTGTAGTACCGTGGCAGGCATGTTGCCTGCCGTGTTTAACCCCATCCTCTACCGGGCATCCTTGATAGCGCCGGCAAGATGGTTATAGGAGTCATAAAATGAACCTGATCCAGCAACTGGAACAAGAAGAAATCGCTCGCCTGGGCAAGAACATCCCTGAGTTCGCACCTGGCGACACCGTGGTGGTCAACGTGAACGTGGTCGAAGGCACCCGTAAGCGCGCCCAGGCTTACGAAGGCGTTGTGATCGCTCGTCGTAACCGTGGCCTGAACTCGAACTTCATCGTTCGTAAGATCTCGTCCGGCGAAGGCGTTGAGCGTACCTTCCAGCTGTACTCCCCGCTGATCGCTTCGATCGAAGTGAAGCGCCGCGGTGACGTACGTCGCGCCAAGCTGTACTACCTGCGTGAGCGTTCGGGCAAGTCCGCACGTATCAAGGAAAAGCTGCCAAACCGCAAAGCGGCTGCAGCAGAGTAATCCATACCCCGGTATCGGATTTGGAAAGGACGCCTGCGGGCGTCCTTTTTTTTCGGGGTCCGGCCCTTGGGCCGTACCCCGGTTTTCCGGTTCTTAAGGTTTCGCAAAAAAAACCGCTGAAACCGGAAAACCGGGGTCGGACCCACAGGGTCAGACCCCGCAGTTGTACAATGCCGCGTATGGCCAAAACACCTTTCGACCCGACCCAGCTCCCCATTGACGAGATCGCCGGCGAAGCTGCCGTGCTGCTGGAGCGCCTGGCGCCGGAGTGGCTGCGCCGGCGTTTCGCCGAGCCGCCGGAATGGACGCCCGAACCGTCGGAGCCGCCGCTGGGGCTGCACCGCGGCGAGCCGACGCCGGCCTCGGTGCTGGTGCCGCTGGTGCTGCGCGAAGATGGCCTCTACCTGCTGCTGACGATGCGCACCGCCCACCTGAACGACCACGCGGGCCAGGTGGCATTCCCCGGCGGACGCGCCGAGCCGACCGATGCCGACGCCATCGATACCGCGTTGCGCGAAACGGAGGAGGAGATCGGCCTCGATCGCCGCCATGTGGACGTGATCGGCACGCTGCCTCTGTATTACACCGGCACCGGTTACGCCGTGACGCCGGTGGTGGGACTGGTCACGCCGCCGTTCGAACTGCGGGCCGACCCGTTCGAGGTGGCGGAAATCTTCGAAGTGCCGTTCCAGTTCCTGATGGATGGCGCCAACCACCAGCGCCTGTCGGCCGAGTTGCCGTCCGGCCGCCGCACCTTCTACGCCATGCCTTACCAAGACTATTTTATCTGGGGCGCAACGGCGGGCATGCTGCGCAACCTGTTTCATTTCTTGCGCGCATAAGCTATCGTAGCGGGCATTGTGGTACTGCAGATATCAAAAGGATTTAGATGACTTTTCTCTCCATTCTCGTGGCCTTGCTGTTTGAACAACTGAAACCCCTGCGCGCGGACAATCCGATCTGGCGGGAGATCAAGAGCCTGGCCGTGCGCATGGAACAGTGGTTCAACGCCGGGCATGCGAGCCATGGCCGCATGGGCTGGTTCCTGATGATCGGCGCGCTGACGCTGCCGGCCGGCCTGGTGTACTGGCTGCTGCTGCGCTATAACCTGGTGCTGGCGGCCTTCGCCTGGAATGTGCTGATTGTCTACCTGACCCTGGGCTTCCGCCACTACAGCCATTACTTCACCTCGATCCAGCTGGCGCTGAACGCCGGCGACGAAAGCCAGGCGCGCGCGCTGCTGGCCGAGTGGTGCAAGATCGATACCGTGGGCATGGAAGTGACCGAGATTTCCCGCGTCGCGGTGGAGAAGGCGCTGGTGACCACCCACCGCAATGTGTTCGGCGTGTTCTTCTGGTTCCTGATGCCGCTCGGTCCTTGCGGCGCCATCCTGTACCGCGTGTCCGAGTACCTGGCGCGCGCCTGGAACGAGCCGGAGCACATGCGCCAGGAAGCCTTCGGCATCTTCGCCGCCAAGGCTTTCTACTGGATCGACTGGATCCCGGCGCGCCTGACCGCCGTGGCCTTCGCCGTGGTCGGCAACTTCGAAGACGCGATCTACGCCTGGCGCAATTTCGCCCACCGCTGGAAGGATGAAGCGATCGGCATCATCCTGTCGGCCGGCGGCGGCGCCATGGGCGTGCGCCTGGGGACGCCAAATGAAAACGCGGCCAAGATCATCCCGTCCGACGCGGCGACCGTCGACATCAGCGACATGGAAGTGGACCAGCTGCCTGGCGACGAACCAGGCGTTCGCGCCTTGCAAAGCACGGTCGGCCTGGTGTGGCGCGCCTTGCTGCTGTGGATGATGCTGCTGCTCTTGCTGTCCGGAGCGGTCTGGCTCGGCTAAAATGACCTGAACCCCGGACCCCGTTCAAGTCTTCTATAAGATATAATACTGGGGTTCCTCACAGCAACCGGGTTTCAGGTCATGGCCAGCGAGTTCTTCATTCTTGGGCTTACCACCGACGGCAAGCAATTCCGTCCCAGCGACTGGGCGGAACGGCTGGCCGGTGTGCTGTCCTGCTTCCGCCCGGAAGGCTCCGGCGGCCGCCATGCCCACCTGCAGTTCTCCCCCTACGTCACGCCCACCGTCGTCAATGGCATCAAGGCCGTGGTGGTGAACGAAGGCTTGCGCGAGATCCAGCCGATGGCTTATAACTTCGTCAAGGAATTCGCCAAGGATAACAAGCTGCAGGTGGTCGAGGCCTGTCTGCTACCTGACGAAAAGACTTGATTGGCGTAGCATAGGGTTTTGCCAACAAGAGCAGAACACTATGCAAATCCGCTATGCCGCAGCGCTGCTGCTGGCCATCTCCCCCGCGTTCGCGCAAACCCTGCCTGCCGGCGTCGCCAAAGGCCCTTCCGTCGAAGGCATTACCGAATACCGCCTAGCCAACGGCCTCAAAGTCCTGCTGTTCCCCGATGCGTCGAAACCGACGGTGACCGTCAACGTCACTTACCTGGTCGGCTCGCGCCACGAGAACTATGGCGAGACCGGCATGGCGCACTTGCTGGAACACCTGATGTTCAAGGGCGCGCCGAAGCATCGCAACATCCCGCAGCAGTTCTCCGAGCGCGGCATGGAATTCAACGGCACCACCTCGATGGACCGCACCAATTACTACGAGGTGTTCCAGGCCAGCCCGGAAAACCTGAAGTGGGCGCTGGACATGGAAGCGGACCGCATGACGAAGTCCTTCATCGCGAAGAAGGACCTGGATTCGGAAATGACCGTGGTGCGCAACGAGTACGAGAGCGGCGAGAACAGCCCGTTCGAAGTGCTGTACAAACGCATGGAAAGCGTGGCTTACGACTGGCACAGCTACGGCCGCTCCACCATCGGCAACCGCAGCGACATCGAGAACGTCAAGATCGAGAACCTGCAGGCCTTCTACCGCACCTACTACCAGCCGGACAACGCCGTGCTGCTGGTGGCGGGCAAGTTCGACCCGTCGCAGACACTGGGCTGGATCAGCAGGACCTTTGGCGTGATCCCGAAACCCAAGCGCAAGCTGCCGCAATTCTGGACCGTGGAGCCGACGCAGGACGGCGAGCGCCAGTACGCGGTACGGCGCAAGGGCGACGTGCAGATCGTGCTGGTCGGCTACAAGGTGCCTTCGGGCCTGCATCCCGACGCCGATCCGCTGGCCTTCATGGGACAAGTGCTGGGCGACACGCCGAACGGCCGCCTGCACAAGCAGCTGGTGGAAAGCGGCAAGGCGGCGCAAGTGTTTTCCTTCAGCCAGCCGGGCATCGCGCCGAGCCTGCAGATGTTCGGCGCGGTAGTGAAAATGGGCCAGCCGGTGGAGCCGGTGCGCGACGAACTGATTGCGGCAGTGGAGGGCTTTGCCAAGTCGCCGCCGACCGCGGAGGAAATGGAGCGCACCCGCCGTGAGTACAGCAACTCGATCGAGAAGGCCTTGAACAATCCGCAGCAGGTGGGCGTGGCGTTGAGCGAGCATATCGCGCTGGGCGACTGGCGCCTGCTGTTCCAGGGCCGCGACGGCCTGGCGTCGATCACTTCCGCGCAGGTGGCTGAGGCGGCCGGGCGCTACCTCAAGCGCGACAACCGCACCGTCGGCACCTTCATTCCGGACGATGCGCCGCAGCGCGCGGACATCGGGCCGGCGCCGACGGCCGCCGAACTGCTCAAGGATTACAAGGGCAAAAGCAGCGGGCTGACCTCCGAGAATTTCGACCCGAGCCAGGACAACATCATGGCGCGCACCGAGCTCAAAGAGGTCGGCGGCCTGAAACTGGCGCTGCTGCCGAAGAAGAATCGCGGCGAGACGGTGGCGGTGGATTTGCGCCTGCACTGGGGCGACGAGAAGAACCAGTTCGGCAAGCAAATGCTGGCGGCGGCGGCCGACCAGATGCTGGCGCGCGGCACCAGCAAGTATTCACGCGCCCAACTGGCCGATGCCATGTCAAAGCTGAAGATGTCCGGTTCGCTGTACCACTTCGAAACCACGCGCGAATACCTGCCTGAGGCCATGCGCCTGGTGGCCCATGTGCTGAAGGAAGTGTCGTTCCCGCAGGCGGAGTTCGAGCAGATGCGCCAGCAGTGGATTGTCGGCCTTGAAGCTACCCGCAACGATCCGCAGGCGATGGCGGGACGGGCACTGGCCGAGTACTTCAACCACTGGCCGAAGGGCGACCCGCGCAGCGTGATGACGCTCGATGAACAGATCGAGGCCGTCAAGGCGATGAAGCTGGAGGACGTGAAGGCTTATCACGCAGAGTTCTACGGCGCCTCGCATGGCGAGCTGTCCGTGGTGGGCGATTTCGACAAGGCTGAACTGGTGAAGGTGGTGGGGGAGGAGCTGGCCGGCTGGCAAAGCAAGGCTTCCTACGCGCCGATCCTGGACAGGCATGCCGACAAGCCGGCTACCCGCATTACGCTGGATACGCCGGACAAGGAGAACGGCATGCTGGCGGCGCGCATTGCGATTCCATTGCGTACCGATGACGCGGATTATCCGGCGCTGGAACTGGCCAACTTCATCTTCGGCAATGGCGGCTTGAAGTCGCGCCTGATGGACCGCATTCGCCAGAAGGAAGGCTTGTCCTACGGTGGCGGTTCTTCGCTCGATGCGGGCGACCGCGACGACGCGGGCGGCTTCACCGTTGAAGCCATCGCGGCGCCGCAGAACATGGTCAAGCTCGAAGCGGCCATCCGCCAGGAGCTGGAACGCGCGGTCAAGAATGGCTTCACGGCGGCCGAAGTGGCAGGCGCCAAGTCGGGGTTGATGCAGCAGCGTGTGCAGAACCGTTCGAAGGATGATGTGGTCGCGGGGGCCTGGTCGCATTTCCGCTACCTGGACCGCACCTTCTTGTGGAGCAAGGAGTACGAGGCCAAGCTCAAGGCGCTGACCACGGAGCAGGTGAGTGCGGCGTTCCGCAAGCATATCGATCCGGCGAAGCTGTCGGTGGTGATTGCAAGCGACGTTGCGAAGCCCAAGCGATAAACCTACAGACCCGGACACCCGGGGTCCGACCGGGCGGGTGGCACCCCGGTTGTCCGGTTTTTGCGGTTTTCAAGGCGTGCTGAGCTCCGCCACAAAGTCGTACATATCGCCACGAAAAATGGACCGGCAAAACTCCACCGCGCGCCCATCGCGCAGGAAGCCAAGCCGTTCCACCGCCAGCCCCGCATCGCCTTCCTTCGCCTGCAGCAGCCTGGCCTGCTCGCCGGTGAGCAGCAATGCCGACAGGCGCTGCAAGGCCCGCACAGGGCGGTGTCCTGCCGCCTCCAGCGCCTCGTACATCGACACGTCCACCGCTTCCAGCGAGGGCAGGGCATCGGCCACGATGGTCGCGTATTCCACGCACATCGGCACGTCGTCCGCATAACGGATCCGGTGGAAGCGGAATACCGGCGCGCCGGGGCTTAGCCGCAGGCGCAGCGCTTCTTCCGGCGTCACCGTCCCCTCCGACTTCTTCAGCCACACGCTGCGCGGGGTGCGCCCGCGTGAACGCATGTCCTCGGAGAAGGACGTCAACTTGGCGAAGTTCTTTTCGATGCGCGTGTTGATGAAGTTGCCCGAGCCCGGCCGGCGCACCAGCAAGCCTTCTTCCACCAGGCCGTCGATGGCCTTGCGCACCGTGATGCGCGAGATGTTCAGGTCGGACGCCAGCTGCCGTTCGGCGGGCAGGGCTTCGTCCGGCCCATACAGGTGAAGATTGATCGCCTCGCGCAAGGCGCGCTGCAGCAACTGGTACAGCGGTTGGCTACTGGTCTGCACCAGCTCGCCCATGATGTGCGCAAGTGTTGTCAATCTGGTCTCCTTTTTGCCGTGCGGCCGATAATACCAAAAAAAGACCTTCTGACCAGAGGTATGCATTGAGGGAAATCAAGCTTCCCCATGAGATAGCGCTAACAAAGCGGTTTTCTGGACAAAGTGGTATGTCTTTTCAGTACAACATGTGAAAAAAATATGAAAATTGGTAGTGTTCTGGTATTGAAACGCGTTATATTGGCGCTCGATTGGTTTTGTAGTGGAGTAGCTTTTCGAGTTAAGACCGGATCGATACCGATTCACATCATGGGGGAGTAAATGAAACACAATCAGGAAGCAGTCAAACCGCGCAACCTCACCGTCCTGACGCCGATCGCCACCGCGACCGCCGTGCTGGCATTGGGCCTGGCAGCACCGGCCGTGGCGCAGCAACAGGAAGCCAAGGAAGGCGACAACGTGGTGGTCGTTACCGGTATTCGCGGTTCGCTGCAGCAGTCGCTGTCGGTGAAGCGCAATGCCGCCGCCAACGTCGAAGTGATCACGGCCGAAGACGTGGGCAAGATGCCGGACAAGAACGTCGCCGACTCGCTGCAACGCCTGCCGGGCGTGAACATTTCGACGTCCGCCGCCGGCTCCGGCGGTTTCGACGAGAACGACCGCGTCAGCCTGCGCGGCACCGCACCTTCGCTGACCCAGACCACCATCAATGGCCACAGCATTTCGTCGGGCGACTGGTTCGTGCTGGACCAGGTGGGCGGCGCCGTGGGCCGTACCGCCTCCTACTCCCTGCTGCCTTCCGAAATCGTGGGCCAGGTGGTGGTGCGCAAGGCCGCGACGGCCGACCTGGTGGAAGGCGGCGCGGCCGGTACTGTGGACGTGATCACCCGCAAGCCGCTGGACTTCAAGGAGCCGCTGGTGCTGGAAGGTTCCGTGCAGGCCGTGCATTCGACCCTGGCCGGCAAGACCGATCCGCAGGTTTCCGTGCTGGCGAACTGGAAGAACGAGACCGGCACCGTGGGCGCCCTGGTCCAGCTGTTCTCCGAAAAGCGCAGCCTGCGCCGCGATGGCCAGGAACTGCTGCAGTGGGCCCAGATCGCGCCGACCAGCGACCTGGCCAAAGCCAAGCCCGACCTGGCCAACGTCTGGTATCCGCGCCTGATCGGTTCCTCGCTGTTCGAACAGGAGCGCAAGCGCAAGGGCGGCATGGCCAGCATCCAGATCAAGCCAAGCCGCGACTTCTCGCTGGAAGCCACTTACTTCAACTCGAAGCTGGAAGCCTCGAACTACAACCGCAACTACATGACCGACATGGCGGCCAACGGCGCCATCGGCGGCAACGTCGTGCCTGAGTCCTACACCGTGCACAACGGCACCCTGACTTCCGCCGTGTTCCCGAACAAGGGTACCGCGGCAGCCCCGCTGCGCTACGGTATTGTCGACGACATCGTGCGCGAAGGCGCTTTTGCCAAGACCCAGTTCGGCGATATCGCCGCCAAGTGGCGTCCGAATAACGACTGGACCATCAGCGGCTCCATCGGCAAGACCAAGGGCAACGGAGAGACGCCAAGCCAGGGCGTGTACGAGGGCGACGTGAACAACTCCGGCGTGAGCTACCAGCTGAACGGCCTGGGTTCGCCGGCCACCGTCAAGTTCCCGAGCATCGATACGTCCAAGTTCACCGGCACCATCCTGGACTGGGTGTTCGGCTACAGCCCGGCCACCACCAAGGACGAGGAAACCTACGGCCAGATGGATGCAGCCTTCCGCCTGGAAGCCGGCCCGCTGCGCGAAATCAAGTTCGGCGTGCGCGGCACCAACCACAAGCGCAGCAACTTCGCCGTGGCGCAAGGCCCGAACTGGTCCAACACCGAACCGGGTAGCGCCAACACCAACCCGGCCTGGAACGGCAGCACCTATCCGGGCGACTTCGGCTCCGACCTGGGCGGCGAATTCCCGCGCAACGTCTGGCAGATCGACCGTTCGGTGCTGCAGGAGTGGGGCAATGTGCACTCCAACCGCAGCCTGGAGCGCACCTATTATCCGGACATGTTCAACCTGAGCGAAAAGACCAAGGCCGTCTACGCCATGGGTGAATTCGAAGGCGATATGTGGAGCGGTAACGCCGGCGTGCGCGTGGTGCGCACCGAGGGTGTGTCGAACGGCTACCAGATCCTGCAGAACCAGTTGCCGGGCCAGAACCTGCCGGCCTTCCCATGGGGCGGCTTCGTGCAGCAGACCCGTATCGAAAACAACGGTACCGAAGTCCTGCCAAGCGCCAACCTGCGTATCGACGTGAGCAAGGATGTGGTGGCGCGCTTCGGCATTTCGCGCACCATGACCCGTCCGGACTTCGGCGCATTGGGCGGCACCGTGTCGCTGACCGACGAAACCCACACCGGTAACGGCGGTAACGCAGCCCTGAAGCCAACCAAGTCGAACAACCTGGACGCCACCCTGCAGTGGTACTTTGCACCGCGCGCCCTGGCATCGGTCGGCGTGTTCTACATGGGCCTGAAGGACTATGTGGGCTACGGCACCAGCCGCGGCACCTTCATCGACAGCCGCGCCTCGCAGCAGACCGGCAAGCCAGTGTTCGCGGAATACGTGATCACTTCGCCGACCAATGTGGACGCGGACGTGAAGGGCGTGGAATTCAACCTGCAGATGCCATTGGGTTCCGGCTTCGGCTGGGATGCCAACGTCACGCTGGCGGACTCCAAGCAGAAGTTCGGCACCTGCCCGGCCACCCAGACCACCACTTCGGCTGACCCGTGCGACATGCTCGGCGCATCGAAGACCACCGCGAACATCGGCGCGTTCTATGAGAACGACAAGTTCAACGTGCGCGTGAGCTATGCATGGCGTTCGTCCTACCTGGCGGCACAGGACCGCGGCACCCCGCTGTACATGGATGCCATCGGCCAGCTGTCGGCGTCGTTCAACTACCAGATTGCGAAGAACCTGACCCTGACCTTCAGCGGCCAGAACCTGAACAATCCGATCCTGAAGAACTACGTCTACAATAAGGACCAGCCGGCACGCTTCTACGCCAACGGCGTGCAGTACTACGCGGGCCTGCGCTTCAAGTATTGATGGCTTGACGCATGACCATAACCCCGCTCCGGCGGGGTTTTTTCATGAAGGATAAGACGATGGATGCAGTGCGCTTCCAGCAAGAGGTGGTGGCCCGGCAGCAGCCGGCCGTCCTGCGCGGCCTGGTGCGCGACTGGGCCGCGGTGCGCGCATCGCAGCAAGGCCCGGAAGCGCTGTGCGGCTACCTGATGCAGTTCGATCGCGGCGGCGCCTGCGATGCGGTGATGATGCCGCCGGAAGCGCGCGGACGGCTGTTCTATTCGCCGGATATGCAGGGCTTCAACTTCGCACGCAGCAAGCGTACGGTGTCGCAGGTGATCGAGCAGGTGGCGCGCTATTCGCAGTTCGACAACGCACCGGCGGTGGCGATGCAAAGCGCACTGCTGGACGAATGCCTGCCGGGCTTTGCCGCGGCGAACCCGCAGCCCTTGCTGGACGCCGCCGTGCGGCCCCGGCTCTGGCTGGGCAACGAAGTCGTGACGCCGGCCCATTTCGACGAGTCGCACAACCTCGCCTGCGTGGTCAGCGGGCGGCGGCGCTTCACGCTGTTCCCACCGGGGCAGGCGGCCAACCTGTATATCGGGCCGCTGGACTTCGCGCCGACCCCGACGCCCATCAGCCTGGTCGATTTCCGCGCGCCGGACCTTGAACGCTTCCCCCGTTTCCGCGAAGCGGTGAAGCATGCGATGGTGGTCGAGCTGGAGCCCGGCGATGCACTCTATCTCCCTTCATTCTGGTGGCACCACGTCGAATCGATCGGGGTGCTGAACGTGATGGTCAATTACTGGTGGAGCGCGCCGGCGGCGCCGGGCCTGGACAAGGCTGCGGTGCTGGCGCTTGCCGCCGGGGAGAGCAATACATGAAACGCTTGATTTCGGCGGCCATCCTGGCCGCGCTGTGCACAGCTTCGTCCGCGCAGGCCGCGCCGCGCGTGGCGTTTGGTCCTTACCAATTCTTCGGCCTGGCTCCGGCGGGCACCGTTCCACGGGCCAGCGCCGTGGCGCCCGATGGCGCGCCGCTCGCCGCCGGCACTGTACTGAGCTGGGCGTTTGCCAACGGCGAGTGCGGCGAGGAGACCTGGCCCAACAAGGTGCCGGGGCAGGCGGTGGCCGACGCCAACGTTGCCGGCGCCGCGACCGACTACATCATTTCGACGGGCGGCTACGGCGGCGTGTTCACCTGCTCCAGCGATGCCGGCATGGAGCGCTTCGTGGCGCGGTACATGTCGCCGGGCCTGGTGGGCTTTGACTTCGACATCGAGGCGGAGCAAAGCCTGGAGCAGATCGATTCGCTGATCGCCCGCGTGCGCCACATCCAGCGCAAGTATCCCAAGCTGCGCTACAGCTTCACCGTGGCGACGCACGCCTCAACGGATGGCAGCAACTTCAGCCTGAACAAGACTGGCGAGACTGTGCTGGCCGCGCTGCGCAAGCATGGCGTGCGGGATTTCGTGCTGAACCTCATGGTCATGGATTACGGCCCGGCCAGCGCGCATGCCTGCGTGGTGCGCGACGGCCGCTGCGACATGGGCGCATCCGCCATCCAGGCCGCGCGCAACGTGGAGCGCAAATACAAGGTGCCGCTGTCGCAGATTGCGCTGACGGCGATGATTGGCGTGAACGATGTGGTGGAGAACATCTTTACGCTGGATGATGCGCAGTTGACAGCGGAAGCCGTGCGGCGCCTGCGCATGGCCGGCCTGCATTTCTGGTCGCTGGACCGCGACAAGCCATGCAGCCAGCCGGTCACCGGCGCGGACGGCAACTGCAGCACGATGCCGGGCGTGGCGCCGGCAGCCTACCACCGCGTGATGATGCCGTCCGCGCCTGGTTCGGCTGCAGGCGCCGAGGGAGCGCGATGACGGCCGCCGCGGCGGGCCGCTACCAGTCGCTTGACGTCCTGCGCGGCCTGACGGTCGCGCTGATGATCGTCGTGAACACGCCTGGCAGCTGGAGCCATGTGTATGCGCCATTGCTGCACGCGCCATGGCATGGCTTCACGCCGACGGACTGGGTTTTCCCGACGTTCCTGTTCGTGGTCGGCAACGCCCTGGCATTCACGCTGCCGCGCTACGAAAGCATGGGGCACCGCGCCGTGCTGGCGAAGATCGGCAAGCGCACCGCCGCCATCGTTGCCCTCGGCCTGCTGCTTTGCCTGTTGCCCAAGCTGGGCGGCTCACTGGGCGAAGTGCGCCTGCCCGGCGTCCTGCAGCGCATCGGCCTGTGCTTCGGCATTGCCGCCCTGGTGCTGCATTACCTGGGGGAGCGCGGCGCGCTGGTATTCAGCGTAGCCGCGCTGCTGGGACATTGGCTGGTCCTGGCCCTGTTCGGCGATTTCAGCCTGGAGGGCAACATCGGCCGCGCCATCGACCTCGCCGTGTTCGGCCCCGGCCACCTGTACAAAGGGGAGGGCATCCCCTTCGATCCCGAGGGATTGCTCGGCACCGTGCCTGCCACCGTGAATGTGATCGGCGGCTATTTCGCCGGCCGCTACCTGCGGGACAAAGGCGCGACCGCCCGCACACTGGGCGTGCTCGCCGTCGCCGGCGCGGCGCTGTCGGTGCTGGCACTGTGCTGGTCGCCCCTGCTGCCGATCAACAAGAAGCTCTGGACCGGCAGCTATGTGTTGCTCTCCACCGGCACCGCGTTGCTGGTGCTGGCCGCGCTGGCGTGGATCATCGAAGTGCAGGGCGCCCGGCGCTGGCCCTGGTTCTTCGAAGTATTCGGCAGGAATACGCTGTTCATCTACATGCTGTCGCAGCTCGCGGTCGTGGCGATGAACAAGACCGGCAGCTACGCTCCGCTGGCAGCCACGCTGGACTGGATCGGCAGTCCCAAGGCCGCTTCGCTGGCATTCGCGCTGCTGTTCATGCTCGCCTGCTGGCTGGTCGGGTATTGGCTGGACAAGCGGAGGATCTACATCAAGGTGTAGTGTTCTGGAATTCGATGCGGTTGTTTTCGTACTTCCACTTGGCATAAGGCCCGAATACGCGCACGTTCTCGGGGTGAACGTAACCCTTTTCCGCGCGCTTGAGCCGCCGCGCCAGCGTTGCATCTTCCGGAGTGCCGCTGGCAGCCACGAACACGTCGCGCCGTACGCTCTCCTTTTCATCGACACCGCGCCTGATCATGGTGAGCGTCCGGCTTGCCGGATCAAAGTACATCCGCATCAGGTCCGTGTTCATATCCTGCATATAGAGGCCGCCGTCGCGCCATTGCGCGAAATAATAGTCGTCGCAAGCCGCCTTCGGCTCGCGCTTCCATTCGCAGGCAAACAGGATCACGACATGGCGCTCGTCCAGCTTCCTGACCGATATGTGGGCTTTGCTGAAGCCCCAGTTGTTCACTGGTGCAGTGGTGGATGAGGCGAGTTTGTATTCGCCCTCGATTGCCTGAAGCGACGGCTGTGCCGCTTGCGCGAAGGCGCATGCGGCCAGCAATGAAAAGGCTCTGAATCTGTTCAATTTGATCTGCTTTGGATTTCAGTGAAGGGCAGGATCGGACAGCGCTCGCCCACCGTGCCACCATCTTAAAAGAACTGTGCCCTTCATCACACGCCGGACGGCTGCCGGCCGGCGTCACTCACCGTGTGCAATTGGTGGACAAATCTATAGCGACACATTTTTCATTTTCAAGCCAAACATCTACGATCAGTGCTCCACGCTTCCATTGCGCCACCGCTGTTCCGTGGTCCATATACCCAAATAAATTATAGGGGCCGGCGTCGTCGACTATCTCTTGCAAACTCTTTCCGACGAAAGAACTATCTGGGCCGAACTTCATCGCTAGTTCTGACTGTCCCTGCTTTTGGCGGACTGAGTTCAGTAGTACGAACGCTACCAGAAAAAGTATTGCCGATGAAATCGCAAAGAGAGGGATCATGTGTTTAGCCCAAGCATTCACAAACTCCTATCGTTCGATCCGACTTCGACCTTGATCTGAATCCCATTTCGTCAGTCATCGGCTTGACGGACGTGTGCACAATGATTCATTTCGGTCACGACTGATCCTGGTCCCATTGCCAGATCGTTTCGCCGTAGTGAGCGTCAAAGACCGGCAGCGCTTCCCCTGTACGGAAGTAGCGCCGCGAATTCTCTCGCGCCGGCGAAAAGTAGAAACCGGCGACCTTGCAGGTTTCGCCGCCAGCTAGTCGTAGTGTTTGCTTAGGCTTATCGAACACTTGAGAGGGGAGGTCGACGGCTTCGAATTCGCCAGGGATCTCTTCTACAAAGAGCCAGTGGGCTGGCTTGGTTGTAAAGGACAGCCGCGCCACCGCAGACGGGGCCAGCTCGGGATCACCGAGGCCGCCCGGAAGACTAATCCATTTAGCGAACTGCGCCGCATGCTTGGACTTGGTGGCGAAATCAAACATCGCCGCATCATCGAACCAGAGTTTGCTGCGGCCGACCCAATTGAAAGCATCCCAGCCGATTTCACTGAAGGTGCTTGCTTGTTTCAACTTGAATCCACCATCGCCAGAGACGGCGAATTGCAATGCGGCTTCAGGCATATCCGCGGCGATATAGACTCCCGTTCTAGGCGCAGGCTTACCAGATTCAGCGGAGATATCCCGACGGATTCTATACTTTGGGATGAAAGGCGACTCGGTCTTGAACTCATCGAAGCACCGGGAAAAAATAAAGTCGTTCCAGCGTGGTGAAGGTTCGGGACTGAAGGTCCTATCGATCTTCGATGCAAACCTGTTGATGAGGGCAATCGCCTGATTGTACTTGAGCTCTTCGTCAGCAGTCAGCCATTGCATCGAAAACTGTTCCGCTGCCCGCAATTTCTCGTCGGTCGCCGTCATCTTGTATTTATCAAATGACCTCAGCGCGATGTCTTTTGCGATAGAAGCCTGCAGGTCCTTAAACAACGGCCATGCGTTGTCGGACCAGTTCTGAGAGGTGTTGCGGGTCCCCCATTGCTGGCTAATCAGCACTTTATCACGATCCTGTTCACTAGCTGTGTCGAGTAATGGATCGATTACACCATCAATTGCTAAGGTGATGGTGGCGTGAAGTCGCTTTAAATACTCCAAAGAAGTGTATCTATATAGCATTGCCGCCTGGCGAGCATGCCAAGGTGAAGGAGACGAATTGAACATTAGATCTCTCGAAGTTTGTTGATTCATTAGTTTGTGACTTGACCAGACAACGCCGGGAGTCCAATCTTGGTGGCCATACCCGCGCCTTCGAATTCGGTATAACCCCAACCAGTTTCGAATGGTCCAGTAATGTTCGGATGATTGATGTTCTGTCGTATCGACAAGTGCTTGTCAAAGAAGGCTTGTCGCTGCATTTGATTCATGTTCTTTGTGGCCGCATTCACTTCATCTTGTGTCAAAGGTTTGCCAAGCCTTGGATTCTTGCCATCACGTCCTTGAACAGGATAGTACAAGACGGTGTCGTTTTTCGCATCGCCCCGTTCGACATTGAAGACGATTTGCTCATAGCCTCCTTCCAGATGCTTTCCGGGAAGGTTATCCTTGAATTGGCTGGAGGCTTTCCCTCGCCAAGTATTGAGCGATTCCCCTGCCTTGACGTCGTAGATCACAAATTGCCCGTTGACATTCCAGTCCGGCCAAACCGCCAGAAATCTGCGCCAAGCATTCTTAGGATTGGGTGCGGCCTGTAGTCTGTCGAACACCTCCTTTGTTACCCAACAATCGCTCATGGCACGGCTATTCGGTGCAAGTATCCGATATAGCCTTGCTGGCCCATGTATGACGTGCGGTTCCAATGTGTGAAATGATCTGATCGACTGATCGGAAAGGCGTGGGAAAACCTCCTTTTCGGAACGCCGATTGCCTGCCGCATCGAATTTTTTTGACGCCCTATCCACAATGTCTCGATAATCTTCGGGATCAGCCTGCGTCATGATCTTGTCTCCGGCTTCACTTAGCCATGGTGCGCCGCGTTTGCGCATCAGTGCGACTGCAGCGGCCTCTGGAAGCGGACCGCGGTAGTGGACGTTAGCGACATTGACTATCCCGTGATTCGTTTCTAGTGCTTCTCGCTCCAGGCGGAGAACAACGGAGTCGATAATGTCCTGCACGGGCTTGATAGCCTTACCGATGGAGTCATTTGCGAGCAGGCGCACTTTCTTCACTTCTTCTAAAGTAGTCTTGGCTTTGCTGCCGATCGAAGGCACGTATTTGACCTTGTTGACCAGCCCGTCCAGAACGCTGATCCCTTTGTCAAATGCCGCAAGCAAGGTGCCAGTGTTGACCTTGCTGCGTACAGCCTTGATCTTCATGGCAAGCCACAGGAACACCTGGTCGATCTTGTGCGAGCGCAGATATTTCTGTACGCTTTTTCGCCGCAGGAAGCTGATCACCCACGTCATTGCACCATCGATCGCCTCGAACACCTGCTTCCCGCCCGAACGGCGAATAAACCCAAAGAAGATCTTTAGTACGCCTTTGACGAGAGAGCCCAGCGTCGGGAACAAGCCGATTAAAGTCAGCACCAGAGCGACCCAAGCCCAAGTATCCCTGTAGTCGTGGATTAGCTTTTTACAGTTAGCGATCAAATCCCGCACATCGCAGACTTGGTCGACAAGAGGGATCATCGAGATTCCTGCGTCGACCATGATCTGTGCGGTTGAACGATTTTCGTTGAAATCTCCTTCGATCGCTTCCCAAAACCATACGAATGGATTCGTGCTGGGTTCTTGAGCCTTGGTTTCATCGCCAGTCGCCCATGCCAGCGCATCGCGCATCTGGGTAGTGTTAATTTCTGCCATCAGGTGTTCCTTAACTTCGGTTCCACTTAGCCGAGAATCTTATCGAGTGGCTCGTAAGGTTTTTCTTCGATGGGAGTCCGCGGCTTATAGATAACTTTTTTTACGGGCTTATGCTTGACGTTCTCGTGATGAGCTCTGCCGCTCTCATCAAGCGTACCCGTGAGCATTGGCGCACCGTCGAAATGAATTTCGTAATCTACGTCGGCAATTCCTTCTGCGAACTCTGGGTCGATGTAATTCAACGCAATCCAGTGCTGTGCATCCTCGCTCAATTCACCAGGAAGGTTCTTCAGGCTCGCAGTCTTTGATGCGGCGCTCTGGAATTCGTGCTTGGCCGCCTTGACGGTGAAGTTTCCCGGGCAGGCGAAGGTGATGTCGCCGCCTTCCAGCGTGATCGAAGACTGGCCTGCGTGCAGGACGATCTTCTTGTTGGCCTTGATTTCGATGCCGTCGTTGATGGACAAGACCTCCACCTCTTTGTCGGAGAGGATTTCGAGTTCGCCCGTGTTGGCTTGTAGCGAAACGTCGCCGTTGGCGGCGATGGCCTTGATGCCGCCTTCGCGCGAGAACAGCGTGGCGGCGTTGGCGGCGACGCTGGAGTAGCTGGTGCCGGCTGCCATGTGCATGTCGGAGCCGCTGGTCCAGTGTAGCTGCCCACCTGCGAAGAGCAGGGAGGAGGCAGGCGTGGCGAAGTTGATGCTGTCCACACTGTCGATCATGGCGATGGCGCCGCCGAAGCGTTCGACCGGTTTGGCCGGGTCGAGGTCGCGCGCGCCTTCCGTGGCGCGCTGCGCGGCGTGGCCGTTGACTGGTGCGGTGTATTTGCCGTCCTGTTTGGGGTCGAGCTGCTTGAGCAGGTCCTTCTGCGCGGCAACGGCGTCGGCGCTGTACTGGGCCTGTTGCTGCGTGGCGGTCTTGGACAGACTTTCGGCAAGCGCCTGGCTGGCGCGCAGGCGCTCCAGTGCATCGTCGGCTTCCAGCTGCGTTGAGCTGATGCCGCTGCCTTGCGTCGTGCGGGCGCTGGTCGTCAGTAGCAGGCCTTCGCCGGACCGCAGCACGGCCCAGGCGTCCGTGCGCAGCTCGAAGCCGGTGCCGCGATGCGCGCCGCGGGTCGCGGAATCCGCGGCCTGCTGCACGATGTAGCCGAGGTTTAGCTGGCTGGCTGCCGTGCTGCTGGCCAGGCGCATGCGCAATTGCCGGCTGCTGTCGTCCAGCACCCACTGGTTGTAGCCGGCGCCGTCCAGGTTGTGGCTGTGGATGCCGGAGATCACGCCGGCGTGGTTGGCGCTGGAGTCGATCCCGGCGGAGAACGGCGGCCTGTCGCTGCCGGTGTAGAGCTGGGCCACCACGATGGGACGGTCAATGTCACCTTCGATGAAGTCGACCAGCACTTCGGTGCCGATGCGCGGCGTGAACTGGCTGCCGAAATTCGGGCCGGCCAGTGCCTCGGCCACGCGCACCCAGGTGCCGGAGCTGTCGTCGCCCGGCGCGTTGCCTTCCGCTTCGGTATTGTGGCTGGCGCCGCCGGGATTGGCGCCCGGGCCGCGCTGCCAGGGGAACTGGATGCGCACCTGCTGGCCGCGCTGCGTGGTGTTGGCTGCGCCGGGCAGGCCAACCACCAGCGCCGTCTGCGGGCCGAGCGCCGCGCCGCGCAGGCGGGCGGCGGTGGCCGGGGGAACCAGCGGCACGGCGGCGCGCACGCAGGCGAAGCGGTTGCGGTAAGTGCCGGGGGCGATGCCGGCGCCGGACTTCAGCGCGGGCGTGAAGTTGTTGCGGGCTTCATGCTCCACCCACAGCGTGGTGAATTCGTCGCCGTCGAAGCGTTCGTGCGCCGTCAGCGTGAAATTGCTGCCGGCGGCCAGGCGCCGCGCGGAGCCTTCGCCGGTGAACAGCTTGTTCTGCAGTTCGAGCGCTTGCAGCATCAGCAGGCTGTGGCCGTCGGCGGCGCCATTGGCCGTGTAGCTGCGTTCCTCGCTGCCGTCATAGATGGCCATGGCCGGCAGTTCGCCGGCATCGAGGTTGCTGGACTGTTCGGCGGCCGGTGCGGCGACTTGCGCCGGGTCCCAGCTGGCGATGCTGACGGCATTCGGCGCAATGGCGCGGCGCGCGGAAAACTGGTCGATGGCATCGTCGCGCTCCGTGGCGCGCACGCCATGGAAGCGCAGGGCTTCCACCGCCGGCCGGGCAGCCTGGCTGTCAAACACGACGACGCGGTGGCGCGACTGGCCGTCCTGCGTGGCCTGCTCGTCCTGGTCGTGCTCGAAGCGCCAGTTCAGGCCTTCGGAGGCAAGAATGCGGGCCAGGAATTCGAAATCGCTTTCGCGGTACTGCGTGCAGGTGGCGCGCGGCGCCAGTTCCTGCGACACGTCGAAGTCCAGTCGCACCTGCGGGTAGTCGGCCAGCACTTCCTGCACGATGTCGCGCACGGATTTGTCCTGGAAGATGTAGTTGTCGCGGCGCAGGCGCAGCAGGGCCAGCGCCGGCTCGAGCCGCAGGCGGTAGCGCGCCACGCCGCCATCCGCGCCGAGCCAGCCGGCTTGCGTGCACAGGCCATGCCAGGAACGGCGGCTGCCATCGGGCTGCAGCAGGCGGATGGTCAATTCTTCGCCGATGAACTGCCCCAGCTCCAGCCCGGTGGAGGTGCTGAGCGCGTCGACGTCGAAGCAGAACAGTTCATTCACGGCCTCGCGCCCAACGAAGCGTTCCGCCATCAGGCTTTCCGGCAAACCGGATTCCTGGGCGCTGGAGAGCGTCAGCAGGCGGCCGTGCTGGCTCAGGCCTGTGCCAAACAGCGACTGCATCACGGCAGTGTGATGGTGATATTGGCCTGGCGCGGTGCCATGCGCACCACGTCGTTATACGCTTGCACCTGCTGCGCCGTATGGCTGGACAGCGTGGTGCGCAGCCCGATGTAGGCCAGCGCCGAAATCAGCGCGAATACGGAGCACAGCACCCACAGCGGCAGGTCGCTGCGCAGCTTGTGCATCACCTGGTCGGGCCGCTCCGCGTGCGGCGCGAAGCCGGGGCGGCGGCCTTTCAGGTGGGCGATTTCGTCGCCCAGGCGGCTGGTCAGGTAGCCCAGTTTTTCCGAGCCTTCCAGGATGTAGCGGCCCTGGAAGCCAAGCAGCAGGCACATATGGAACACTTCCAGCGCTTCCACGTGTTCGCTGCCGCGCGTGCGCAGCGACTCGAGGCGGTTGAAGAAATTCTCGCCGGCCAGCTGGTCGCCGAACAGCGCCAGTTGCAGCGGCTTCATTTCCCAGGCGTCGCGGATCGAGAAATGCGAGCGCAGGATGATTTCGTCGACCGCCGCGCAGAAGGCGTATTTGGAGGCGTCGATATCGTCGGCGGAAGCGCCTTTCTTGCGCGCGTTGCGGCCGAAATCGTCGAGGAAGCGCGTCATGCGGGACTGGAATTCGGCATGGTCCTGCGGCGCGCTGCCATTCTTCAGCATGAACAGGGCGTAGAAGCCGTCGTACATCAGGTCCAGCAGCGTGGCCGCTGGTGCTGGCGCGGCGGTGTTTTCGGCGATCAGGGAGGGCGGGGCGATGGTGTTCATGTTCTGCTCTGGTTCAGGAATTCACGGCGATCAGTTCAAGGCGCAGCTCGCGCATGCCGGCCGGCGCATAGATTTCGATGGACTGGGCCTGCAGCATGCGTTCGTACAGCGGGCCTTTCGCTTCCAGCGTGAAGTAGCAGGTGTCCGGCCGCACCGGCACGGCTGCCGGCACTTGCGGCGCGTGCGACAGGCGCACGCCCGGCATGGCGGACAGCACGAATTTCTCGACGTCGTCCGGCGCGCCGACCTTGAAGCGCAGCGGCACCGCTTCCACCAGTTCCACCGCCGGCATGTCGGCGCTGACGGCGAGGTAGAAGGTGGTGTTCTCGCCGATCTTGCCGGAATCGAGCATGCCGCGATGGTGGGCAGGCTTCGGCTGCGACAGCGCGATGGCGAAGTAGCGCGAGGAAATCACGGTGTCCAGCAATTCGCGCACGATCATGTACAGCTGCGAGAACGCGGGCCCGGGATCGTCGTGGCGATAGGGCGGCAGGTCGGACAGCGACCAGCTGCGCGAATAGGTCATCAGCGCGCCCGCCAGTGACAGCAGCTGCTCGAACAGGCGCTCCGGATGCAGCTCGGGGTTATGGTAGTAGTGCGACAGCGAGGCGAACGCGCTGCTGGCGGTGTGCAGCAGCCAGAAGGTGGACATGTCGCCGCTGCGGAATTCGATCACGTTGCGGCTTGGTTCGCGGTGGTGGCCGTACAGCGCATTGACCTTGGCTTGCAGCGCGTCGAGCAGGCGGCGCAGCTGCAGGAACAGGGGCTGCGCGGTGCGGATGGTCAGGCTGGGCGGCACGAAAGCGGGATCGAGCTCGAAGCCGCCGGTGGACAGGCGGCGCAGGCGCAGCAGGGGCAGGCACACATAGCCTTCGCGCGGCTCGGCATCGGACACCAGGCGCAGCGTCTTCTTCAGGTAGGCCAGTTCGGCTTGCGCTGCCTGGGTGAACAGGTCGGGCGTGTCGACGTTCGCCTGCGCGAAGCGGGCGCTGTTGGCCGGCTGGCCGGCCTGCGCGAAGTTGCCGCCGAAATGCTTGAACACGGGCAGCGCCGCATACCAGGTCACGCTGTGCTGCGACTGCGCCAGCTGGCCCAGGTCGATCGCTTCCGGCAGGTTGTCGTTGCCCGGCGCTTCAATCAGTTCGCCGTCCGGCAGCACCAGCGACAGTTCGAGCAGGCGCAGCGTGTTGTGCGCCAGCGCCTCCATGTCGATCGCCAGCCGGTCCACGCCCCAGGCATACGGATGCACGGCTTTTACGCTGCGATGCACACGGTGCTCGTGGTAGCGGTCCTGCTGCTGGAAATGTTGTGGGCGCAGGAACAAACCCTCGCCCCATAACACCTTGCTGGCCATGTGTGATCCTTCTGATAATTGTTTTCTGGTAAGTGCCAGAACAATAACACTTTCGCGGGAAGCCTGTACTGAAAGGCTCAATCGTGCGCGGGGGTGTGGAAATTGGTGAGATTCAATTGTGCGCAGGTAATATTTTTCTTCTGCTAACGTTCGTCCGACGCAATTCTTGCAAAAAAGCTATTTGTCCGTCCCACGAGGTTAGTTATGAAGAAAATCACAGTCATCAGCCGTATTTTGTGCATCGCAGCATTCGCTGCTTCGCTGTCCGCTTGCCAGACTATGGAAGCGCCCAAAGTCGCCGCCCCGGTGAAACCGAAGCTGGAGGACCTGCTGGCCAAGGCCAGCGAGGCGAAAGCCGCCGGCAAGCAGGAGCAAGCCATCACGCTGTGGAAGGAAACCGCCCAGGCCTTCCCCGCCGACAAATCGCCTTGGGTGAACATCGCCCAGGCCCGTTATGACGCAGGGCAGTATGGCGACGCGATCGTGGCAGCCCAGGAAATCCAGCTGCGCGATCCGTCCGACCAGCTGGCCAACAGCATCATCGCCATTTCCGGCCTGCGCCTGTCGACCCGCGCGCTGGCTGACCTGAGCCGCCAGAACAACCTGTCCGGCAATATCCGCACCGAATCGCAGGACTTGGCCAAGCTGCTGCGCGAAAGCCTGGGCGAAACCGTGCTGGTGCCACCGGCGGACAAACCCGTGAAGGCGCCGGTGAAAACCGCCGCACGCAAGGCAGCGACCAAAGCCGCCGCATCCACGCCCAGCGCCGACCCGTTCGGCGCGCTGAAATAAACCACTAGTCCAAACAAGGAGAAGCCATGTCCAAGAGCGAAAGCGTCCAGAAGCGCCTGCAGAAAATCCGCCCGCCACGGGTCCAGATGACCTATGACGTGGAGATCGGCGACGCGATCGAAAACAAGGAGCTGCCCTTTGTGATGGGGGTGGTCGGCGATTTCGGCGGCGATTCCGAAGTCGAGCAGAAGCGCCTGAAGGAGCGCAAGTTCGTCAACATCGACCGCGACAACTTCGACGAAGTGCTGAAGGGTGTCGAGCCGCGCGCGGCGTTCCGCGTGCCGAATGAGCTGGGCGGCGAAGGCCAGTTCGGCGTCGACCTGAAGTTCAAGGCCATGTCGGACTTCCGCCCCGAGTCGATCGTGCAGCAGGTGGAGCCGCTGCGCCAGTTGCTGGAAGCGCGCAACAAGCTGGCCGACCTGCGCAACAAGCTGGCCGGCAACGACAAGCTGGAAGACCTGCTGAACGACGTGCTGCGCAGCACCGAGAAACTGGCCGAGCTGGGCCAACCGTCCGAAAAAGGAGAGTGAGATGTCGGCCCAACTGAATGCCGGCGGTGCGCTGGCTACCGCGGAACATACCCTGCTTGACCAGATCGTCGAGCAAAGCAAGGTCGCCAAGTCGAGCACCGAACACGCCCGTGCGCGCGACATCATCGCCGAACTGGCGCAGCAGGTCATGGCCGGCACCGTGGTGGTGTCGGATAACCTGGCCGCCACCATCGACGCCCGCGTGGCGGAGCTGGACCGCCTGATTTCCTCGCAGCTGTCGGCCATCATGCATGCGCCCGAATTCCAGAAGCTGGAAAGCAGCTGGACCGGCCTGCATTACCTGGTCAGGAACAGCGCCACCGGCACCAACCTGAAGATCAAGATGCTGAACGCGACCAAGAAGGAGCTGGTCAAGGACTTCCAGGGCGCGCTGGAATTCGACCAGAGCGCGATGTTCCGCAAGGTGTACGAAGAGGAATTCGGCACCTTCGGCGGCGCGCCGTTCGGCGCCCTGATCGGCGACTACGAGATCACCCGCCAGCCGGAAGACATGTACTTCATCGAGCAGATGTCGCACGTGGCTGCCGCGGCGCACGCGCCCTTCATCAGCGCCGCCTCGCCGGAGCTGTTCGGCCTGGAGACCTACGCCGACCTGGGCAAGCCGCGCGACCTGTCGAAAGTGTTCGACACCGTGGAATACGCCAAGTGGAAGTCGTTCCGCGAGTCGGAGGATTCGCGCTACGTCGGCCTGACCCTGCCGCGCTTCCTGGGCCGCCTGCCGTTCAACCCGGCCGATGGCGCCACCGTGGAAGGCTTCAATTTCGTCGAGGACGTGGACGGCACCGACCACCACAAATACCTGTGGTGCAACGCGGCCTATGCCTTCGGCGTCCGCCTGACCCGCGCCTTCGAGGACTACGGCTGGTGCGCGGCGATCCGCGGCGTGGAAGGCGGCGGCCTGGTGGAAGACCTGCCGACCCATACCTTCAAGACCGACGAGGGCGAGGTGGCGCTGAAGTGCCCGACCGAAATCGCCATCACCGACCGCCGCGAGAAGGAGCTGAGCGACCTTGGCTTCATCTCCCTGGTGCACTGCAAGAACACCGACTACGCGGCCTTCTTCGGCGCGCAGTCGGCGCAGAAGGCCCGCAAGTACAACACCGACGCGGCCAACGCCAATGCCGTGCTGTCGGCGCAGCTGCAGTACATCTTTGCCGTGTCGCGCATCGCCCACTACATGAAGGCCATGATGCGCGACAAGATCGGCAGCTTTGCCGCCGCCTCCAATGTCGAGGATTACCTGAACCGCTGGCTGACCCAGTACGTGCTGCTGGACGATAACGCCAGCCAGGAACAGAAGGCGCAATTCCCGCTGCGCGAAGCAAGCGTGCAGGTGTCGGAAGTGCCGGGCCGTCCCGGCGTGTACCGCGCGGTGTCCTTCCTGCGCCCCCATTTCCAGCTCGACGAGCTGTCCGTCTCACTCCGTTTGGTCGCGGAGTTGCCGCAATCGACCAAGTCTTAATTTTTACTTTTCAACACAGAAAGGAATACCATGGCAATCGACGTCTACCTGCAAATCGACGGTATCAAGGGCGAGTCCACCGATACCGCCCACAAGGACTGGATCGAAGTCAAGTCCGTCCAGTGGGAAGTGCTGCAGCCCAAGTCGGCCACCGCATCCACCGGCGGCGGCCATACCGCGGAGCGCACCGAGCACCGCGATATCGTGATCAACAAGCTGGCCGACCTGTCGTCGCCACTGCTGCTGCAGAACTGCTCTTCGGGCAAGACCCTGCCGAAGGCCAAGCTGGAATTCATGCGCGCCGACGGCCAGGGCGACCGCGTCAAGTACTTCGAGATCGAACTGGAAAACGTGCTGATCTCCAGCGTGGCGCCGGAAGTACGCCAGGGCGACATCCTGGGCGAGGACGTCTCGCTGAAGTACTCCAAGGTCAAGTGGAAGTACACCCAGCAGAAAGTCAACGGCGGCACCGGCGGTAACACTTCCGGCGGCTGGGACCTGTCGTCCAACAAGGTAGCCTAAGCGGGGACCAGATGACGGTGAGGGGATTCGCGCCGGGGCTGATGGACCGGCTGCTGCAGCCTGGCGAACCTGGCGCCGGCAGCGCGGCGGTCTACAGGATGTCGCTGGAGGAGATGAAAGACTCCGTCGCGCGCGACCTGGAAGCCCTGCTGAATACCCGTACCGTCATCCCAGAACACCTGCTCAAGCGCTTTCCGGAGTGCGGCCGCTCCATCGTCAGCTATGGGTTGAACGACTTTGCCGGCATGTCGCTGGCCAGTCCGGACGACCGCGCCGCCATCTGCCAGGGCCTGGAGCGTGCCATCGCGCGGCACGAGCCGCGCCTGCGCAATGTGCGGGCAATGCTGGAAGTGCACGAGGGCGGCATCGACCGCCTGAATTTCGCCATCACGGCGCTGCTGGTGCTGCATGCGGCACAGGAACCCGTCAACTTCGACGCGGTGCTGCAGCCATCCAGCCTGCATTACACGATTAGCAAGGCACGCCGCGCGCTGCCGGGAGCTTGATTTGGAAGAGTTACTGCCGTACTACGAGCGCGAACTGGGGTTCCTGCGGCGCTACGCGCGCGAGTTCGCCGAGCGTTATCCCAAGATCGCCGGCCGCCTGCTGATTGGCGGCGAGGTATGCGAAGACCCGCATATCGAACGCATGATCCAGTCTTTCGCGCTGCTGAATTCGCGCGTGTCGAAGCGGCTGGACGACGATTATCCCGAATTCACCGAAGCACTGTTCGAGGTGCTGTATCCGCATTACCTGCGGCCTTTCCCATCCTGCTCGATCGTGCGCATGGACTATGCCGCGACTGCCGCCCAGCTGACTGCCGCCAGCGAGATCCCGCGGGGCACGGAACTGAAAACCCGGCCCGTCAACGGCGTGGCCTGTACCTTCCGCACCGCCTATCCGGTCACCGTGGCACCGCTGGCATTGAGCCACGCCGCGTTCACGGCCGCGCTGGCGGCGCCGGAAGCGGTGCAGCTGCCGCCGGGCGCCGGCGCCGGGCTGGCGGTCACGATCGAGTCCTTGTCCGAGCAGGCCGGCCTGCCGGCCACGGGCGTCGGCAGCCTGCGCGTCTTCATCGACGGCGAGCCATCGTTCTGCGCCGCCCTGCGCGATGCGCTGTTCATGCGCAGCGCCAAGGCATGGGTCGAGTGCGACGGCAATGGCCGCTGGCTGCCGCTGGAACGCATTCCTGTCGCGGCGGCCGGCTTCGCGGACGAGGATGCGCTGATCGACTTCTCGGCACGCTCGCACCAGGCCTACCGGCTGTTGACCGAGTATTTCTGCTTCCCCGAGAAGTTCAATTTCTTCGATATCGACCTGGCGGCGCTGTGCGCCTTCGCGCCGTCCGGCTGCAAGCGGCTCACGCTGCATATCGCGATGACCGGGCTGCGGCCCGATTCGCATGCGGCGCGCATGCTGTCCACGCTGTCGACCAACAACCTGCTGCTCGGCTGCACGCCGGTGGTCAACCTGTTCCGCCAGCGCGGTGAGCCGATCCGCATCACCCACACTGCCGCCAGCTACCCGGTGCTGGCCGATGCGCGCCGCGCCTATGCCTACGAGGTGTATGGCATCGATGCCGTGCGCATGGTGCGCCAGACGCCGCAGGGCGAATCCATCGTGGAGTTCCGGCCCTTCTATTCGCTGCGCCATGGAGAGACGCCGGAAAAGCATGGCCACTACTGGGTGATGCGGCGCGACGAACAGATGGCGCGCAAAAGTCCCGGCTACGAGACCGAAATCACCATCGTCGATATCGACTTCGACCCGGCGGCGGTGGAAACCGACACCCTGAGCCTGCAGCTGACCTGCACCAACCGCGACCTGCCGGCCTCGCTGTCCTACGGGATGCGTGGCGGCGACCTGTTCCTGGAGGGCGGCTCCACCGTGCGCAGCATCAGCTTCCTGCGCAAGCCCACCGCATCGCAGCGCTTCGAACGCGGACACGGCGCGCACTGGCGCCTGGTGTCGCACCTGTCGCTGAACCACTTGTCGCTGTCGGGCGGCGGGCTGGAAGCGTTCCAGGAAATGCTGGCGCTGTACGACTTGCCGCGCTCCGCCGCCACCCAGCGCCAGATCCGCGGGCTGGAGTCGATCTCGTACAAGCCGGCCAACGCCTGGCTGGCCGGGAACCCGTTTGCCTGCGTGGTGCGCGGCATGGAGGTGCGCCTGGCGATCGATGAGGAAGCCTTCGTCGGCAGCGGCATCCACGCGTTCGCGCAGGTGGTGGAGCGCTTCCTCGGCCTGTACGTGCATGCCAACAGCTTCACGCAACTGGTCATGGTGGCCGCAAGGACAGGGGAGGAGCTGCTGCGATGCACACCGCGAAGCGGCGATTTGAGCCTGCTGTAATCGAGCGCCTGTTCGCCGAACCGTTCCGCTTCCAGTTCTTCCAGGCGGTGCGGATGGTGGAGCTGTGGCTGCGCCGCCACGGCGTAGCGCAGGACGGGGCGGTGGCGAACTTCATGCGCTTCCAGAACCCGCTGTCGCTGCGCTTCCCGGCCAGCCAGCTGGACTCGCTGCGCCCGGAGCCGCGCGAAATCCTGCCCACGGCGCCCGCGCTGGCCGAAGCGCTGCAGGGCAGGCAGCTGCGCTACCTGCGCATGACGCCGAACTTCATGGGCTTCCTCGGCAGCGCCGGGGCTTTGCCGGCCCATTACACGGAGGCGATCGCGGCGCACCAGCTGTATGAAAAGGATGAAGGACCGCGCGCCTTCCTTGACGTGTTTTCGACCCGTTCGCTGTCCCTGTTTTACGAGGCGTGGCGCAAATACCGCTTGGAGCTGAAGTACCAGCTGGACGGGCAGGACCGCTTCCTGCCGCTGCTGCTTGCGCTGGGTGGCCTGGGCAACAAGGCGCTGACGCAGCGGCTGGGCGCACGCGGCGCTGGAGCTGCCGGTGCCGTGCGCGACGAATCGCTGGCGTATTTCGCCGCCGCGCTGCGCCAGCGGCCCGCTTCGGCATCGACCATGGCGCGCGTGCTGGGCGAATACTTCCGCGTTGCGGTGAAGGCGACGCAGTTTGTCGGCTGCTGGTGCGAGGTGCCGGCGCAGCAGCAAACCATGCTGGGCGGCGCGCAGGCGCAGCTTGGCGCTACGGCCATGGTGGGCGCCCGTGTCTGGCAGCGCGACTTGCGCATGCGCCTGACGATCGGGCCGCTGGGACGCGCCGACTTCGGCGCCTTCCTGCCCGGCGGCAGCGCCGCGCTGGCGCTGGAAAAGCTGCTGTCGATGTTTACTGGCGTCACGCTGGAATACGAGATCTGCCTGGTACTGCGTGCCGAAGACGTGGCTGGCGCCGCGCTGGGAGCGGGCGCGCGGCTGGGATGGGACAGTTTCATGCAGGACGAGGGCGCAAGCGGCGACCGCGCCGACGTCCGCTATTTTATCCATGGATTGACGATATGAGGACCGCTCGATGAGCATCAACCTGAAGACCCTGATCGGGAAGCTGAACGATACCTGCCGCAACGCGGCCACCCGTGCGGCCAGCATTTGCGTGGGGCTGGGCCAGTATGAGGTGGACCAGGAGCACCTGCTGCTGGCCCTGTTGGAGAATCCGCGCAGCGACATGGTGCTGCTGGCGCGCCATTTCGACGTCGACACCAGCCACTTGCAGGCCGACCTGCAGGCGGAAATCGCGCGCTTCCGCAGCGGCAATGCGCGCACGCCCGTGTTTTCGGCGCGCCTGCCGAAGCTGTTCGAGCATGCCTGGCTGATCGCGTCGCTCGATTTGCAGGCGGGCCAGCAGGTCTTCATCCGCAGCGGGCACCTGTTGCAGGCCATGCTGACGGACGCCGAGCTGTCGCAACTGGCTTACCGCAGTTCGCCGCTGTTCCACCGCTTCCAGGCGGACGACATCAAGCACCACCTGGACAAGCTGGCGGCCGCCTCGGAGGAGGCCGAAGCCGTGGCTGCAACGCGCGCGGCTGCCGGCGGCAGCGATGCGCCGGGCGGCGATCCGGTGGGCGAATTGCAGCAGCCGGCCGGCAAGACGCCGGCACTGGACCAGTTCACCACCAACCTGACCGAACGCGCGCGCGCCGGCAAGGTGGACCCGGTGATCGGCCGCGACGCCGAAATCCGCCAGGCCATCGATATCCTGATGCGCCGCCGCCAGAACAACCCGATCCTGACCGGCGAGGCGGGCGTCGGCAAGACCGCCGTGGTGGAAGGGCTTGCGCTGCGCATCGCGCAAGGCGACGTGCCGGACGTGCTGAAGGGCGTGGCGATCCACACGCTGGACATGGGCCTGCTGCAGGCCGGCGCCAGCGTGAAGGGTGAATTCGAGAACCGGCTCAAGAATGTGATCGACGAGGTGCGCAAGAGCCCGACGCCGATCATCCTCTTCATCGACGAGGCGCACACCATGATCGGGGCCGGCGGCCAGGCCGGCCAGAACGATGCGGCCAACCTGCTCAAGCCGGCGCTGGCGCGCGGCGAACTGCGCACCATCGCGGCCACCACCTGGGGCGAGTACAAGAAGTACTTCGAGAAGGACGCCGCCCTGGCGCGGCGCTTCCAGGTGATCAAGGTCGAGGAGCCGAGCGAGGAGCTGGCTTGCGCCATGTTGCGCGGCATGGCGCCGCTGATGGAAAAGCATTTTGGCGTGCGGGTATTCGACGAGGCGATCACGGAGGCGGTGCGCCTGTCGCACCGCTACATCATGGGGCGCCAGCTGCCGGACAAGGCGATCAGCGTGCTGGATACCGCCTGCGCCAAGGTCGCGCTGGGACAAAGCGCCACCCCGGCCCTGATCGAATCGCTGCAGCGGCGCCTCGAACGGATCGCGGCGGAAGCCGGGGCGCTGGAGCGCGAACAGGCGGCCGGCGGAGCGCATGAAGAGCGCCTGCAGGAACTGGCCGGCCAGCGCGATGCTGCGCGCGAAGAGCTGGCGGCGCTGCAGGCACGCTGGGAGCAGGAGAAGGCGCTCGCGGTGCAGATCGGCGAAGCCCGCTCTGGGCTCGAGCGCGGCGCGGATGGCGCGGCAAGCCAGGCGCGCGACATCCAGGCCCTGCTCAAGGAACTGCGCGCACTGCAGGGCGAGTCGCCGATGGTGCCGGTGCAGGTGGACGGCAACGTGGTGGCGGAGATCGTCGCCGGCTGGACCGGCATCCCGCTCGGCAAGATGGTGAAGGATGAAATCCAGGCCGTACTGCGCCTGCGTCCCGCCCTGGAAGAGCGCGTGATCGGCCAGCCGCACGCCATCGAAGCGGTGGCGCAGCGCGTACGCACCGCCCGCGCCAACCTGGACGACCCCAACAAACCGAAAGGCGTGTTCCTGTTCGTCGGCCCTTCCGGCATCGGCAAGACCGAAACCGCGCTGGCGCTGGCGGATGCGCTGTACGGCGGCGAGCGCAAGATGGTCACCATCAATATGAGCGAATACCAGGAAGCGCACAGTGTCTCCGGGCTGAAAGGTTCGCCGCCAGGCTACGTGGGCTACGGCGAAGGCGGCGTCTTGACCGAAGCCGTGCGCCGCAACCCCTACAGCGTGGTCCTGCTGGATGAAGTGGAAAAGGCCCATCCCGACGTGCTGGAGCTGTTCTTCCAGGTCTTCGACAAAGGTGTGATGGACGACGCGGAAGGGCGCGAGATCGACTTCCGCAACACCATCATTATCCTGACCTCGAACGTCGGTTCGGCGACCATGATGCAGGCATGCCTGAACAAGGCCGCCGACGAGCTGCCATCGCCGGAACAACTGGAAGAAGCGATCCGCCCGCAACTGGTGAAGGCCTTCAAGCCGGCCTTCCTGGGCCGCCTGAAGGTGGTGCCGTACTACCCGCTGGGCGACGACGCCCTGGCCAGCATCATCAGCCTGAAGCTCGACCGCATCGGGCAGCGTGTGGCGGCCAACCACAAGGCGACTTTCCACTACGACGACAGCCTGGTGGAAGCGGTACTGGCGCGCTGCACGGAAGTCGATTCCGGCGCCCGCAACGTGGACAATATCCTGAACGGCACGCTGCTGCCGCAGATTGCGGAAGCGGTGCTGGCGAAAATGGCGGAAGGCAGCGCGATCGGCCGCATCGAAGTGGCGGCCGACCAGCAGGGGAATTTCAGCTACAGCGTAGCTTAATTCGACGGGGGGATGCCCAGCATCTCCTCGATATGCTGCAGCGAGCCGGCGTCTTTCACGACGCTGCGCAGCCAGGTGTGCAGATCCTGTTCGCCGGCATCGGCGGCCTTGTCGGCAAAGTAGGAGACGGGGCTGTGCGGCTCGGTGCGGCGGAAGAAGCTGGCGATTTCGCGCAGCTGCGCGATCGCCTGGGCACGCGAGGTTACCGGACCGTGGACATGTCCGGCGCCGGCAGCGGCGCCGAGTGGCTGGGCGATGATGATCTGCTCGCCGGCCGGCGCGGTGCCAAGCGGCGTGCTGACGGTGGCCGGCAGGCCTGCATGCGACGGCATGGCATCGATCATGGCCTGCACCGCCTCGCGCGCGGCGGCAAAGCCCGGGCTGTCGTCGCCCAGGCATTCGTCGGCTGCCTGTTCCAGCTCGCGCAAGGCATCCATGCAGTAGCGGGCGTCGGTGGCGAACTGCTCGCGGAAACGCGGCGAATTGCGCGTGCGCGCAGCCTCCATGTCGGCCAGCTTGGGCCAGTCCGGATTGCGCGCGTGCTCCGGCAGGCCGGCCTGCTTGCGCGCCATCTCGAAGTCGACCGCGGAAAACGCCGTGCCATGGCCTTCCGTCAGCGGCATTTCGCGCAGCAGGGCAGGGGTGCGGCCCAGGATCCAGGCCAGGTTGCCGATGCGCTGCTCGACATCTTCACCGTCCGGCTGCGGATGCAGGCCCTGGTTCCAGTACTGGCGGCACAAGCCCGCCAGCAGGCGGAATGCCTCGCCCAGGCCCTGCATGCGGTGCTGCTTGGCAGCGGCTTCCGCCAGCCAGACGGCGATGCGCAAGTCCTTGCTCTTTTCCGCCAGCAGGGCGCTGCAGCGGGACACTACGAAAGACCAGTCGGCTTCCTTCAGGTCGGTGACCCATTCGCCCTGCTCCAGGGACGGGTCGTCGAAGCGCCGCGCCTGGGCGATGGCGTCGAAGTCGCTGGAGAAGGACAGGTCGGCGCCCGACGGTTGTGCCGGCGAGATTGGCGCCAGCAGGGATTCTGCGTTGAACATTGCGGTACTCCTTGACTATTGCACCATGCGGAATTCGATGCGGCGGTTGCGCGCGCGGCCTTCGGCCGTGTCGTTGCTGGCGATCGGCCGGTCCGGGCCCTGGCCTGAAGCGACCAGGTTATCGGCCGGGACGCCTTTGCCGGCCAGGTAATTGCGCACGGCTTCGGCGCGCGCCTGCGAGAGGTTCTGGTTGCTGGCGCGCAGGCCGACGTTGTCGGTGTGGCCGATCACTTCAAACTTCTGGCCCTTCAGCTTCAACATGGCCGCGCCCATTTCGTCGAGGATCGATTTGCCGGCAGGCGTGAGCACCGCCTGGCCGCTTTCGAATTCGACGATGCGGTTGGCCAGCGTGCGGTCCAGGACGCCCTGGTCGGCGGCGGACACGCGCAGCCCATTGTTTACCGTGTAAGTTGGATTCAGGCTGGTGGCAAAGTCGCTGGCCACGCGCTGGCGGGTGGCTTCGTTGGCCACTTCGCCGCGCACGCTGACGCTGGTGCCGTCGATCTTCAGCTGGCCGCGGCTGACCTGCTTCAGCGCGGGCGTGATCAGCTTCTGCACATTGCTGCTCCAGTTGGCAGGGGTGCTGACCTGGCCGATGGTGATCTGGTCCAGCACCTTGTCGGCGCCATACACCTCGCGCAGGCGCGCCAGCACGGCGCTCTTGCTGGCCTCGTCGGCCACCGTGCCGCTGGCGACAACCTGGCCGGGCACTTGCGCCTGCACCGCGCAGGCAGCGCACAGGAGGAAGAGGGGGAGGTAACGCATATCAGTTTCCGATAAAGGAAGTGCGCAGCGAGTCGCGCGCGGATTTCAGGGAAAGCCCGGGCTGGTCGAGGTAGGCCGATACCTTCTGGATCGCATAGTCTTCGTTGACCTGGTCCTCGACCCAGTCGACGTCGTCGAAGCTGATGTGGTGGTCCTGGCCGACGCGCGGGTCCATGATGCCCAGCAGCGTCTGCGGCGAAGCGCCGCTGAATCCCAGCACCAGCACTGGCTTGCCGTCCAGGCGCGTGACGAACAGGGACAGTTCGAAGTCCGCGCGCGCCAGGAAAGGCGTCACCACGTGCATCCAGAAGGCCGCCACCAGGTAGCGGTACATCGGGTCGGTGGGCAGCGGCAGCACCAGGCTCTTTTCGAGGCGGCTCGAACTGCTGGCCATCACCGGCTGCAGCAGCATGCCCAGTGCCAGCAGCACTTGCCGCACCTTGCCGGTGAAGCCGGCCTGCGACAGCATCGCATCCAGCGCGCCGACGGTCTGCAGCTCCAGGAAGTCGGCGAAGGCGGCGTCGTAGGCGCTGGCGCGCAAGTCCAGTTCCACGCTGTTGCCTTGCAGCGCCTGCAGCGGCGTGGAAGCGTCCTGCGCCTGCAGCACGCCGCCGCTCAGGTTCTCCAGCCGGTTCCACAGGCGCGTCAGCACCAGCGGGCTGTTGGCCGCGAAGGAAGAGGGCTCGTCGACGTCGACGCTGCCCGCCATCAGGAAGGGGAAGCGGCGGCTGGACTGGTCGCTGCTGGCCGAAATATGGCCCGCGATGGCGGCGCGGCGGCGCGGCCCGAACAGGGCGAAGTGCAGCGGCTGCACCGCATCGTAGGTCAGCTTCCAGCGCGCGTCGGTGCTCAGCATGTCCATCGAACGCGCCAGCCAGTCGTCCAGCACCTGCAGCACTTTCGGGTCGCTGCCGCCCTTCACGAAGTCGGCGCGGCTGGGGATCTTGCCGAAGTAGCCGATGGCGGCGGCGGTGGCGCGGCTCATTGCGCACCTCCCGCCGCGGCGATGGCCGGCGCACCGGCAGCAGGGGACGGCGCGCCCGGCGCAGTGCCGCCGACCACCGTTTCCGGCAGGCGCAATTTGCGGAAGCCCGCTCCGGCCTGTGCCTGCGCGCCCGCCGGTGCAGCTTGCGCGGGCGGTGCGGCGGGCAGCAGGCGCAGGTTGGCCGCTACAGTCACGCCATTGTTGGTCCAGTTCAGCTCAAAGCTGCCGTCCGGGCGGCGCTTGCGCTGGGCGGCATCGATCATCTTCTTCAGGCCGAAATGGCCCAGCTCTTCCAGGATCACGACCTTCTTGCCGTCCGGCGTGAAGGCGGTAATGCGCGAGCCGGGCGTGCCCTGCGGGTTCGGCCACACCATCGGCACCCAGGGCTGCTGCTGGCCTTTCCAGCGCACGGCCTGGCCATCGATCTCGATCGTATATTCGCTCACGCCGGCGACGGCCACCGTCTGCAGCTCGAAGCGGGTCTGCGCTTCTTCCCCACTGGCCTGGTTGGCCACGCCGTTGGCGCTGAGCGGGGCCACCCAGCCCGGGAAGGCGCTGGCCACCGCCGGCGACAGGGTAATGCCCATATTGGCCCAGGTCTTGGCGCTGAGGGAGTCGCCGCGCCGCACCACCAGCGGTCCGACCGTGGTGTTGAAGAATTTGGCGACCGCGCCGTCCGGCCCGAATACCTGGCCGATCTCGGCATTGCTGGCTTCCACGCGCGATTCGGCGGAGAAGGGGTATTTGGTCTGCAGGTCGCGGCGGAACGGTTCCAGCACCTGTGCGGCCCACACCTTGTTGATCTCCGCTTCGGTCGGCTGCACGATCACGGCGAAAGTCTGCATCAGCGGGCGCACCAGCAGCGGGCGGATGGCCTGCTTCTGCTGGTCGCCCATGCCGACCAGCATTTGTTCGTCGACATAGCGCAGCGCGTCGGCCAGCTCCGAACCGCTGCCGTCCAGCGTCTGCTGCATCAGCTGTTTCGCGCCCGGGCCGGGATCGCCCTGGTTGCGGATCTGGTTGAAGCGCGCGCGCAGCTTGCCCAGGCTGTCCATGTAGCCGCGCATCAGCGACGCGTCCTTGTCCTTGGCCACGACCAGTTGCGCCACACCGGCGAACTCGCGGCCGACGGGGCCCAGCGGCAGCGGCGTGCCGGCCGGCGCGTTGGCCGGCAGCGCGATATTCACCTGGGACGGTTTCTGCCGCAGGATGGTTTCGCGGAACCACTCGCCAACGCTGCGCTGGGCGCGCTGCAGGCCCGCATCCAGCAGGGAAGGATTGTCCCACGACGTTTCCTGGTACACGGTGTTGACCAGCTTCGAGATGGGCGACGCCTGCGGGTCGCCGAGGCGGTTCATGGCGGCAGCCGCGGCTTCGAAGCCGTTCAAGTCCTTGATCGCAACGCCCTGCAGGAACTTCTGCCACTCCCTGGCATAGTCGTTCTTGTACGCTTCCACCAGGGCCTTCTGGATCTGTTCCGGGCTGCCCTCCAGCGTCAGGTCGTCGCGGCTGGCGGTCTTCAGCACCCAGTCGGCGCTTTGCAGTTCGCGGTTGGCGGCTTCCTTGAAGGCGTCGCGCACATAGCCTTCCCAGGCGGCTCGGGTGAAGGCGCCGGAAATCGAATAGCTGCCCAGCACCAGCTCGCGGTCCTGCTCACCGACGATGCGGGCGACCGTCATGGCTGGATAGCGGGTTGCGGCGCGCGCCTTGACGTCGGCATACACGCGCTCGCGCGCAGGCATGCCGCGCACCACGCCGCGCAGGGTGTTGCGCGACTGGTCCACCAGTGCCAGGCGGTTTTCCAGCTGCGGCCAGGAGGGATCGTTGACCTCGGCCAGGTAGAAGGCGATCAGGCGCTCGGCGCTGCGGATCATCTGCTCGCGCGGCATGCTGCCGCGATTCGCTTCCAGCCACACGCGCCAGAAGCGGGTCAGCTGGTCGTTCAGGTGGCTGGCTTCCGCGCGCGACTTATCGCCCAGCATCAGGTAGGTCTTGAGGGCGTTATAGGCGTCTTCGACATTTTCCGGCGACGCGTCCTTGTACTGCTGCGGCGCCAGCGCCGGGGCAGGGGCCGCGCCTGCCGCAGGTGCGGGAGCGGTGGCCGCCGTGCGGACCAGGGGCTGCAGCTTGTCCGCATTGGTATTGACTTCGGCGAGGAAGGTCTCCAGCGACTGGCCGACCGGCTTCAGCATGACTTCGCGCACGCCGGCAAAATATTCCTCGCGCAGTTTGCGCTCCAGCAGGTCGCCCTGGTACAAGCCAAGGCTGACCGACCAGGGGCGGTCGTCGCGGAAGCGGGCCAGCTGCTCGATGCGGTCCTGCAGGATCTCCAACGCTTCCAGCCGCGCCGCCAGTTCCGGGCGCTGCTTCTGCAGCTTGACCACCTTGTCCAGGTCCGCCTGGACGTTGGCCACCAGCTGGCGGTTGCCCATGTAAGACCAGCTCCAGCCGCCGAGCAACAGCCCGCTCAGCAGGACGGCGCCGAAGAACGCCGCGTAGCGCATGCGGATCTTGGCCGGGCTGGCATATTGCGCGACCAGGTTCTTGTCCGCAAAGATCACGTTGCGGAACAGTTTCAGGAGGAAGTAGCCGTGCTGCTGCTCGCTGTCGTGGTGTTCTTCGCGCTTTAGGCTCAGGTCGAAGCGCTGCGCCACGCGGTGCGAGGTGGCGGAGACGCCTTCGCCTTCCTGCAGCGCGCTGGTGAAGTAGAAGCCGCGGAAGACAGGCTTGAACTGGAACGGGTTCTCTTCAAACAGCGTGGCGATGAAAGTGCGCAGCGGCGCCTTGACCGCATTGAACTCGAGCGGGAAAGTGAACACGCCGGAAGGCAGGCGTTCGCGCCATTGCAGGGCCATGTTGGCCATGCTCATTTCCTTCAGTCCCTCGTACAGTTCCTCGAAACGGGCGTCGAACTGCTGCAGCAATTCCTCGTTCGGATAGTTCTTGCGGTAAGGCAGGGTGGCGCCCCACACGCGGTCGCGCTCCCCGATCTCGCAATCGTGGAAGAAATCGGTGAACCCGTTGATCAGGTCGGCCTTGGTGAACACGATGTAGACCGGCGCGTGGACTTCCAGTTTCTCGGTCAGCTCCTGCACGCGCTGGCGCAGGCTCTTCGCCAGTTCGATGGCGAATTCAGGGCGCTTGCCGGTCAGTTCCGCGATGCTGACGGCAATGATGATGCCGTTGATCGGCGCCTTCTTGCGGTACTTCTTGAGCAGGCCGAGGAAGCCGAACCACTCGGCGCGGTCTTCGTCGTTGACGGCGTAACGGCCGGCCGTATCGAGCAGGATGCCGTCGGTGGTGAAGAACCAGTCGCAGTTGCGGGTGCCGCCCACGCCCTGCAC
>CBHWEO010000004.1:0-66133 GCA_966112955.1 uncultured Duganella sp. | reverse complement strand
CGCAAATGTCCGATTGCCAGAGCTGACCCCGACTTTTTTATTGGAAGCTGGCGATGAAGGCGTCGCGGGCGGCGTGCTGGGGGATGTCTCGGCGCCAGACCAGCAGGGTTTCGACTTCCGCTACGTCGGGCGGCAGGGTGTGGCACTGCACCGTGCGGCCCAGGCCGCGCTGCTTCAGCACTTCGCGCGGCATCATGGCCACCCCCATGCCGGCCGCCACGCAGCCGATGATGGCTTCGAACGTGCCGAATTCGGCAATGCGGGTGGGGGCGATGCCGGCATCGGCAAACCACCACTCCAGGCGGCGCCGGTAGGAACAGCCGCTGCGGAAGCCCAGCAGCGTGCGGCGCGCGACGTCGGCCGGGCTGGTGACGGGGCCGTGCAGGGCATCCGTCAGCAGTACCAGCTCTTCCACAAACACCGGCACCTGCTCCAGTTCCGGGCGCTCGATGGGCGCCGAGACCAGGGCCACGTCGACCTTGTGGTTGGCCACCGCGTGCAGCAGATAATCGGTCGGGCCGGTGTCGAGCTGCAGTTCCACTTGCGGGTATTTGCGGTGGAAGGCGCCCAGCACGCGCGGCAGCCGCGCCGCGGCCGTGGTCTCGATCGAGCCGATGCGCAGCTGCCCCGACGGCTCCTGCCCGCCGCGCACGGACTGCTGCGCCTCGTCCGCCAGCCGCAGCAGGCGGTCGGCATATTCCAGCAGGCGCGTGCCCTCGGCCGTGATCAGCATGCGCCGCCCGGAGCGGTGGAACAGGGTCACGCCCAGCGATTCTTCCAGCTGGTTCAGGCGCGCCGAGACATTCGACTGTACGCGGTGCAGGCGGGCTGCGGCCTGGGTCACGCTGCCCTCTTCGGCAACCGTCTTGAAAATGCGCAGGGAGGAGAGTTCCATACCGTTCTCTGTTCGTGATGGCTTCCTTCATTATTATTCATTTTTATTGATGCGTGAAGGATTCTATAGTTCAGGCTAAGCATTCGGGAGCCACACCATGCACAAGCCATCGCCCGCCATCCTGCTCGCGGCCAGTTTCGCGTTCATCATCGTCCAGCTGGACGTCACCATCGTCAACGTGGCGCTGCCGGGCATTGGCCAGGAGCTGGACGCCAGCGTCAGCGCCCTGCAATGGGTGGTCGACGCTTACACCCTGGGGTTTGCCGTCTTCCTGCTGTCGGCCGGCGTGCTGGGCGACCGTTTCGGCGCGCGCCGCGTGTTCCTGTCCGGCTTCGCGCTGTTCACCCTGGCCTCGCTGGCTTGTGCGACAGCGCCCGGCGTGCTGGCACTCAACCTGGCGCGCGCCGCGCAGGGCGTGGGCGCGGCCCTGCTGGTCCCCAGCTCGCTGGCCATCCTGAACGCGGCCTATGCCGGTGACCGCGCCCGGCTGGCGAAAGCCATCGCCTGGTGGACCGCCGCCGGCGGCGTGTCGATCGCGGCCGGACCGGTGCTGGGCGGCTTGCTGGTCAGCCTGGCAGGCTGGCGCAGCATCTTCTGGGTGAATGTCCCGGTCTGCCTGGTCGGCTTCGCGCTGACGCTGCGCGTGGTGCCTGCCTTGCGCGGCAAGCCTGGCGCACGCGCTGTCGACCTCACCGGGCAATTGCTGGCCATCGTTGCCCTGACCTGCTTTATCGGCGCAGTCATTGAATTCAATGCACTCGGCGCCGGCAGCGCGGTGCTGCAAGGGGCCTTCGTGCTGGCACTGGCCGCGGGCGCCCTGTTCCTCCGCAGCCAGCGGCGCAGTGCCGCGCCCATGCTGCCGCTCGGCCTGTTCCGCGATGCCGGCTTTTCCGGCGCCGTGCTGTTCGGGGTACTGGTCAACTTCGCCTACTACGGCGTGATCTTCGTGCTCAGCTTCCACCTGCAGAAGGTGCGCGGCTTCTCGGTGCTGCACGCGGGCCTGGTGTTCCTGCCGCTGACGGGCACCTTCATTTTTTCCAATCTCGCCAGCGGCCGGATGCAGGCCCGCGTGGGCTCGCGCATGCCGATGATTGCCGGCGGGCTGATTGGCGCGGCAGGCTACGCGCTGCTGGGGATGTTCGGCATCGGCGGCGACGCCAGCTTCCTGCAGATGCTGCCCGGGCTGGCCCTGATCCCGGCCGGCATGGGACTGGCCGTGCCGGCCATGACCACGTCCATCCTGTCCGCCGTCGACCGCAGCCAGGCCGGCACTGCGTCGGCCGTGCTGAATACGGCGCGCCAGGTGGGCGGCGCCATGGGCGTGGCCATCTTCGGCGCCATGCACGATATCGCCATTGCCCTCGCCATTTCCACTGCCCTGCTGTTGCTGGCCGCGTGCCTGGCCTGGCGCTGCGTGGCCCAACCATTTTCAACCCAAGGAGAACCACTATGCCGTACGTAAATATCCGCGTGACCAGGGAAGGCGTGACCGCCGAACAGAAGCTGGAACTGATCAAGGGCGCCACCGAACTGCTGCAGCGGGTGCTGAACAAGAACCCGGCCACCACCTTCGTCATCATCGACGAAGTGGAGACCGACAACTGGGGCATCGGCTACGACAACGTGACGACGCTGCGTGCCAATGCCGCGGCGGCCAAGGCCAGGGCTGCCTGATCAGGGCCGCACGATGCGCAGGCGGCCCTGCGCGTGCCACTGCTTGACCAGGTCCGCGCCGGCGCTGTCCGGCCAGGCCAGGCCCGGCTCCAGCTCCGCCAGAGCACTGCCATTGCGGCCCTCGGCCTTCACGATGTACAGCGCGTAGTCCGCCAGCTTCAATGCATGGTCGAACGCGCTGTGGTCGGCCGCGTCGCCGATGGCCGCGATGCCGATCGATGCGGTGACCGGGCCCGCTGCCGTCTGCCCCGCATGCTGCGCCAGCGCCGTGTGCACACGCTGCGCCAGCGCCCAGACTTCTTCCACGCCGGTTGCCTGCACCAGCAGCAGGAATTCCTCGCCGCCCCAGCGTGCCGCATGGTCTTCGCCGCGCACCACGCTGCGCAGCGCCTGCGCCGTGCCTTGCAGGACCGCGTCGCCGGTGGCATGGCCGAACCAGTCGTTGATCTGCTTGAAGTGGTCGAGGTCGACCAGCAGCACACCCAGCACATCGCCGGCGCCTTCCACTGCGCGGCGGCGGCGTACGTGTGCCAGCAGGTTGGGCAATTCCTGCTGCACGAAGCGGCGGTTGTGCAGGCCGGTCAGGGCATCGGTCAGGCTGGCCTCGGCCAGGGAGCGGTTCAGGGTTTCCAGTTCCGCGTTGGCGGTGCGCAGGGCCACGGTCTGGCGATCCACTTCACGCTGCAGCAATTCGCTGCGCACCCTGACGCGCCGCAAGCGCCACTGCATCATGCCGTACACGCCCATTCCCGCCAGCAGCACGAAGCCGGCCCGCACCGGCCAGCGCTCGTTCCACGCCGGTTCGAAGCGCACCGTGGTGGCCGCTGCCGGCCCCCAATGCTGGCCGTCCCAGCTGGCCTGCGCCTCGAAGTGCAGGTCGCCCGACGGCAGGTTGGTGAAATACGCCGTGCGGCGCTTGCCCGTCTGCTTCCACTCCTTCTGGAACGGCGCCAGGCGGTAGCGGTACTGCAGCTGCTCGGGCATGCGGAACTCCACGCCTTCGAAGCCCACTTCGAGTTCGCGCGCGTCCGCGTCCCGCAGCACCTTGCGCAGCACCACGTTTGGCAATGCTGGCGGCGGCACGTCGAGCCGCGTGCGCACGGCGCCTGCCAGGCTGGCCGACCACTGGTAAGGCGCGGCGAGGTAGCCCTTGTCGCGGCCCAGGCCATTGCAGCAGCGGATGCGGTTGCGGCCCGGCGCATTGCCCGGGTCGACGTGCAGCAGCTGCACCACGGGGACGGCGCCATCCTGCGGCAACTGGAAGCGGAACACACCGTCGAAATAGCTGGCCCAGTACCAGCCCTCGTGGAAGTTGAGCGAGGCGACGCCGTCGGACGGCATGCCATCGCGCTGCAGCCAGCGCCGGTGGCCGCCGGGGCCGATGGCATGCACGCCGTGCTGATAGGTGCCGACCAGCAGGCCATCCTTGCCCCAGGGGGCCAGCGCCGTCACCAGCACCTGGCCGACTTCCGCCCGGGCGTGGGGCGACAGCAAGCCGCCCTGCAGGCGCCACAGGCCGTTGGCGGCGCCGATCCACAAGCTGCCGTCGGCGGCTTCCTGGAACACGCTCACGGTGCCTGGCAACTGCTCGCGGAACAGGCGTTCGGCCTGGCGGCTGGCCGGGTCGAGCGCATACAAGCCTTGCGTGGTGCCGGCCAGCAGCCGCCCGTCGGCGCGCTGGATCATCGAATTGACCTGCATGCCGTCGAGCTGGGGAACGCCGCGCAGGCGGCCGCTCTCGAGGTGCAGCAGGCCATGGCGGGTGCCGATCCACAGCCGGCCGTCGCGGTCCTCCAGCATGGAATACGCCAGTTCGTTACGCAGTTCCGGCCCGGTGTAGAAAGGCGCCATGCGCTCGCCGTCGCTGCGCCAGATGCCCTGGTCGGTGCCGACCAGCAGGCCGTGGCGGCTCGGGACATACGACCACGTCTGCAGCGGCTTGCCGCGCACCTCCTGTTGCAGCGCGCGCGTCGGCGCATTCCAGTAATGGCGCAAGCCGACCGTCATGCTGCCCACCCAGAAGGCGTCCAGGCTTTCCGCCAGCAGCGCGCGCGGCGTTCCTTGCGCGACCAGTGCGCCGGGCGCCAGCGCCGCCACTTCGCGGTCGCCGTCGTACACGCGCACCGCGCTGCCGGCCAGCACCCACACATTGCCTGCCTGGTCCTGGCTCAGCTGGTCCACCGGCTCGCTGTATTCGCCTACCTGCTGCGGATGATCGCCGGCAGCGGGGCGCCAGCGGAACAGACCGCGCGTCGTGCCCAGCCACCACTGGCCATCACGCCACAGCAGGTGCTTGACCTTGGTGTCCCCGGCCGGCATGCGCAGCGGCAGCGCGGCCAGCCGGCCGGCGCGCAAGGCCCACAGGCGCCCGTCGTTGTCGGCCAGCGTCGGCGTGGTGCCGGACAGGCCGAGTGCCGTGAACACGCCGGGCATGTCGGCATAGGTGCGCAGCTGCTTGCCGTCCCATGCACTCAGGCGGTCCGCCAGGATCCACAAGGTGCCGTCAGGGCCGGCCGCCATGCTGCGGAAGGTACCCAGCTGCGCGCTGCCGGGAATGGCGGTGAAGGCCTGGCCATCCCACCAGGCGAGGTTCTGCTGCGTGGCGATGTAGAGTCGGGAGCCGGAGAGCTCCAGCGCGCGTATCCAGTTGGCGCCCAGTGCCGGCGTGTCGCTGCTGCGGAAGACTTCGAAATCGCTGCCGTAGCTGCGCACCAGTCCCTGCTCCGTGCCCACCCACAAGGCGCCGGAGGCATCGCGCCGGATGCCGTGCACCGCCATGTGCGGCAAGCCATGCTCGATCGCCCAACTGCGGTACTGGTAGGTGCCCAGGTCCAGCACCGGTGCGGCGGCGGCCTGGCAGGTGGCGGCCCCGGTCAGGACCCAGGCCAGGCCCCAGGACGAGGCCCATGCGGCGGCCAGGCGGGAAATGCGCAAACTGCTTCTCCGGTTTTCAAAACGACAAGTATATCCGACCGCGGCTAATCAGCCTTGAAGCCGATGCCCGTCGCCGCCCAATAAATGCCGCCATAAAGATGGTGGCGCAGCAGCGGGTCGCTGTAGCTGGCCGGCAGGTGGCCAAGCGCGGTGTAGAACGAACGCCCATTGTCGAAATGCTGGTACCAGCTGACCGGATGGAAGGCGCCCATGCCTTTCGGGCCGGGCTGGTAGCTGGCTTCATCGACCGTCAGCAGGTAGTGCAGCTTGCCGGTGGCAGGCTTGAAGGCGTACCACTCTTCCGTCACCAGGTTGCGCGGCGCGAAGCGTTCCATGCCAGGGAAATTGCGGTCCTCCACCTTGAGCACGGCGGTCTGGATTGCCGGGTGGTTGTCGAACATATGGCCCACCAGGCGGGTGTACCACGGCCAGCCGTATTCCGTGTCGGAGGCGCTGTGCACGCCGACGTAGCCGCCGCCAGCGCGGATATAGCGCTCGAAGGCAGCCTTCTGCGGCGCGTCGAGGATGTCGCCGGTGGTCAGCAGGAACACCACGGCCTGGAATTTGGCCAGCTCCTGGTCGTTGAACACGCGTTTCGGGTCTTCCGTCCAGAACACATTGAAATCGTGCTGCCTGCCCAGCTCCTGGATGGCCGCCACCCCGGCCGGGATGGAATCGTGGTGCCAGCCGCCGGTCTTCGAAAAGACCAGCACATTGAACTGCGCCGCCTGGGCGCATGCGCCGGCCAGCGCCAGCATCGTTGCCAGCACGGCCTTCATGGATTGCTTCCTTCCGCTGCGGCAGGCGCCGCCGCCTGGGCAGGCGCGCCAGTGCGGCGCTCCGCCCCCAGCCAGGTGAGCTGGTGCCACAGCGCTTCCAGGGGACCTTGCGCGTGGCGCCGCAGCCACCAGGCGCTGAAGGCCGTCTGCAGCACGGCAAGGACGATGCCGGCCAGCAGGCAGGCGCTGGCGCCCGTGACCTGGTACAGGCCCAGTCCCCAGCCGTAATAGAGCGCGGTGCCCACCACCGACTGCACCAGGTAGCTGGTCAGGCTCATGCGGCCGAGCGGCGTGAATAGCGCCAGCAGGCGCGCGCCGAACTGCGTGGCCACGGCAACCAGCACCAGCATCAGCGCCAGGTTCGACCACGAAGCCAGCAGCGTCACCACGGGGCGCCACAGCGCCGTATTGCCGCCCTGCCCGGCCGCACCGGCCTTGGCCGCATACAGCAGCACGAAAGCCGTGCCGGCCGCGGCCAGCACGCGCAGCCAGAAGCGCCGGTTGGCCGGCGTCGCCGCGAACAGCTGGCGGCGCGCTGCCAGCATGCCCAGCATGAACAGCGCGGGGATCTGGAACAGGCGGCCATTCTCCCAGCTCCACAGCAACACGCCCGGCTTGCCGTTGCTGAAGTTGGCCGTCATGACGTCGGCCAGCGAGCCGGTGGCGAGGTAGCCATTGGCGCGGCCGAAATACGCCCAGGATGCCGGATCGGGCAGCACGCGCAGCGGATCCGGCAGGGCAGCCGCGATGTCCCACAGCATATGCGGCTGCAACAGCAGCAGGCCGGCCACCGCCAGCACGGCGCGGTCCGGCAGGCGCGCCACCGGCAGCAGGGCCAGCCCCAGCACCGCATACATCGCCAGGATATCGCCCTGGTAGAACAGGGAGTTCACCAGGCCGAAGGCCAGCAGCAACAGCATGCGCCAGGCGAAGCGCGGACGGAAATCCTGCCCCTGCGCCGCGCGCCGTTCGAACTGCAGCCAGAACGTCACGCCGAACAGCATGGCGAAGATGGCGTAGGACTTGCCGCCGAACAGGAAGAAGGCACTCTCCACCACCCAGCCATCCAGCGCGGCCAGCCAGGCCGGTGCGCCGGGCGGCACGAATCCGAGGTCGAAGTGCTCGATGTTATGGAGCAGCATGATCGACACCAGCGCGAAGCCGCGCAGGCCATCGACCAGCCCAAGCCGGGAAGATGTTGTTTGCATAATTTGATAACGCTATCACGAAAATCCGCCGGCGACCAGCCCGGCAACGGCCAGCGCAGGGTATTGCGGATCAGCGTTCCCGGATGGCGGCCAGGTGCTGGCGCAGCACGTTGAGGTCGACCGGCTTGACCAGGTAGTGCTGCATGCCGGCGCTGCTGGCCCGGCTGCGCGCCTCGTCGTGCCCCCAGCCCGTCATGGCGATGAACACGATGTCTTCGTGCCCCGCCTGCTCCCGGATCAGGCGCGCCGCTTCATAGCCCTGCATATCGGGCAGGCCGATGTCCATCAGGATGGCGTGCGGGTGGAATTGCTGCGCCAGGGCGACCGCGCTGCCGCCATCGTTGGCCATGCCGACCGTGCAGCCATCCATCTCCAGCATGACCTGCAGCATGTCGGCGCCGTCGACGTTGTCGTCCACCACCATGACGCGCAAGGCTTCGTCGCCATGCCGGGGCGCGCCTTTGCGCGCGTTGCGATCGCGGCTGCGCCGCTCGGCGACCACGATGGGCATGCGCAGCACGAATTCGCAACCCTTGCCGCTCCCCTCGCTGGCCACCTCCACGCTGCCGCCATGCATGCGCGTGAAGCGCTGCGCCAGGCTGAGGCCGATCCCCAGGCCGCCGTGGCGGTCCGCGCGGCCGGCCTGCCCCTGCACGAACAGGTCGAAGATGCGGGCGCGCGCTTCCGGTTCCAGTCCAATGCCGTAGTCGCGCACGGCAAACACGATGTCCGGCCCTTCCACCGCGGCGCGCAGGTGGATGGTGGAGCCGGGCGGCGAAAACTTGATGGCGTTGCCCAGCACATTGGCCAGGCTCTGGACCAGGCGCGCCCGGTCGCCGGACAGCAGCACGCTGCCGGGCGGCTGCTGCAGGTCCAGCACGTGGCCGCCCGCCTCGAGCTGGGGACGGCAGATTTCCACCGCATGCTGCAGCACCGTCTCGACGGTCACCCATTCGCATTTGAGCGCCACCTTGTCGTTGGTGATGCGGGCCACGTCGAGCAGGTCGTCCACGAGGCGGGTCAGGTGGCGCACCTGGCGTTCCACCACCTGGGTGATGTCGCGCACCTTGCCGCTGGTGTCGGGCATGGTGTTCAGCACGTCCATCGCGGTGCGGATCGGCGCCAGCGGGTTGCGCAGCTCATGGCCCAGGATCGCCAGGAATTCATCCTTGCGGCGGTCGACTTCGCGCATCTCGTACTGGCGCCGGCGCGCCCGCCGCGCCGCCAGCGCCGCGCTGACCAGGGTGGCGCGCCGCACGGGCCGTTCCAGCAGCGTCACGTTGCCCACCTGTTCGAAGATCTTCCGGCTGCCGGTGGAGTCGAGACCCTGGCGGCTCAGGACCAGCACCGGCAAATCCGACCAGGCCGGCTGCGCCGCCAGGAAGCCGGTCAGTTCGCGCAGGAATTCCGGGCTGAAGGCTTCCTCGACCACGAGCAGGGCTGCCGCGCCCTGCTCCAGCGCCTGCACCACCTGTCCCAGCGCGGCGGCGGCATGGCAGGCCAGCCCGGCCCGCTCCAGCACTTGCCGGATCAGGCGGCAGTCCTTGCCGACGGGGGCAAAGATGACGATGCGCTCTTCGCTCTCATTCATGCCTGTTCTCATCCTTCTCGCTGCCAGTACGGACTGGCACGCCGGTCAGGATACCCCGGAAGTCCTTCAGTACCGCGCCCACCTGGATGCCCCGGCTGGTAATGTCGAAAGAGCGCAACGTGGTCTCATGCTGGCTGCCGCGCTTCTTGAATACCGACAGGGCCTTGTGCACCGCGCCGCTGGCTTCGTAATAGCGCAGCAGCAGCACGTTGTCGGCCAGGTAGCTGACATCGACCGTGCCGCCCATGGTCCCGATCACCCCCTGCTGCACGCCGACCAGGATGGTCACCACGCCGCGCTGGCCCAGGTAGGTCAGCACCTCGCGCAGATGGGTGGTGAGAAAGCGCGCTTCCGGCATCGCGTTCAGGTAGCCGTTCAGGCTGTCGATCACGATCACGCGGGCGCCCTGGTCGGCAGCCCGGCACACGGCATGCGAAAATTGGCCCGGCGACAGCTCGGCCGGGTCGATCTGGCTGACCGTCAGCAAGCCCTGGGCGATGGGTCCGCGCAAATCCATGCCGATGCCGTCCGCCCGGTTCAGCAAGGTGTTCAGCGCCTCCTCGAAAACGAACATGGCCGCCTTCGACCCGCGCCGGGTCGCGGCATGGACGAATTGCGCGGCCAGGCTGGACTTGCCGGTGCCGGGCGGCCCGGAAATCAGGGTGCTCGAACCTTCTTCGATGCCGCCGCCCAGCAGGGTATCGAATTCGCCGAGGCCGCTGCTGACCTGCTTGCGGATCACGATTTCCCGCGATTCCGCCGCCACGATGCGCGGATAGGCCACGATGCCGCCGGTGGCGATCACGTAGTCGTGCGGCCCGCGCCGGTAATCGATGCCGCGGTATTTCAGCACGCGCAGGACGCGGCGTTCGGCCCCGTAGGCGGACTCGATCTGCTGCAGAGAAATGACGCCGTGGGCAATGCTGCGCACCTGCTGGTCGCCGCCCACGGCGGTCTTATCGTCCAGGAACAGCGCGGTGCAGGCGCGTTTGGCAAAAAACTGCTTGAGCGCGAGCACGTGGCGCCGGTAACGCAAGGGGCTGCCTGCCAGCAACTGCAATTCCGACAGCGAATCAATCACCACGCGCGTCGGGTTCAGTTCATCGATTTGCGACAGGATGAGCCGGTTGGTCTCCCCCAGCTCCACTTCGGAGGGGTGGAACACGGTGTACTGCTCGTCCGGGTCGAGTACACTCTCGGCCGGAACGATTTCGTGCACGGTGATGCCGTCCACCGAAAAGCCGTGCGATTGCGCCACCGCGCGTAATTCGACATCGTTTTCCGCCAGGGTGATGTACAGGACGGGCTCGCCGCGCCGGGCGCCTTCCACCAGGAATTGCAAGGCCATGGTGGTCTTGCCGGTGCCCGGATCGCCTTCGAGCAGGTAGAGCCGGTCCTTGGTCAGGCCCCCGGCCAGGATGGCGTCGAGGCCCGGAATACCTGTAGAAATGAATGCGTCGGTCCTGTTATTTTGTGGCTGGAGCATAGCTGGATCCGCACAAAGGTTGTCGATAAGACACTATAGCAGGTGTGCCGGAAAGGTATGGCACATTTGAACGGGCCTCCCTCGATTTGGGGAAGCGCCCGCCACGATTGCAGAGGACAATGGATCGATGCTGTTCGACGTATTTTCCCCCTGGCCGCTGCTGGCCCTGGCTGCCTGCGCGCTGGCCGGGGCCGTCTGCTGGCGCGCCTGGCGCGCGCGGCAGCGCAGCCACGCCCAAGTCCGCGTGCGCCAGATGGAGCGCGAACGCATCGCGCGCGCCCTGCACGACACCTTGCTGCAAGGCGTGCAGAGCCTGACGCTGCGCTTGCAGAACGTGATCAATCCCTTGCCGGCCGACGACCCGGTACGGGCCGCCATCGAATCCATCCTGGACGAAGCCGACCAGATGGTGGCGGCCGGACGCGACCAGGTGATGGACTTGCGCGCCGGCATGGAACTGGGCATCGACCTGGCCGTCACCCTGCGCACCACCGTGCAGGCCATGGCCGCCGAATACGGCTTGAAGTACAAGTTCACGCTCGAAGGCACGCCGCGGCCGCTGCACCCGCTGGTGTGCGACGACATCTACTGCATCGCGCGGGAAGCCCTGTCCAACGCCTTCAGCCACGGCGCGGCCACCATGGTGGAGCTGCAGCTCAGTTACGAACGCCATGCATTTAAATTGCATGTGCGCGATAATGGGCGCGGCATCGATGAACTAACTCTCGGTATCGGCGGTCGGCGCGGCCACTGGGGCCTGACCGGCATGCGCGAACGCGCGGCCTGCATCGGCGGCCAGCTCGATATCTGGAGCGGGAAGGACATGGGCACGGAGGTCGTCCTGACACTGGACGGCAATCTGGCTTACGGCCAGGGCGCAACCCGCGCCTCCCCGCAGTGGCTGAACCGGATCCTGTTCCGGAATTAATATACTTGCGAGGGAAGCAATGGAAGCAATAGCGGAAGCGCGACCGGTCCGCGTCATGGTGGTGGACGACCACCCCCTGCTGCGGGCGGGCCTGGTGGACACGATCGCCAGCCAGGCCGACATGGTATTGGCGGGCGAAGCCTGCAACGGCCGCGAGGCGGTGCAGAAATTCCTCGAACTGCGCCCCGACGTGACGGTGATGGACATCGCCATGCCGGAAATGTGCGGCGTCACGGCCATGCAGGAGATCCGGCGCCACGTGCCGGACGCGCGCGTGATCATGCTCACCATCTTCAAGGGCGACGCCCAGATCGTGCGCGCGGTCCAGGGCGGGGCCATGGGCTTCCTGCTCAAGAGCACCCTGCGCAAGGACTTGCTGGACACCATCCGCGCCGTGCATGCCGGCCTGCGCCGGATTCCGCCGGAAATCATGGCCGAAGTGGCGCAATACATGGGCCATGGCGGCCTGAGCGGGCGCGAGACCGAAGTCCTGCTGCACGCCGCCGGCGGCAACTCCAACAAACGGATCGCGCTGAAGATGGATATTTCGGAAGAGACCGTCAAGGCCCATATGAAGAATATCCTGACCAAGCTGATGGCCAACGACCGCACGCATGCGGTGACCATCGCCCTGCGGCGCGGCATTATCAGCCTTTGATGTCAGCCGGAGATGGTGATCAGGCGCCGCCCGAACAGGCGGCAATCGAGGGAATAGGCGCCCGGGCCCAGCATCAGCAGCAGCAGCGGGTCCAGCGCCAGCAGCGGATGCACGAGCGACGCGCCCTCCCCCAGCACGGCAAAGGCCAGTTCCGCCAGGGCCGCCACCACGCTGGCCAGCGGCGTCAGCAAGCCGAACATGGCCAGCAGCGCCGCCAGCCACAGGCCGGCCCCGGCCAGCGGCAGCAAGCCATCGGCCGTCGCCAGCCACACCAGATGCACCGATACCGCGCCCCGCAGCAGGACCAGGGCCAGGCCCGGCCAGCCAAGGGGGAACATCGGATACATCCGCTGCATGTCAGCCGGCCCGCGGTGCCGTGACAGCGGCTTGCGCGGCGCGCCCGGCCTGCCACGCCAGCACGGCCAGCATGACGGCCACCGGCAGCAGGCCGAGGAAGCCGGCGGCATTCCAGGCCAGGGCGCCGCAAATCGCGCCGGCACCGAAACCGCAGATCGGTCCCGCCAGCCGCCGCGCACGCGCGCTGGCTTCCGCGTCGCCGCGCCAGGCATCGACCAGGGAAATCGACATCATGGTCACATTGCCCGTCATGACCGTGGTGGCATCCTCCTTCCCCTGCAGCAGCTTGCCGTAGGCGTTCTGCACCGCCATGCCGGCGGCGCCCAGCATGCCCGAGCCGATGATGACCGGGTTGTCGAATTCCGACACCGGACCGGCCGCCAGCCCGAGGGCCATGCAGCCCAGCAGCAGCGCCAGTTGCAGCAGCATGGCATTGCGCAGCGCCGGCGCGCCGCCGGCCTGCCAGCGTGCCACCAGCAGCCGCGTGGCCATGACGGCCAGGATGAAGACCGGGAACACCAGCAGCTTCATCAGCAGGTCGGCGGTCGGGTGCGCCATGGTACGGCCGATCATCACGAAGTTGCCCGTGACGTGGGCGGTGAACAGGCCGGCCAGGCCGATGAAGCCCAGCGTATCGACATAACCCGCGATGAAGCCCAGTGCGGACCCTTGCATGGAGCGTGTTTCAGGCATCGCCCTTCCTCCCCCAGTCAAGCCAGGCCACCAGCAGGAACGCCCCCGCCAGCCCGACGTGTTCGAAAAAGCCGTTCTCGCTCATCATGCGTTCGTGACCGGCCGGCAAACTCCAGAAACGGTTGGCCAGCAAGGTCGCCAGCAGCGTGAACACCGCCAGCGCCGCCGCGCCCAGCCAGCGCTTGCGGCCCGAGACGACCATGGCCGATGCCGCCAGTTCGAACGCGATGACGGCGGCCGCCATCGGCCCCGGCAGCGGCAAGCCGAAGTGCTGCATTTCCGCCACCGCGCCGCCGAAGTCGAGCAGCTTCTCCACGCTGCCCTGGATGTAGGCGGCGCACAGCATCAGCAGCAGTACCCGCGGCATCACCATACCGCCCAGCACGCGCAGCCCAGGGCGCCCCAGAACTCCTTGAGGTCCGCCACCGGGATCTTGCTGGCCCACGACTGGGCATGGGCGTGGCCGTGCACCTGGCAGGCGTGCGCGCAGCCGCAGGCCGCGGCCTGCGCCTTGGCCAGCGGGGCGGATTGCTGCCGGCCCCAGGCAGCGTAGCCGCCATACTGGCGTACGGGCGACCAGTCAGGCATCGCTGGCGGCGGCGCCTGATCATGGCCGGCAAACGGTCCCGTGGCGTACACCACCTTGCCGCCCACCATGGTGAACAGCGACGTGGTGTCGGCGATGTCGGATTCCGGGCAGCTGAAGAAATCGCGGTCCGGCACGATCAGGTCGGCCAGCTGGCCCACGGCGATGCGGCCCTTCTTCCCTTCTTCGTTGGAGAACCAGGTCACGTTCTCGGTCCACATGCGCAGCGCCTGTTCGCGGCTCAGGCAATTGGCGCGCGGGTAGAGCTGGGCCCCGCCCACGGTCTTGCCGGTGGTGAGCCAGGACAGCGACACCCACGGGTTGTACGAGGCGACGCGGGTGGCGTCGGTGCCGGCCGACACGCGCACGCCGGATTCCAGCAGCTTCTTCACCGGCGGCGTCGCTTCGGCCGCTGCCGCGCCGTAGCGCTCGACGAAGTACTCGCCCTGGTAGGCCATGCGGTGCTGCACCGCCACCCCGCCGCCCAGCGCCGCCACGCGGTCGATGGAGCGCTGCGAAATGGTTTCCGCGTGGTCGAAGAACCAGTTCAGGCCTGCCAGCGGAATGTCGCGGTTGACCTTCTCGAACACGTCCAGCGCGCGGCTGATGGTCTCGTCGTAGGTTGCATGCATGCGCCATGGCCAGCGGTTCTGGGCCAGGATGCGCACCACGCCTTCCAGGTCGTCTTCCATATTGGCCGGCATGTCCGGGCGCGGCTGGCGGAAATCTTCGAAGTCGGCGGCGCTGAAGGTCAGCATCTCGCCCGCGCCGTTGTGGCGGAAGTAATCGTCGCCCTGCTGGTACTTGACGGCCTGCGTCCAGTTCAGGAAGTCTTCCTTTTCCTGCTTCGGCTTCTGCGTGAACAGGTTGTAGGCCAGGCGGATGGTCAGCTGCTTGTCGCGCGCCAGCTGCTCGATGACCTGGTAATCCTCGGGATAATTCTGGTTGCCGCCGCCGGCGTCGATGGCGCCCGTGACGCCCAGGCGGTTCAGTTCGCGCATGAAATGGCGCGTCGAATTGACCTGGTATTCGGGCGGCAGCTTCGGCCCCTTGGCCAGCGTCGCATACAGGATGGAAGCGTTCGGCTTGGCCAGCAGCAGGCCGGTGGGGTTGCCCTGGCCGTCGCGCAGGATCTGGCCGCCCGGCGGCTCCGGCGTGTCCTTGCCATAGCCGACGGCGCGCAGCGCGGCCCCGTTCAGCAGGGCGCGGTCGTACAGGTGCAGGATGAACACCGGCGTATCCGGCGCCACCGCATTGATTTCTTCCAGCGTCGGCAGGCGCTTTTCGGCAAACTGGTTCTCGGTGAAGCCGCCGACCACGCGCACCCATTGCGGCGCCGGCGTGATGGCCACTTGCGCCTTCAGCATGGCCATGGCGTCGGCCAGCGATTTCACGCCGTCCCAGCGCAGTTCGAGGTTGAAATTCAGGCCGCCGCGGATGATGTGCAGGTGGTTGTCGATCAGGCCCGGCAGCACGGGTTTGCCTTGCAGGTCGATCTTGCGCGTGGCCGGCCCGGCCAGCGCCATCACTTCGGCATCGCTGCCGACGACGACGAAGCGCTCGTCGCGGATGGCGACGGCGGTGGCTTGCGGCTTGCCGCGGTCGAGCGTGGTGAAGCGGCCGTTGTGCAGGATCAGGTCAGGACTTGTTGGGATGCTCATGGGCGGCAGCTCCGATGGTGGTGGTTGGTTGTTTCTTGCAGTCCGGGCCGGACGGCAGCTCGCCGAAGCAATGCGGCTTGACCTGCTGTTCCAGCCAGGATGCCTGCGCCGGCTGCCGCCACTGGCGCAGCAGCGGCGGGATCTGTTCGCCCGCCAGGATGCCCAGCAGGCCGACCAGCGCGATGATGGGCGGCGCCGGGGAGCGCACATTGAGGAAGCCGTAGATCACGCCGACCAGCAGGCCGGCCGCCAACGAGACGATATACATTTTCATGATGATACTCCCCGGCGGATGCCATCAGCCCTCGTGGGCGTTGAACATGGTCTTGGCGTAGATGATGCCCAGGCCGTAGGCGCCGCCGTATTTCTTGGCGATGCCCGTGGTCAGCTCGTAGGTCTCGGTGCGGGCCCAGTCGCGCTGCAGTTCCAGCATGTACTGCAGGGAGGTCATCGGGCGCACGCCGGCCTGGATCATGCGCTCCATGGCGCGCTGGTGCGCTTCGTTGGAGACGTCGCCGCAAGCGTCGGCGATAACGTACACTTCAAAGCCTTGGTCCAGCGCCGACAGGGTCGGGCCGACGATGCAGACGGAAGTCCACAGGCCGCCAAACACCAGGCGCTTCTTGCCGATGGCGTTGACGCGCGCGATCACGTTGGCGTCTTCCCAGGTGTTCATGGAAGTGCGGTCGGTGACTTCCGCGTTCGGGAAGGCGTCCTTGATCTCGTCGAAGATCGGGCCGGAGAAGCTCTTCTCGGCCACGGTGGTCAGGATGGTCGACACGCCGAAACCGGCCGCCGCGTGGGCCACCAGCGCGGCGTTGGTGCGCAGGGTGGTGGCATCGATGGAATGGGTGGCGAAGGCCATCTGCGACTGGTGGTCGATCAGGATCAGGGTGTGGTCCTTGGGGGTCAGCAGCAGCTTGCCTGGGGTCGGGGTTGCGTTCACGGTCATGATGGGTCCTTTCAGGTGTGGATGAATTCCAGTATCCATCTTAGGTCCCTGTCCGCGATTGCGGATCCCTTTATCCGGCTAGTGCCGCCTCCCCCAATCGAGGGAGGGACCTACACGCTGGCGCTCACTGGTCCTACATTTTCCCGCCGCGCGTTGGCCGATAATTGCCGCAAAGGAGGGAGTCATCATGAGCAAACCGACCCAGGCCGGCAAGAGCGGCCGCAACAGCAAGCTGGAAGAAACCGGCCAAGGCAAGAACACCGGGCGCACGGCGGCCGCATCCGGCAACAAGCAGTCTGCCGGCTCAGGCAACAAAGGCGCGAGTGAAAGCAAGTCCCGCCAGTCCGCCAAGCAGAAGTAACCCGGTTGCTGTCGCGCTGCAAACGACTGACGGGATCGCGCGGCCGTAATCGGTTCCGCAAAGCGCAGAACTTCACCCAGCAAAGCCTGGCTTTTACGGGGGGCAGCCGCGCAGAGTCGCAAGACATAAAACGCCCGTTCCGGCTACCCGCAGGGCGCGTAGGCGAAGCCGCAGCGATCGGCCAAAGCAACTAAGCGCAGCGTAGTGAACGGGCCAATTTGACGGAAGCGGCATTATGTGGATTTGGCCGGCGCAGCGGACAATTTACCCCGGAGCGGCTGTGCCTTTGCTTGTGTTGACTTGACTCACGGCGGAGCACGGTGGCAAGCGAGCAAGGCACGCGCCCTGTAACCCGCGAACGAACCAAGCGTGGCTTTTGCTAACCGCGCAGCAGCTGACAGATTGTCAGTGTTGGCGCCTTGTTAATTGTCACTGGTGATATCAATCCAGCGCAAGCAAGCCATTCTTACGCAACACGTCGGAATCCCGCATAACCGTCTCGAATAGAGTCTTATCTCCCTTCGGTGCAATAAGGATCGTGTCCACTTGCTCTTCCTCAACCATCAACTTCAATACCGTCCTCGTATAAGTCGACACATCAATTTGGTCGATAACGGCCGCCGATAATGTCCGCTCGGAATTCAACACCAAGAATTGCGTTGTCTTATCCCGGCGAACTAAGCTCGAAGGGATCGCGCCTGTCCGAATAGAGAAATCAACGAATTCAGCACCGGAAATGTCCAAAGCAAACTCAACGTTCTGATAGAAAGAACGTCGCTCTTTTTCTAGCGATTGAACCTGCTCATCACTCAGTCCTGCCTTCTTCACTCCATGCAACATCATGGGGGAGATTTTCCCTGAAAGGACAACCTGGTCGAAAAGGGTGCCGCGACAAATTAACATGTCCCCTGACAAGTCACGCACTTTAATCTTTCGAAGTACTGCACCACCAACCAGGCTCTTCGCAGTCCGACAACTCATAAGTTCAGTGTCGCTAATGACGTCACGCTGACCTCCAAAGATCGAACGGTTGTATCCGAACGAGCAATTCTCAAAAAGACAATTCTGCACGCACAAGGACGAAAGATTCAGTACCCCAAATAATCGACGACCTTGGCCATGAAATGTTTTGTCAGTGATACTTTCGCGTTGTTTATCCATAATCTAGAACTTAAATCCAGCAGGACGGATGTACTCGATCAGACGCAGCGTTCCTTCGTAACCTCGCTGAAGGTGGTCTGCGCCCCACTTTGTACCCTTCGTGGTGACGTCATACACCCCGCGTCCAAAACGCGAGACAAAATCAGGCGTTTTGCTGAACGGCTTACTTGTGTACTCAAGCACCCTACTCATCAGCGGGTTGGCCGCAACCTTTTCTGCGACGGCGCGTTCAACTACCTTGCCAAAGTTTGCTGCAGCCGGGCCATTTGCCAGTTCCTTGGCAGACAGGAAGGCGCGACCATAGGCGGCGTCCGCTTCAATATTTGCCACAACCGAATTAGTAACTCGCTGCAAATACCATCCCTCCGCTCGATGGAGTGCGATACCACCCACCTCGCCGGCGGCAACACCTCCAACCACTAGGCCAACGCCGATAGCAGCACCAGCTCCGCGCGCACCGGCCCGCTCATTCCACTGCTCCTGCGTCATGTAGCCTTTGCCCAAGGCCCAATCATCATAACCAGTAGCGCTTGTCGCAGCGCCGTCGCCGCCTGAAAACGGAATCTCACGCTTGTACTCGGACCAATGATCGCCGTAGTTTTTCTCGGGAGTAGTGTTTGCCGACCCTGCACGAGGGTTTTTCGGGTTATTCGTACTGCTCCCTGCCATGCTATTTTTGCTCCCGCCAGCAAGAGCCGTCGTATGCGCCGTTGGCGAGGCAGGCGCGCTCCCTTTGACCTCAACTTTCTTCTCTTCCAGGATCTGATCGCAGAGTGTTTTTTCATTTGCGACCGACTTATCAAACCCTGTCGGGTCGGTGAAATTAGTCGGGTTGTTCAGAACATAAGTATAGCGATTATAGTTCTGTCCATCAGTCGGGTCCCCAACGATTGGATCGCCAGACAAGAACCGCCCGATGAACGGATCGAACACGCGCCCATTCATGTGCACCAGGTCCAGCTGGTCCAGCATTTCGTGGCCGGTGAAGCCCTTGTTGTCAGACGCGTTCGCCGCGTAGGTCAAGGCCGAATTCTCCGCTGGTGCAGCGCCGTTGCCGGCCCGGCGCTTGCCCCACACGTCGTAGCTCAGCTCGTCGCCAGTCTTCAGCGCGCCGTTGGCATCCGTCATCGCCACCACGCTGCCCAGGTGGTCAACGTGCACCCAGTTGCGCACCGTCGCCTGGCTTGGCTTGTCGAGGTCGAAGCCGCCGCCACCCGGCCAGTAAGTTTTCACCGACACCAGGGCATTCGTACTGGAGAGCTCCACTTCCTGTCCTCCCCCGAACACGATCTTGCCGCCGTCGGCCCGCGTTTCGCGGGTGCGCTGGCGTTCGGGGCCATAGGCGAAGGCGCTGCTGTAGCTGCCGGACGCGATGGTCTTCGGCATGTCGAACAGCGTCCACGTCATCGTGCGGCCTCGGCCCGACAACATGTTGCCGTTGTCGTCGTAGCTGTAGCTGCCCGTCAGGCCATCGATACTCTTGACCGCGTGCGGACGCGGGTAGTTCTTGCCATTGCCGTCCAGGCCCTGGCTGCCGTACTGGAAATTGCCCGTGCCAACGCCCGTCTTGCTCAGGATGCCGCCGCTGGCGGTGTATGCATAGTCCAATGCCGGCTGGCCGGTTACCTGGCTGGTGCGGATGCGGTTGAGCTCATCGTATTCGATGGTCTCCGTGAAACCGCTGCCGGCGTTCCAGTACTGCGTGCGCTGCGTCACGTCGCCGATCGCGTCGTGCTGGTAGCCCAGGGTGAGCAAGTTGGTGCTGCTGCCATTGATCACCGTTGCGCCAGTCAGCAACGCAGTGTAGTTGTTATAGGTGCTGGTGGCCGTGTTGGCGTTGCCCAGCGACCGGGCGCGCACGCGCATTGCCGCGTCCTGCGACGTGACCGTCCACAGCCGCTGGCCGCCCGCCTCGAGATGGGACAGGTAGCCCGCCGCGTTGTAGCGCTGGTCAAAGCGCTTGAGCGCATCGCTGCCGTGCTGGTAAGTGGTCGAAACCACCCGGCTCCAGTCGTCGTAGCCGATGGTGTTGGTGTAGGTGGCATCGAACAGCTTGGTGCTGGTCGTCACCGGCCGGCCCCAGCTGTCGAAGCTGTGGGTGCGGACGTAATCCTTCACGCCGGTCACCAGCGTGTACGCCTCGGTCAGCTGGCCTTTGGCGCCGGTGCCGTTGTCGAACACCCAGTGCGCGTCTTCGTCAGGACCAACGCGCGCGGTCATCCGGCCAATGCCGTCGTAGGTCATCGTCGTGGACTTGCCCAGCTTCTTCTGCTCAGGCGACTGCTGCTGGCGCACCTGGCCGATCGGGTCAACCGTGTACGTGATCAGGCCCAGGTCCGGGTCGGCCATCGAGGTGCGGTGGCCCATGTCATCATAGGTCACCAGGATGACGTTGGTATCCGGGTCCGTGGTTTTGACCAGATTATCGAAGGCGTCGTACTCGAACAGGGTATTGCCATTCCTGGCGTCGGTCACCTTGATCAGGCGGCCGATCGCGTCGCGGAATTCCTGGCGCGGATAGCCGCGTGCATTGGTCAGGTCCCGCTGGAAGCCCTTGTACTCGGTCGTTGTGGTCACGAGACTACCCTGTTCGTCCTTGGTCGCCACAGAAATCACGCGGCCAAGCACATCGCGCACTTCCGTCTTGGCCAGGAACGCCGCCGCACCGCTGAAGTGCGGCTGGTTCGTCGAGTAAGTCCGCGTACGGTCGTCGAAGCTCTGTTCGGCCAGGATCATCTGGCCATCGAAGCCCCAGGTCTTGGCGAGGATCGGCTGGCCGATGCTATCCGTATAGGCCACACTTGGCACCGCGGTACGTGCGCTGCCGTTGAAGTGCTCGGTGACCACGGCCATCGCGGCATTGGCCGGGCAATCCGTATCGGCGCTGCCGTCGCCGCGCTTGCACTGCACGCGATACTGGTACGTGGCGTTCCTGGTTGACTCGTGGATAGCGCTCGTCATGCGGCCAAAGCCGTCATTGGTGAGGTTGGTCTTCAAGTCGTTCAGGTCCGTGACGCTGGTGGCCGCGCCAGTGCCAGCATCATAGGTGCGCGATTCGGAATGGTTGGCCGCATTGGTGATCTTGACCGGATAGCGGCCATTGCTGTCGTAGGCCGTGCTTTCCGTGCGCGATGCCGCGCCGCTCAGCGGATCGGCCCAGGAAACCGTCTTGCCGGTCACCAGGCCGAAGTTGCCGCTGCGGTCGAAGGTCGTGGTGACGGTCAAGGCCGCAGACGATGGCGTCGAGGTCGTCACGGTTTTGACATGGCCCGTGTCGTCCGACTCGTAGGTGTACGAGGTCACACGCGTGATCGCCTTGGGCCCATCACTTTGCGAACGCGTCACGGACGACGATTGCGGCAGCGCGACCAGCCAGTGTGCCTTGTCGACCGTGGTCGGGTAGGTATTGGTCGTGCTCGTGGTGTACGTCTTCACCGGGCTCCCGTCGCAAGGCGAATCCGAGGTGACCACATTGCTGGACGTCAGGTTGCCCCAGTTATCGTAGGCAACGCCCGAGGTCTGCACGCAGCCCAGGCTGGCACCATTGAGATCTGCGCGCTCCAGGTTGCTGCCGGACAGGTATACGAACTGTGTCGTGCCACCGTTGTCTTGCGGGATGGCTTTCGCAGTGTAGTTGTTGGTTGTGGTGGTCAAGCTGACGCCCCCGGCGCTGGTGACCACCGACTTCACCATGCCCGTGTACGGCCAATCCTGTCGATAAGTGGTCGTGGTGGTGATGCCGGTCAGGTCGTCCGTCGCCGTCACGGTGGCAAAGCCGAGCGAGCCGCGGCCGGAAATATCGACCTGGGCGTCCTTGTACGCATAGCTGATGGTGTGATCGCCAGCCACGCCGTTACCACGCTTGAGCGTGCTGACGAACTTGCCCTGGCTGGCCGTCACGTGGGTGTTGCCGTTCGGCGCGATCGTGCGCGACTGGCTGACCAGGCCGGTAGCCACGCCGTCAGCGTACGTCACCGTCGACACGGAACCCAGCCCGTTCGTTACCTGATAAATGCGATCCAGCGCCTGGTCGGGGACGGCCACGTCGGTGGGCTCGTAGATATCCCACGTGCCATTTTCCATCCAGGCGGAGCCAACGAATTTGCCGGGGTGGTAGATCACCATCTGGCTACGGCCGGTGCCCAGCATGTCCAGGAACATGATCTTGTCGTCGGCGGGGTCCGCCGTCTGGCGCGGGAATGGCCCTGCCCAAGGTGAGCACACCATATTGGCGTCGTTCGTCCCGGCGCCGCCGGTGGTGTCGTCACCGTACAGGCGGCACATCTGCAGCTCGCCACTTCCACTTGGATCAGTGCCAGCACTAATGAGCTTTTCCATTAGGATGCCCGGCATGCCGTCGCCCACGAAATTCCCCACGGCGCGGATGATTTGGTAGGTTCCATTCCCGCTGTATTTGCGACGCACGCTGCAATCCAGTTCCCGTCCGGTGGACAGGCACTGGGTGAACTCGGCGGTGTCATAGTAGTTTGGCTGGCCATCCGGAACATTGGTAATGGTGTAGCCAAACGTCACACCGCTGTAGCCGGAGCCGTTGAAATCGGCCGCGACACCAGTCGAATATGACGGCACATGGAAGTCATATGGATTAGGACGCGTGCAGTTATTCGCCGAGGTGCAGTTGGAAGCACCGCGCGGAGCATACACGTACGACTTGAGCCCCCCATCATTGGCGGTGCTGCCAATGCCCGGCTTAAAGCCTGGGATCAGGACTGTTGGCGTGACGTTGAACCATTGGTAGTACGGCACGGTGCCGCTTTCGCCGTCCCCCGCGCGTGAAACGTAGAGCGGCCGCGGCCACAGAACCGTCGCCGACTTGCCGGTGCCGGCAAAGTCGACCATTTGCTCGAAGGCGACAAAGTTCTGCGGCGCCTGGATGAACGCACCCGGCTCCTGCTCTTCGACGCCCAGCGCAGCCACTGGCGGGGACGTATCTTCGGCACAGACGGTGTCAATGCACAGGGTCGCCACATAGCGGCCTGCATCGTTCCGGCGTGCCTTGCTGTAAAGCGCTGCCTTGCCATTGCCCTTCACGTCAATCACGAACGGCATGCCGCCCTGCCAATTACTGCCCACAGCCGCAAGATTATTGTTGCAGTCGAAGGTAATCGTCGAGCCGGGCGCACCCAAGCCGCCCGGCTGGCCCAGCGGGGACAAGCAGATACGCGCCTTCTGCCCATTGGGCGATAACGTGTCAGGAACCACCGCGACCAGGTCCGGTGCACCATCGCCATTGAAGTCGCCGATTTCGAGGACTACAAAAGACTCATTCGTGCTGAGGCGGTAGCTGTACTGGTCAAACTGGGCCGCTCCCTTGTTGTGGAAGTAGCGGTACGAGCTGCGCATCGTGCCGGCCGGGATCGGGTTGGTTGGGTACAAGGGATCAGAGCTCGTACCGGCTACACGCTTTTCGAGAATATCGGTCAGCCCGTGATTCTCGAAATCGCTCATTGCAAAATAATCCGCGTGATATTCGGCGTAGAGATCATGCGTCGTCAGGATTGGCAGCTGCGTGCTATCCAAGGTCTTCACCTTGGCAAAGCCGGCTACCGCGCCCTCTGCGGGCTTGCCCCAGCTGAACGTCGTCAATGGCAGGCATTCCCGCGCATTGGTGCCGACGTTGTGTGCGCAGACGCCAACGCTCTTCAGCATGCTGCGGCCGCTGGTCGGGCTGTACTCGTAGTCCATCGCGTACTCGCGCACCCAGCTGCCAGTGGTCACATCACCGCTCAGGTTCGCGCCAACATAGGTTGTGATCTTGCTGATCCGCTGGCGCAAATCGTTGCGCGCCTGGTCCACGTAACGCTTCCAGTTATCTTTGCGGTCGCCTGCATAGGTAAGCTTCACTGCCGCGTGCGGCGACAGGCCGTTACCGCCGTAACGAATGGTCGAAAGTGTATGCTCGCCGCTCGTCATGTCCTGCTCGTACTCATACGAGATGAAGTTGCCCGACCGGTCCTTGGTCGAGTCGACGGCCCACGACAACGCATCGGGTTTCGCGGCCGGGGTGCAGGTCATAACGCCTTCGCCGCACACGGCGGTGCCCGCCGTGATCGGCCCCACCACCGCCGCAACACGGCTGGTGGAAGCGGTACCGTCCGGCTTGATACCGTAGGTCATCACACGGCCATCTTTGGCCTCGACCTTGAAGCCGTTGCCCAGGCGCGTGATGCGGCTGAAGCTGTCGATCTCGGTGCGGAATTCCGCATTAGATGACCAGTAGTTGGCGTCCGACAGCGGCAGATTGACCAGCACGAGGCGCTGGCCGTCCAGGCACAGGCGGTCGGTGCTGCTGAAACTGATGCGCTCGTTGACGCCGTCCTGCGCAAAGGTCTTGCCACAACGGTGGATGCTCGACGTGCCGCCCAGGCTCCAGCCAATGCCCAGCAGGCCATTGTTCGCCTGGCTGTTGTAATTGAGGGAAAGGCTCGGCTGCACACCCGCCGTGCCAGGCGGCACGACCAGCGGAATGCTGTAGCTGGCGGCGCCAGAATTGCCGACGTCCAGGTCGCCCGGCAAGGTGCCGCCAATCAAATTGCCTTGGTGCGGCGCCGCAATGCTGACGGCAATCGGAGTTTCCGAAGAAGTTCCCGAGCCAACAGCCACCGTCACATTAATGGCCGTGGACGAAGTCAGCAATACATCATTGGCGTCGTAAACATCGGCCGTAATGGTCACCGCGCCGGTCGCGGAAGGCGTCCACGGTGCGGTCCACGAATCTCCGCCACCGGTGGCATTGATCACTGCGCCGGCAACCGTGAATTTTACTTTCGCAACGCTGGTTGTCCCACTCACGGTAGCCGACAGCGTCGTCGGCGTATTGACCGATACGGTCGAACCATTGGTCGGGGAAGTTACTGCCACCGCAGCCTGCGCGGCTGCATCGACGTACAGCATGTTTGTCGCAGAGTACAGCGTCATATTCCCCTGGCGCACGCGCGCCTGGACTGGGTACGGCTCCGCCCGGGCCGGCAAGCCGGCCGCGTTCAGGAAATAGGCGTCAGCCGCCTGGTCCGGCTGGCCGGCCTGCCATGCACCGCCGTTGACGCTGAAGGCAACCTCGTCATAAGGACCGGTACCGTTCGCCAGCACGGCGCGCAGGAAGATCGCCGTATTGGCGGCGGTATGCTTACCATCCACCGGGGAGGATAGAGCGATGCGCAAGCTGCCTGGCATGGTGCAGCTGTTGTCCCCGCAAGGCAGCACGATGGTGTTGCCGCTCGTGTCTTGCGCTTCCACGTACAGGACCGAGCCCGCGTACTGGCTGGTGAAATTACCCAAGTCCACCACAAAATGGTGGCTGCTGCCGGTGGTGCCGCAAGTGCCCTGCACTGCCGCGTCATCCGCTTGGCCGCTGACATTGGCTACGCCGGTCGCCAGTTGCTTGCCGCCCAGGTTGCCCGGGGCATTCAAATACACCTGGTAGTTCAGCCCGCTTGCAGTGCCCGGCTGGCAGACCCAGCCCACGAGCTGCGGCACCTGCGCCGCGTTCTGGCTGATGCCCGTCACCTGGCCCTTCAGGCCACTGCTGATGACGTTGACGTACACGGGCGCCGAATCGGTCTTCTTTCCATCCTGGTCAGTTGCACGCAACTTGTAGCGGAACGACCCGGCCGTGCGGTTGATCGACCAGTTCAAGTCCAGGCTTTCGGCTGCCGGCCCATTGAGGGTGTAGAACGGCGCTTCGTAACCCAGGCCAGAATCGATCATCAGTTCCAGCTTGGTCACCGTACCGCCGACGCGCTTGCCGTTGCCGGTGAATTTCAGCGAAGAAAAGCCCAGGCCATTCACCTGGCTGCTGGTAGGCGTGACCGAAAGGGTCGACGTTGGACCGGGGCCGACAGTTACCGCAACTTGAACATTGCTGGTCATTTGGCCGAACCACTCAACCGAATCGCGCACCATTTGCCATTGCATGGCGTACGTTCCGGCCTGCTGGGGAGCAGTGACCTCCACATTAAAGGTGGCCAATTGCCCAGGCGCCACCGGGGCACTCAAATAGGCGCTAGCACTGGGCGACCAAACTTGGTTCTCCGAAGAATTGACAACGCCCAGCCGATAGCTACCGCCCGCACTCCAGGTCGTTGTGCCCATGTTGCGCATTACTACTTTTACTGCAAATGGCTCTCCCGGGCGGACTTGGGTTGGAATCACTTGCGATTCCACCTTGGCCGCATTTCCTGCACTGCCATTTACAACTTTGATCTGACGAACCTCGCTTGTACCGTATGCCTGATTGCTGTCGGTTGCCTGGATCGCAATCGCGTAGTCACCAACACCCAGTTCCTTTTGGAAGTCTACGGTACCGACTGGGCCGAGCTGATTGGCTTCGTTGTTAATAAAGACAACGACGTTGCTCAAGTTAGCTGGGCTACCAGCCACCGCCGTGCCTCGCACAGTCAATGGATAGGTGGTCCCGGAGGTAATCAGCAGATAACTGTTTTGCAGCGGCTCAGAAATTGTAACGGTTGGACCTGGCGAAACGCTCACTGTAATCTTCTGGCTTCCCGACACGCCACGCTCATCGGTACCGATCAGTTCGATAACGTGACTGCCAACGGCAAGTTCAACGCTTGCAGTCGCATTAGTAGTGCCCACGGGCAGCTGCGCTTGGCCGTCAACGTAAAACTGCAGCGTCCTCATTGCGATCCCAGTCTTCGGCACAGCGTTACCGGCAAGGTTCAGGACGGCTTTACCCGTCAACCCAGCTCCTACTGTCATGCCGTCGGAGTGACTGGTGATGGTCACCGCGGGGGCCGTTTGAACAACCTGGACCGCGACTTTGTCCGTCATGAACCCGAAAACTGCCAAGCCCTCCCGCAGCATCATCCACTGGAAGTCGTAGGTACCAGGGTCGGATGGAGCAGTGACGTTGAAATCGAAGGTGTATTCGGCGCCCACCGCGACGTCAGATGGCAGGGACACCCTGTTCAGTCCCCAATTCATATTATCCGCAGGGCTCATGGACGCAAGCCTGGTTGGGTTCGCTCCGCCGGCCAACCATGGGGAATAACCAGAATTCTTCATCGTGATCGCAACCCGATGCGTCGATCCCGCTTCGACCATCGTGGGCGGGGCGGTCTGGCGAATGAATTCCGCTCTCGGTGCCGCCGCCAACACTTTGATGCGTCGCACTTCGCTCTTCGCAAATGATCCGAAGCTGTCTGTAACTTCGATCCAGATATCATGGTCACCCGGAGGCAAATCCGCTATTTGGGAGAAGCTCTTGGTCACGGTTGGCGTGTAAGTGTTGCCACCGGCTTTTACCACGATCGAACTCAATGTGGCGGGCGCGGTGACAAAAGCAACCCCGTAGATATTCACTGGGTAGGTTGTACCCGTCGAAATAGGGAACTCTGTTCCAGCGGATGGCACCGCGAAGCTGATAGTTGGCGGCGGCGGTGCAACGATTACTGTCACATAGACTGATTGCGACACCTCCCTGGTGTCCACGCCACGTAGCTCAATGGTATGTGTCCCCGCAGCCAGATCCTTGCTTGCGGTAACGGATGTCGTACCTGCGGTCCCAATCGCAGTCCCGGCTTCATAAAACTGGAGCGACTTCATGCCGAACCCGCTGAACGCGCTCGCATTGCCATTGAATGTAACGTTGGCGGTGGTTTGGCCCGCTGCCAGATTAAACTTCGCACCCGATGCCGGTGAGGCAATTGACAGCGTTGGTGGAGTCGCGTCGACACGAATCGAATAGTTGTCAGTGGCCGATCCGAAGAAGCCCTGGCCTTCGTTCACCATTCGCCATTGGAAGTTATATGTTCCTGCAGCCGTCGGCGCAACCGCCGCCACTGTGAATGATGCCGTCCCCGTCGGCGAAACTGTGCTGGCTGGCAGATTGACGCGGCTCAGGCCCCATGTACTGTTGTTGTCGGGGTTCACGCTCCCAAGCTTGGTCGGATTGCTTCCGCTGCTGGTCCAAGTCGTATTCCCTGTATTCTTCATCTGAACGGATACTTGGAACGGCTTTCCTGCTTCCACGACAGTTGGCGGAGCGGTTACGGAGGTCACACTGGCATTCGGCGCCGGCGATACGACGGTAATTGTTCGTGGCGCCGTCTGGGTGACATTGCCATAACTGTCTTCCACGACCAGGGCAATTGGGTACTGCCCACCTGGTAGATTGATCGTGAAATCTATTGTTGTCGAGGCCGGTTGCAAGTAACTCGTCGAACCAACCCATACGTACACATTTTTAACCGACAAGCCTGAGCTGATTGTTGCGCTACCAGTCACACGAACAGGGTAGGTGGTGCCGGACGCAATGTTAAATACAGCGCCGTCAGTCGGGGCAGTGAAATTGATCACGGGAGCCGCTGGCGGCGCTGGTGGCTGCACGGTCACCTGTCGCGTCACGGAATGCGTTGCACCTGCGGTATCCAGCGCCTTGAGTTCGACTGTGTGGCTGCCTGCCGCCAAATTGCGACTGGTGCTGAAGGACCCGACCGGCACGCTGGAAGCGGTACCATCCACTACGAGCGTGGCGGATTGCATACTGGCTGGCGAGTATGCCGTTGTGGACCCCGTAATTGGAACTGGGTACGTGGTTCCCGATGTAATCTGGTAGCTCGCCCCTGGAGCCGTTAACGACGCCAGTGGGGGTTTAGGGGCGGGCTCTGTAACGTTAATCGTCCAGGGACCGATATCTGTTGTTTCCCTCGTCTTCCACGTGGTGGCGCGCAAGAAAATCTGGTGCACGCCTTTCTTCAAGGAGAAATTGGTCGCGAGGGAACGCCACGGATTCGAAGGCACACCATTTGTGAAGGTGATGAGAGATGTAAAGTCCCGATCCACTAAGACCGTACTTCCTTCCATCACGGTCAACTTTAAGATCGTATCGCCATCGACAGCCGATTTCGCATTACCACCGATAGTCAACGACATTGAGCCGCCGACGGGCACCTGCTGTCCGTAGGAAGTTGGCGCAACGTTGATGAAAGTCGCAGCCGCATGCGCCAACTGACTAATCAACATGAGGCCCAATATGAGCCATGTCTTTGCCATGTTTGCAACATTGTGACGAACAAAGGATGGGAACGCGGAACCGCCAGCAATTGAAGAGACCATACGTAGGAGGGATGCGAATCGCCTTTGAATTGGCGAGAAGCGGAGTTCAAAATGGAAAGAAACGTTGAGCAAATGACATTTTACCTGAAAGAAATGACAAACTTTCTCACCAAATATCACATTCAACGTAAAAGTATTGCGTGGTTGGCGTCAGTTGGCCGCCCCGGCTAAATCAATCCCAGCAGATCGAACATGCCGTTTACGACGGCGATTTCGCTGCTTTCAGCTTCACGTGGATCTCGAAAGCCCGTGTCAGGAGCCTGCCGTGTTCGACGTTAACGGTGTGCGAAAGATAGACCTGCGAAAAGCTGGGCTCCGCCTGCAGCAATTCGAGATAGCGCATCACGCTTTCGGCGGACTTGCCCTCCCCCTTCAGGACGATCGTGGCTTGCCGCCGATCCGGATGGAACGCCAGCAACTCGATTTCGGAGTCATTCGCCCGCTCTACCGCGCGGAAAACCTGTGCCCAGGGGAAGGCGCGCTCCTGCTGCAATACGCCCCATTTGCGCTGGGCTTCCAGCTCTTCGCGGGTAGTTTGCGGGCGCGCTGCGGCCTGCGCCTTTTGCAGTGCTTCATTGCGCAACTCCAGGTCGGCGACCGTTGACTGCGCCGAAAGGACATCCCAGCCGATCGCGCCGGCCGCGAGCCAAGTGGCTGCCATCGCGCCATACCATGCCACTTGGCCACGCTTTCGTGGACGAATCAATTCTGCGTACTTCATTGGAATTTCCACCAGTGTGAAGGTTCGAGCACATGCAATGGCGATTGCGGCGCCAGCTCTTTCACCACGCCCTCGAATTCAGCGGCCTGCTCGAGCGGCGACCATAGTTCGATACGCGCATACGGCTTGGCGCCGGTATCGAGCCGCAACAACAGCCGCCGCAAGGCCGCCGCCGGGCCACCAAACGCGGGCTCCGCGTCAAAGGCGGACAAGCCTTCTTCGTCAAACGCGAGGGCGCTCACCGCATGCTCTTCGACCAGCAAGGTCACTGCCGTATCGTTTGCCCGCGGCAGACGGGCCGCATAATAGGCCGCCGCCGCAACAGGCATGGCATTCACCAGCTTGAGCTGGTTCTCGAGGGCCACCGTCCGCAGCGCGTCGAGCAGAGCTGACGGCACCGCATACGCGATACCTTGGGCGCCGAAATGGCGGAACTCCGCGTGCACGAGGCAAAGTTCGCCGACGGACTGGCCTGCCTGCTCGAAATGGGCACGCGCGTAAGCTTCCTTCTCTTCGGCCGTGCGCACATCACCTGACCAGGGAAGCGCGATGAAGGAGCACGATGGTCCGCCCAACGTGACAACCAGCCCTTTTCCTGGCTTGCGGAGTTGGGCGGAGGTATCCAGCACCGTTGCCAGCAAGGCGGCGGGTTCCGCCGCGGACGGCGCAAGTGCGTGCTGCAACTGGCTGGACTTGCCGGTGTTCAGTAAGGCGGCACTGCCGAACAGGCCGGCATAGATTTCGTCACGCCACAAACGTAACACGGTTCGCCTCCTGCAAAGTGGTGTGGCCATGGCGTACGAGGTCGAGCGCGACGTCGCGCAGGAAACGTGTGCCTTCACTGCGGGCCTGCGCCTTCAGCGCGCGTATCGTGGCGCGGCCGATGATGAGCTCACGGATCTCGTCCGTCAGTCGCAGGACTTCGGCAATGGCGCGGCGTCCGCGGTAGCCGGTATGCCTGCAATGCTGGCATCCGCGGCCGGCGCGGAACGCGTAGTTCTGCGGGTCGCTGATCCCCGACTCTTCCAGCAACGCGGCGTCCGGCTGTACCGGCTCGCTGCAATGGCTGCAATTCTGGCGCAGCAAGCGTTGCGCCACCACGCCGCTGAGCGAGGAAACGAAGCTGTAAGGGTCGACTCCCATGTGCATGAAGCGGCCGATCACGTCGAAGGTATTGTTGGCGTGGACCGAAGTAAACACCATGTGGCCGGTCAGTGCGGACTGCACCGCAATCTGCGCTGTTTCCGGGTCGCGGATTTCGCCGACCAGGATCTTGTCCGGGTCATGGCGCAGGATTGAGCGCAAGCCGAGCGCGAATGACAGCCCTTTTTTCTCGTTGACGGGAATCTGCAGCACGCCGGGCAACTGGTACTCGACCGGGTCTTCAATGGTGATCAGCTTGTCCTCGCCGCGGTTAATTTCCGTCAGCGCCGCATACAGCGTGGTGGTCTTGCCGCTGCCGGTCGGGCCGGTGACCAGCATCATGCCGTACGGTTCCGATGCGAGGCGGCGCAGGGTACGAATCGTATCGGCATCAAAGCCCAGCGAGTCCAGCGTCAGGCGCTGCACCGAGTCGATCAGGGCTTTCTTGTCGAGAATACGCAGCACCGCGTCTTCGCCGTGGATACTGGGCATGATGGAGACACGGATGTCGATATCCCTGCCCTTTGCCGTGACGCGGAAGCGTCCGTCCTGCGGCACGCGCTTTTCGGCGATGTCCAGCTCCGCCAGCACCTTGGTGCGCGCGATGGTTTGCTCCGCCAGCGTCACGCTGCCCACTTCCGCGATGCGCGTCAGCACGCCGTCGATACGGAACTTGATAACCATCCCGGTCGGTACCGACTCGAGGTGGATGTCGCTGGCCTCATAGCGCAATGCATCGAACACCGTAGAGTTGACCAGCTTGATCGCGGGGCTGGCCTCGCTCTGGATCGAGGTCAGCGTCAACTCTTCCGCCGCCGTCAGGACCAGCGCTTCTTCGTCTTCACCGGACACCGCGTCCGCTACGGCACTGAAACTTGCTTCGTGCGCCTCGATGCAGGTGCGCAGTTCCAGCGGGTCGGCGAGCGCGATGCTGTCGGCCTGTACGCCCAGCGACGCGAGCCAGATGCTGGTGGCGGAAGACAACGGTACGCCGATCACGACGCGCAAGCCCTCCCCTTCGGCTCGCGCAACCAGTGCGGTCTGCGCCAGCATATCGGCATAACCTACAACGTCGAAGGCCGGCTTGAGCACGGCCAGTTCGGTGTCCGGCAAGGCGTAGCCACAAAGGCCGGCCGCCGCGGCGACGCATTGCGCACGGTCTGCGCCGTGCGCGCCGCTCAGCGCGGTCACCCAGTCCGTGGGGCCGGCAACCGCCTGGCGCAATTCACTCAGAGTAAACAAGATGATTCCTAGATTACGTTGGTCAAGTCAAAGATCGGCATATAGAGCATCAGCACAACCGCTCCAATGACCAGGCCGATACCGATCATCAGGGCCGGCTCGACCAGCTTGCCAGCCGTGTCGATCCAGGTGGCGGTTTCCTGGTCGTAGAAGTCGGCGATCTTCTCCATCATCTCGTCGAGGTTGCCGGAAGATTCGCCCGCAACCAGCAGCCGGTTGGCAACCTCGGTGCCCAATCCGGCCGATGCCATGGATTTGGAGATCGCATGGCCCTGGCCGATCAACTCCACCGCTGAGGCCATGGCTGGCGCCATGTTCGCGGGCAGCGCGTCGGAAGTCATCCGCATGGCATTCAGCACACTGACCCCGCTGCGCAACAGCATGCCAAGGGTTCGGTACAAGCGCGCGAACTGGAACACTTGCACGCGTTGCCCAACCCAGGGGATGGAGAGCAGGCGCCGCGCCGCCAGTGCGCGCAGGCGCTTGTTGCCAAACATCGCCACGAGCCCGCCAACCAGGGCGGCGAAGGACGACCAGGCAATGAGTCCATGTTCGCGCACGAAGCTGCCCCATAGCTGGACGAATCCGGCCGACACTTGCCTGGTTGAGCCGGCGTCCTCGAACACCGCACTGAAGCGAGGAACAACGTAGAGCATCAGGAATGCCACCACGAGAAAGCCCACCGACAGCAAGACCGCCGGGTAAATGGCGGCGCCAACGAGTTTGCCCCGGATCTCGTCCACCTGCTTCTGGTACTGCATATAGCGCCGCACCGACGTGCGGACAGTGCCTGTCGTTTCGCTGGAACGGATCATCGCCACATACAACGGCGGGAAAACGGAGGGCAATGCGGACATACTGTCGGACAGCTGGCGGCCATTGCGCAAGCCTTTCAACAGCGTTTCGTAAATGTGCCTGTTCGCGCTGCGCAGGTCGTTGTGGCCCAGGATTTCCAGCGCATCGACGACCGGCTGCCCAGCTTCCAGCAGCGAATGGAGCTGCTGGTTGAATATGGACAGGTTGAATGAGCTGGTGCGCGACCCGCCGCCCAGGCCTTGCCTGACCGGCGCGACCGACAGCAGCTTGCCGCCGGCTGCGCCGACGACCCGCCCGACCTCCTGCTCATCGACAGCCTCGAGGATTTGCTCCTCCACACTCATCGAGGCCGTCAACAGCTTGACACGGAACTGCATTGCGCGCGACTCAGTTCAGGTTGGTGATGTCGGCATCATCCGGATTGCCGCTGGTGTTGCCCTCTTTGCCGTCCTTGCCGTACGAGACCAGGTCATATTCACGGTTGGGCACCTTGGACGGCACGGTGTAGATGAATGCCTTGCCCCACGGGTCGAGCGGAACATTCTTTTTCAGGTAGGGCCCGCGCCACAGCGGTTCGTTGGCCGGTTGCGCATTCAGGGCGGCCAGGCCTTGCTCCGAGGTCGGATAATGGCCGGTGTCGATGCGGTACTGGTCCAGCGCCTTGTCGAACGAATCGATCTGCGCGCGCGCAATCTGCGACTGCGACTTGCCGATCTGCGAAAAATAGCGCGGCGCCACGAAAGCAGCCAGCAGGCCGATGATCACGACGACCACCAGCAGTTCAAGAAGCGTAAAACCGCGTTGTTTCATTACATACCCCCTCTTGTATCGGTTAATGTGGTTGGTGGATGAATTTCCAGCCTTGGTAGCTTTCTGCGTTGGCAAAGGCCGCGTCCTCCTGGGTGAAGCCGCCCGCCTTCTGGGGCCGCTGCGTCGACAGGGAATATACGCCGATGATGCGGTTCTGCGCATCGTAAATCAGGCCGAACTTTCCACCGGTGATCGGGTCGGGAAATTCTTTGCGCAGGTGCCGGCGCTTGGTACTGGTGCGGTCATCTTCCAGCAACGCCTCAAGCGTCTTCGGGTAGTCCGGCAAGACCCCTAGCGAATTGTCGTGGTAGGACTTGATTGCGTCGCGGTAGATGCCGCCCACCGTGAGCAACTCGTCCTCGCGGGCCCGCTGCATTGCCTTCGCCGTGCCTTCCATGGCGCGCGTCGCCGCGATCGCCGCCATGGCCACCGCGAACATCACGACGACGTAGGTAAATCCAAGCTGTCGATGTCCAGGCATTACCAATCCTTGAACCAGGTACCGTCGCGCGCCTTGCCCGGCGCGCCGCTGTTGACATCAAACACCGCGCCCAGCGATGTATCGGCGGGCGCCTTGACGACCCAGCTGTTGGGGCTGAGCGTATAGGGATCGGTCGGGATTGCACGCAGATAGCGCTTTTCCACCAAGTCCTTCAGCGAATCGGGATAGCGGCCCTGGTCGGAGAAGTGCTTGTCGATCGCGTCGCGCATGACATACAGGTCTTCGCGCAATACGCTTTCTTTCGTGGCGTCCAGGTTGCCGAAGTAGCGCGGTGCGGCAACCGTCAGGATCAGGGCGAGTATGGTCAGCGCGACCATCAGCTCAATCATGGAAAAGCCTCGGCTCCGCATGTCACCAGTCCTTATAGGCAATGCCGTTCAGGCCGACGCCGTTCGACGTCGTGTACACGTCGAACACATCCGCTCCGGCCGACGGCGATTTCGAGTCCGAGTCAAAGCTGCGCAAGCGCCAGCTGTTCGCCGCCGACACCTTGCTGTCGCCATTGAATGGATCGCGCGGCACCCGACGCAGGAAATACAGTTTCGCTCCGGTCTTGCTGGACAGGTCGGGGACGCCTTCCACCAGGGTATCCAGGCTGCGCGGGTAGCCGCTTTCCCCTTCCGCAACGGCGATCCGCTTCTGCACGCCCGCATCCTTGTAGGCGTCGATCGCACGCCGGATTTCGCGCAGGGCGATACGCAACTGGGTTTCCTGTTCGCGTTTGCGCGCCAGTTCGACCACCGGCATCGCAATGGACGCAAGCAATCCGAGGATCACCACGGATACCAGCAGCTCCACCAGGCTAAAGCCTTCCTGACGTGGCATGACGCGCTTCATTGCTATCACTCGATCACGATGCGAGCCGGCACAGGCAGGACCGGCGAGGACACGGCCTGCACGCTGCCCACGGGCGTGAGGCCGATCAGCGCCACATTGCCGTCGGCCGATGCCGACAATGGACGCAATTTCAGCCGGACCAGCGCCCCGCTGCCGCTCGCGCCCTTGGCATCGGCAGCGCTCAGGCCCACCGATACGCGCCCGCCCGCCTTGTCGACCATCTGGCTGAATTGCGGCTGGCCGGAGCGCGCGAAAAAGTCGCCCGATTCGACGGCGACGACTTCATAGGCCGCCGGGTTGAAGGCCAGCTGCAACGGAGCGGCACGCAGCTGGTGCCTGGTATCGAGATTGAGCTCCAGCGTGAACTCCTGGCCTACCTTGACCGATTGCGGCGCCTTCCAGCTCAGGGCCAAGCCGCTGGGATCGGGTGCCACGGCCGCTTGCGGCGCCGAGGCCTGGTCCTTCGCCGTGGGTTTGGCGGCGGTCGCCAATGCAGCGCTGAACGTGCCGAGCTGCACCGGCCGGGTGCGCAGGCTCGCTTCCGTGCCGGACCAGAACAATTCCTCGCCCGGGCTCCTACGCTGGATATTGCGCACCAGGTGCGGCGTGATTGACATCACGATCTCGGTCTTCTGGCGGTCATCCTTCTGGCTGGAGAACAGGCGGCCCACCAGTGGCAAGTCGCCCAGCAGCGGGATGCGGTTGGCGTCGGAGCGGTCCGCGTCGCTGATCAAGCCGGCCAGCACCTGGGTCTCGCCGTCGCGCAGGCGCAAGGAAGTACTGATGGTGCGCGTGCCGATCTGGTAAGCCTGCGAGCCGGTGGCCGTCTTGACCGATCCGACCAGGGAGCTGACTTCGAGCGACATTTTCAGGCCGATCTCGTCGCGTAGGTGAATTTCGGGCTCGACATCGAGTTTCAAGCCGACATCCAGGTATTGGATGTTCTCGCTCAGGAAGCCATTCGGCGTGGTGGTCGTCGTAACCACCGGCACCCGGTCACCGATCAGGATCTTGGCTTTCTCGCGGTCGCGTACGCGCAAGCGCGGGTTGGCCAGCAAATTCGCATCCCCGTCAGTTTTCTGCAAGCTCAGTGTAGCGCTTGGCAACGTTATTCCCAGTTTTTCCGAGTTCAGCTTGAGCAGCTCGCTCAATTTGTAAGTCGGCGAACTGGCGTTGTTCGTGTTGCTGGTGTTGTTGCCGTTAGTGCTGGTACTCGTGCCGGTCAGCGGCGACACCGTCAACTGGTTCGTGATCTGCACGCCGAGATTCAGCAGGCTGTTGCGGCTGACCTCCAGCACTTCCACCTCCAGCATCACTTCGGGCTCTTCGAGGTCCTGCAGGGCGATCAGCTTCTCTGCCAGCGCAATGGTCTCGGCATTTTCGCGCAGGACCAGCATGTGGTACTTCTCATCGACGTACACTTCTTTCAGCTTGAGTACCGACTTCAGCAAGTTAGCTGCGGTCTTGGCCTCGATATTCGATAAGTAGAATGCCTTCACCAGCAATTCCTGATACTCCTTAGCCTTGGCCGGCGTATTTGGATAGATCAGGACGCTGGTCGCGTTCAGAACCTTCTTTTCCAGCTGGTTCGTCGCAAGGAGGACGTCCACCGCATCTTCGAATTTGGTTTGCCTCAGGAAGACGGTCGTTCGCTGGTCCAGTTTGACATCGCGGTCGAACACGAAATTGATGCCTGTTGTTCGCGCTAGCGCATCAAATACCATTTTTACCGACGCGTCCCGGAACTCCAGATTGACGGGCTTCTTGTAGACACTACTCAGGGACGCCAGGTCAGGCATCTGGTTAGCCATTTCCCGCTCAATCTCGCGCCTGACTGCCCGGGCACCAGCGTGGTCCGGTGCGCGGTCCAGCGCCCGGTCGGCGAAGCGCAGGGCTTCGGCACCTTCGCCGTTCTTAAGCGCAGCCTTGGCTTGCGCGGCATTCTCGCTTGCCTGCGCCATCTCCGCGATCTCGTTAAGTCCAGCAAGCGCCCGTGCATTGGCCAACTCGTACTTCAGGATGGTGCGGTAGCATTCGCCGGCCTCATTCAGGTTACCCTTGGCGCGTGCACGTTCAGCCCGGGCCAACAGTTTGCGCGTTGCCGCATCGCGGTTCACTAGCCAGTCCCGCTGATACTCGACGTCGAGCGGCTCCAACTTGGCCGCTTGCTCCAGCTCCGTGACCGCAGCCGGAAAGTCGCCCTTCCGCATCGCGTTCAGGCCGGCACGATGATGGAACGAAGCCGCGCACCCTGCCAAAGCTCCGGCAACCGCCAACGCGATACAAGGCCTTACCAGCCGGGGCGATTTCAGGTAGTACATGCTCTCAATTACTCCGCCTCAGGCACGTCAAGCGTTTGCCTGGTACCCGACTCAATATGTTCAAACTCAATGCGGCGCGCTTCCACCGCCGTGACCCGGTAACTGTTCTCAAGGGTATCGCCAAGGCGCGCCAGTAGCGTCTGTTCGCCGCGCGCCAGGTACACCAGACCGCCAGCGTCATCGCTGAATCGGCCCACGTATTTGAAGGGCAACGGTGGTGGCCCCTTAGGTTCATCCTGCCCCACCACCAACGATGCAACTGCAATTGGCGCCGCTTCGATGATTTTCGGCGGCGCTGGGGGTGGCTCCTCCCAGCCCCGCTTTTCGAACGGATTCGCGTCTCCTTCCTCGACAAACACTGGGACGACCTCGACTGGCGCAGCCTTCGCACTGACTGCCGGCACGGCAGCCGCGCGGCCGGATGACACCTCGACCACTTCCGCAGGTGCCGGCGCAAAGAGAATCGCCGCAATAGTCAGGGCTAGTGCAGTCAACAGGATGAACCAGCGGCCGCGCTGAGCCTTAGCCACGCTGGGTCCTTTGGTATGCAACGTAGAACGAGAGCGCGCACGTCACGGCTTCGGCGGAAATGTCCTTGCGCGAGCAGGCGACCGTGTCCAGCACCACGCCATTCGTACCGCTCAAGACATGAGAAATGAATTTGCGGACTGTCGGGTATGGCGCCGAGACTTCGAACGCGGCGCGATATCGCTGGTACGGCTGTTCAGGCGTTCCCTCAACCGTGAACGCAATTTCGTTGAGTGCCACATCCGCCACCGCCGCGCCTTCCCTCAACAGGCCAACGAGGTGGGAACTCTGAAATTCGCGCAATCCATTGGCATTTGCCTGGGCCGGCTCCACCGCAAGCGCCGGGCTTTTCATGGCCAGCTCCGCATGCGTTGCCTGTGCCTCGTGTACCCTTGCGGATAAGGCAAGGTGCGACGCCAGGGCTACGCCCAGCGCGCACGCAGCGATCCCCGTCAACACAGCCGGCAGTTTTTGGCTACCTACTGCACGTTGGACGGAGTACCAGGTACGGGAAATTCTGCGGGATCGACTCATACAGGAAATGGCGCTGCGGCATAAGGCCATGCCGGGTGACAACTTTTAAGAACCCTGTATTATCCGCAATTTCACTTACAAAAGAAACATATTTTTTTGGTAACCGTCGTGCGGGACGGTGCCCCACGGCCGGCGCAGCCCGGGCCTCACGGTGGTATTTGGGTCAGTTGCAGCCGCAGAAGCGCTTGGGCTTGGACGCGTCGCAGACCGTGCCGTCCAGCTGCTTCCAGAAGAAGACGGTGTCGACACCGTAGGGGGAGCGCACATTGCCGGCGCGGAGGTAGCCCTGGCTGGCGAAGAATTCCTCGCCGGTGGCCGTGCTGTGCAGCTGCAGCGCCTTGACGCCCCAGCTGCAGGCTTGCTGTTCGACGCCGGCCAGCAGCGCCTTGCCGGCGCCGCGCCGGCGCGCCTCGGGCAGGAGGTAGCACAGGGCGAGCTTGCCGGCGGCCGTCAGCAGGGCCACGCCGACCACGGCGCCGTCCTCCACCGCGACCAGCGAGAAATTGGTGGGCGAGGCAAACCAGGACGCGACGGTTTCCGGCGTCTTGTTCCCCAGCCAGGCGGCCAGGATGGCTGGGTCGTTTTTATGGTCAAGCACGCAACATTCGGCGATCGAGCGTCGCAGCACCTCACAGGCGGCCGTGGCGTCTTTCGCTTCCGCGCGGCGAATCTCAAAACTCATGCGTGCTCACAGGGTTGCAATATCCGGGACTATACACCAGCGGCAAAAACCCCGTCGGCGTCCCCAACGGTCGCGCGGCGCACCCCGCCAATCTAAGCTTATGACGAATAAGTAGTTTCCTTTCGGCGCGGGATTCTAGACCATGCATATCTGTTTTCACAATAGAGATTGCCATGACTTATAACAAATTCGCATTTGCACTCGGCGCCTCGCTGGCGGCGGCAACCCTGTCCTTCGCGCCGGTGGCCCAGGCCAACGAAGTGACGTTGCTGAACGTGTCCTATGACGTGGCGCGTGAACTGTATAAGGACATCAACCCGGCCTTCGCCGCTGCTTATAAAAAGAGCACCGGCACCGACGTCACTATCAAGCAGTCGCACGGCGGCTCCTCCAAGCAGGCGCGTGCCGTGGCCGACGGCCTGGAAGCGTCGGTGGTGACCATGAACCAGGCCAACGACATCGACATGCTGGCCGACCGCGGCCTGGTGGTGCAGGACTGGGCCAAGAAATTCCCGTACAACGCGGCACCGGCCTATTCCACCATGGTCTACCTGGTGCGCAAGGGTAATCCGAAAGGCATCAAGGACTGGGCCGACCTGGCCAAGCCGGGCGTGCAGGTGATCATCCCCAACCCGAAAACCGCCGGCAATGGCCGCTATACCTACTTGGCGGCCTGGGGATCGGTCCTGAAGAAAGGCGGCAACGAGGCGCAGGCCCGCGAACTGGTCGGCAAGATCTTCAAGAACGTGCCGGTGCTGGACGCCGGCGGCCGCGCCGCCACCACCACCTTCACCCAGCGCCAGATCGGCGACGTGCTGGTGACCTTCGAAAACGAGGTGAACCTGGTGCGCGCCGAATTCGGCGACAATTTTGAAGTGGTTTATCCGTCTTCCTCGATCCTGGCCGAGTCGCCGGTGGCCGTGGTCGATAAAGTCGTGGATAAAAAGAATATCCGCAAGGAGGCCACCGCTTACCTGAATTTCCTGTATTCCGATGCCGGCCAGGAGATTATCGCCAAGCATTACCTGCGCCCCCGTTCGGAAGCCGTGTTCAAAAAGTATGCGGCCAATTTCAAGCCCATCAGCCTGTTCACCGTGGATGAAGTGTTCGGCGGCTGGCGCGCGGCCCAGAAGAAGCATTTCGACGATGGTGGGGAATTCGATAAGATTTATTCCTCGAAGTAATCAGATATTAAGCCGGCGCCCGCCGGCTTTTTTTTATTGTTGAGTTGCGCTTGATTGACGGCGGCTGGACGAGTTAACCCAATAGTGATATCTTCGGAATTCAGAATATTGCGCCTGAGTCAGCAATATTTCGCCCTGACCCTACCGAATATCACATGCTTAAGAAAATTACCGCAGCCCTGCTGATGTCGATCTCCGCAGCCGCGTTTGCCGTGCCTTTGGGCTCGCAATCCGTGCTTGTCGTCGAGGATGAGACCGGCAAAGTGCTGGTCGAGAAGAACGCCACGGCCGTTGTTCCGATCGCCTCCCTGACCAAATTGATGACCGCGATGGTCGTGCTGGACGCCAAGCTCGACCTGGAAGAACAGATCAGCATCGACAAGGATGATGTCGACACCCTCAAGCACAGCACTTCGCGCGTGCCGGTGGGCGCCACCCTGTCGCGCGGCGACGTGCTGCAGCTGGCCCTGATGTCGTCCGACAACCGTGCCGCGGCCGCCCTGGCCCGCACCTTCCCCGGCGGCCCGACCGCCTTCAAGGCCGCCGTGCACGCCAAGATCAAGCAGCTCGGCATGACCAGCACCCAGATCAACGAGCCGACCGGCCTGTCGCCGGAAAACACTTCGAACGCCGCCGACCTGGTGAAGATGGCCGCCGCCGCCGCCAAGTACCCGGAAATCCGCCGTATCACCACGGATACCGAGGAAGTGATCAATATGAAGGGCCGCAAGGTCTCCTACCACAACACCAACCGCCTGGTGGGCGCCAAGGGCTGGGACATCGGCCTGTCCAAGACCGGCTACACGGAAGAAGCGGGCCGCTGCCTGATCATGCGCATCAGCGAAGCCGGCCGCAACGCCACCCTGGTCCTGCTCAATGCAGCCGGCAATTCGACGCGCCTGATGGATGCGCTGAATATTCGCCGCCTGCTGGCCAGCGGCGACGAGCCCAAGGTGATGAAGGTTTCCAGCTCGCGCAAGAAGGCGCCGCGCACGGCGGAACGCCGCCGTCGCCGCATGTAAGTCAGGCGAGCAGGCTGCGCAAGCCGCTGGTGCGTTCCGTACGGCGCCGGATGGCATCCGGCAGCACGCCGGGATTGGGCGTCAGCAGCGTGAAGCGCTGGCGTGCCCGGGTAATGCCCGTGTAGACCAGCTCCCGCGCCAGCACACTGGACGCTTCGCGCGGCAGCACCAGCGCCGTGTGGCTGAACTCCGAACCCTGCGATTTGTGCACCGTCATGGCAAACGCCGTTTCCACGTTGCGCAGGCGGGTCGCCAGCACGCTGCGCACCTGCGTGCCGTCGGAGAAGTAGACGCGCAGCGAGCCGGGGCGCTCGGGGTCGGGCAGCACCAGGCCGATGTCGCCGTTGTACACACCCGTGGCGTAGTCGTTGCGCGTGACCATCACCGGCCGGCCCACATACCACTCGCCGCGCCGCTTCAGCAAGCCTTGCGATTCCAGGCGCTGGGCGATGCTCTCGTTCAGGCCGGCCACGCCCCACTCCCCTTCGCGCACCGAGCACAGCAGGCGGAAGCCTTCGAACGCCTGCAGCACGCTGGCGGCCCAGGCATCGTGCGACGCAGCGGCGCCGGCGGCGGCCGCGCCTTGCCGCACCAGTTCCAGGTAGGGCCGGTAGCCCTCCGCCGCCAGGCGCAGCATGTCTTCCTGCTGCGCCGCCTCGTTCCAGTGCAATTGGCCGCCGCTGTCGGCGCGCAGCACGGCGCGCGCCGCATCGGCATCGCCATTGTTGACAGCCAGTGCCAGCTGGCCGATCGGGCCGCCGAAGCGGCGGCTCTGGCGCAGCATCACCGTCTGCTGGGCCAGCGCGCCGGCGTTGCCAAGGTATTCCGGCGGGATGGCCTGGCCCGACGCCGCTGCCACGAAGGCTGCCGTGGCGGCGCCATAGCCGCCGGCCTGCGCGTCGTGACAGAGGTCGCCCAGCACCGAGCCCGCCTCCACCGACGCCAGCTGGTCCTTGTCGCCCAGCAGCACCAGGCGCGCGCCGGGCGGCAAGGCGTCCAGCAGGGCCGCCATCATCTCCAGGTGCACCATCGACGCTTCGTCGACGATCAGCACGTCCACATCCAACGGGTTGCCGGCATTGTGGCGGAAGGCGCGCGTGTCGGGCCGCGCGCCGAGCAGCGAATGCAGGGTGCGCGCACCGCCCATGCGCCCGGCCAGTTCGCGCAGCGGCAAGGCACCCTGCAAGCCCTGTTCCAGCTTTTCCAGCGCATCGTCGATGGCTTGCTTGAGGCGCGCGGCAGCCTTGCCGGTCGGTGCGGCCAGCGCCACCCGCAACTGCCCCGCGTGCTCGCCTTCCAGCGCGAACAGCAATGCCAGCAGGCGCGCCACCGTGTACGTCTTGCCGGTGCCGGGGCCGCCCGTGATGACGGCCAGGCCGCCGCGCGTGGCGATGGCGCAGGCGATCTTCTGCCAGTCCGCGCCGCCTTCGCGGGTGGCGTGCGTGAACAGCTGGTCCAGCCAATGGCGCACCAGGGCCGGCGACGGTTCCGGGCGGCCCGGCGCCCCTTCGCCGGTGGCGGTGCGGGCGCGCACGGCGTCGGCCACCGTGTTCTCGTCCGACCAGTAGCGGCGCAGGTACAGGCGGCCGCCGGCCAGCACCAGCGGCTGCCCGGTGTCGGCGCCGCCCGGCCAGGCCAGCACTTGCGGGCAGGCCTCCAGCCAGGCTTGCCAGGCGGCGACGCCTTGCGGCAGCTCGCCCGCTTCGGCGCACAGGCCGGGCCAGTCATCGTCGCTCCAGCCCAGCATGGGCGAAGGGTCGCCGGCCAGTGCGGACAGTTGCAGGCAGCTGTGGCCGCGCCCTTCCAGCTCCGACAGCAGCAGGCAGGCCAGCGCCAGCGGCATGCCGGCCGCGTGGCTGCCCGCCGGCGCCAGCGAGGCCACGAAGCGCGCGAACACCGGTCCCAGGCGGCGCAGCATGCCGCCTTCGGCCAGCATGTCGATATGTTCGTAGAAGCTCATTGGCACAATCCGTCCAGTCCATCCAGCAGCGCGGCGTGCGGCGGCAGCAGGTAGCAGCCGCGCGTCTGTTCATTGCCCACGCCGCGCAGGAAGTAGAAGATGGCCCCGCCCAGCTGCGCCGCCGGGTCGTAGGCATCGCCCAGGCGGGTGCGCAGCAGGCGATGCAGGGCCAGCATGTAGATGGCGCCCTGCACATCGTAGCGGTGGGCCGCCATGCCGTGCGCCAGCGCGGCCTTGTGGTAGGCCGCGTCGCTGCCGCCCAGCGCATTCGATTTGTAATCCAGCACCCAGTAGCGCCCCTCGTGTTCGAACACCAGGTCGCAGAAGCCCTTCAGCATGCCGTGCAACTCGCGCTGCGGCAGCGCCGGGCGCGCGATGCCGTCCAGCAGGTGCTGGCGGCACAGGCGGTCCAGCTGGGCGGTGTCGAGGCGCTCGCTGGGGAACCAGAATTCCATTTCCGGCAGCAGGCTGCTGACGGCGTCCAGCGCGCTGCCCAGCGGCGGCAAGGGCGTGCCGGCGATCGCCTTCAGCCATTCCAGCGTATCGGCCTCGCGGTGGCCCCAGCCGGCGCGCTTGATCTGGCGCGCGGCGCGTTCGGCGTAATGCTCCTGGTGGATGGCGGCAAAGCCTTCGCGCGCCAGCGCTTCCAGCTGTTCGTGCAGGAAGTTGCCGGGCACGGAACCGCGCGGGAAGCGGTGCCAGGCCGTATCCTCGATGCGCTGCACGGCGGGTTCCTCTTCGCCTTCGAGCAGGGTTTCCTGCGCGGCGTGCATCGGCGCCGGCAGCGGCTCGCCGCCGCTGCGCCGCGCCAGCGAACTGAAACTGCCCACCGCCCAGTCGCGCTCGAAGTCGCCCTGGTAGGCCAGCGGCGCTTCCAGCGGCGGGCGCTGCACGGCGCGCGCCAGGCGGGTCACCGGCACCGACGCCTCCAGCAGCGCGACGGAGATCGCGTCGCAGCCGCCGCGCAGCTGCTGCCAACTTTCCAGCAGTTGCCCGGCGGGCAGCGGCTCGCCGCCCGTCAGCAGGTAGCCCAGCGCCGAATCGTGCAGCAGGTTTTCATCCTTCTTGCGCGCCGGCAGCGCCGCAACGCCCAGCCACAGGAAATGGCGGGCGCGCGTCAGGGCCACATACAGCAGGCGCAGGTCTTCCTGCAGGCGCGCCGCCTCGGCCGCCTCCTGCCCTTCCTCGGACAGGTGCATGTCGAGGCGCCGTTCGCCATCGGCGTCCGTGTATTCGAAGTAGATGCGGTTGCGCTTGTCCACCTTGCGCGCGGTGACGGCGAACGGCAGGTAGACCAGCGGGTATTCCAGGCCCTTGGACTTGTGCACGGTGACTACCTTGACCAGTTCCGCATCCGATTCCAGCCGCAGCACGCGCTCGTCGCCGCTGTCGCTCTCGTCGCGGATCTGCTCCGCCAGCCAGCGGATCAGGGCTTGCTCGCCTTCCAGCTGGCGGCTGGCCTGCTGCAGCAGTTCGGCCAGGTGCAGCAGGTTGGTCAGGCTGCGTTCACCGCCCGGCCGCGCCAGCAATTGCGCCGGTAGGCCCAGGTCGTGGATGAAGCGGCGCAGCATGGCCAGCACGCCCTGCCGCTGCCAGATGAAGTGCCATTCCTTGAGCTGTTCGACGCGGCGCTCCCAGGCCAGTTCGTCGGCCGAGAATTGCGCCAGCTCGGCCAGCGGCAGGTTGGCGGTGCGGGTGGCGAAAGCCGTGCGCGCCAGTTGGCCGTCGAGCGGGTTGGCCACGGCCGCCAGCCAGCGCAGCACGTCGGCCGCTTCCTCGCTCGCCAGCACGGAATCCTTGTCGGACAGGTAGACGCTCGGCACCAGGCGGCGCTGCAGGGATTTGCGCACGGCGGCCGCTTCGCGCCGGTCGCGCACCAGGATCGCGATGTCGGCCGGCTGCAGGCGGCGGAAGCCGTCCTTGCCGCCCACGAAGCCGGTGGCCTCGTCGTTGAGCAGGCAGGCGATGTGTTCGGCGCACTGTTCGGCGAAGTACTCGCGGTAGGCGTCGGCGCCCAGCTGCTCCAGCGTGCAGCCGGCGGTCAGGGCCTGGATGTCGCCCTGCGCCCCGACCAGCCGCTCCTCGCGCCCGTTCGCCGCCACGGCTTCGAACGGCAGCGGGTTGCCCTGCCCGGTGCGGAAGCGGAAGGCGCCGCGCGCAAAGCCGCCCTGGCCCGCCATGCCTTCCGCGTGCAGGAAGACCTGGTTCACCGCCGCCACGATCTGCGCCGTGGAGCGGTAGTTGGTTCCCAGCTGGTAATGCCGGCCTTCGGTGGCGCGGCGCGCATCGAGGTAGCTGTGGATGTCGGCGCCGCGGAAGCCGTAGATCGACTGCTTCGGGTCGCCGATCAGGAACAGCCCCAGTTCAGGGTCGTTGGCAGCCACCCGGTACAGCAGGTTGAAGATGCGGTACTGGCTGGGCGCCGTATCCTGGAATTCGTCCACCATCGCCACCGGGAACTGGCTCACGATGCGCTGGCACAGGGCCGGCCCGTTGGCGCCTTCCAGCGCGCTGCGCAGGCGTTCCAGCATGTCGGCAAAGCCGAACAGGCGCTGCTGGCGTTTCAGTTCGTCCATGCGCGCGGCGATGGTGGCGGCGGCGTGGCGGAACACGTGGTGGCGCAGCGGCTCGATGGCGTCCAGCGCCTTGCGCAGCGGGGCGACCGCTTCGAAGTCGGCTGGAATCTCGGGCGCGAAGCCCTTGGCGCAGGCGTCGATCATGCCGGCCGGGGTCAGGCGGAACCACGGCGTGGCGTTCATGTCCGGCTCGGCCAGCGCCGGGTCGCTGGCCCAGTCGCGCAGGGCCGCGAACCATTTGGCGAGGGAGTCGGCGCGCAGCTTGGTGCCGTTGAAGCATTTGGGGTTGGCGTCGCGCTGGGCGGCGATCCAGGCTTCCATGCGGTCGGCGCGTTCGGTCCAACCCTCTTTCAGCGCGGCCAGCGCCGCCTGCTGCTCGCGCTGCACGCGGGCCAGCATGGCGCCCAGCGCTTCGCGGCCATGGGCATTGGCCGCCCCGGGACGGAACGCCAGCTCGCGCACGCTGCGCGCCAGGGCCGCCACGTCGCGGCAGGCCGACAGCAGCACGCGCAGCGCCGGTTCAGCCAGTGGATAGACCTGTTGGCGCCAGTAATCGTGCACGGCGTCTTCGTACAGCGCGGCTTCGTCGCTGAGCAGCTCCTCGTCGAACAGGTTGCCGCTGTCGAAGGCATGCTCGCGCAGCATGCGCTGGCACCAGGCGTCGATGGTGAAGATCGCCGCCTCGTCCATGGTCTCGGCCGCCAGCTGCAGGCGGTGGGCGGCCTGCTGGCGTGCCGTGTGGTCCGGCAGCTCCTCCAGCAGTGCGTCGAGGTAGGCATCGCGTTTGGCCGGCGCCTCCGCGCGGAAATACGCCGCCGCCTCGACCAGGCGCTCGCGCACCCGGTTCGACAGCTCGCGCGTGGCGGCGCGGGTAAAGGTCATCACCAGGATTTCGGACGGCATCAGGGGCCGGCGGTAGGCATTGGCGCCGCCGTGGCCCAGCACCAGGCGCACGTACAGCGCGGCGATGGTCCAGGTCTTGCCGGTGCCGGCACTGGCCTCGATCAGGCGCGAACCGTGCAGCGGGAAGTCGAGCGGATTGAGCGGCGTGCTCATGCCTCTCCCTCCCCTTCGCCGGCAATCGGCTGCACCGTGACCGATTGCGCCAGCCATTCGGCCAGCGGCTGGTACAGCGCGCGGCAAGTGTCGGCAAAGCCTTCCGCCGCCGCCAGCGAGGCGAAGTCCGGCCACAGGCGCGCCAGGCAGGGATCCTCGTTTTCGCCGGACAGCTCGAAGCCGCCGTCGTAGGTGGCGCGCGGGTCGCCATCCATCACCAGCGCCAGCCCCGTCTTGCAGGCGGCAGGCAGCGGCCGGTCCATGCCGGCCCGCCACAGGTGCGCGATGCGCGCCAGCGCGACATGCGCCGCCTGCGGGTCGAGCGGCTCCATGATCACGATGGCGTCGCGCGCCACCAGGAAGCCGGTCACGGGCTGGCCCTGCGCGGCGGCGGCCAGCTGGCGCAGCCACATCGGGATCAGTTTTTCGCCGCGCGGCGCGCCGGACTTGTCGCACACGCGGGACGACATCTGCACCAGCCAGGCGGTGGCATCGCCGGCGCGGCGCAACTGGTCGACCCAGTCTTCCAGCACCAGCCCCGCCAGCTCCAGGTGCACCGCCAGCTTGGGCGCCGGATCCCAGTAGGTGCCGCACAGCGTCAGCCAGGCCGTGCGCACCGGCACCAGTTCCTCCACCAGTTCGTCCAGCACGCGGTCGCCGATCAGGCCGATCGGCAGCACGCCCTGGCGCCGCAGGCGCTGCCCGCGCCGCTGCAGGCTGGCACGCACGTCTTCCAGCGGTTCCGGCTCGCCGCTGTCGGCCAGCATGGCGTCTTCCAGCGTGTAGCGCTCCAGGCCATCGAGCTGGAACGGCTCTTCATCCTCGCCCACCATGGCCGCTTCGGCGAAATACACGCCCAGGCGCTGGCGGAAGAAATGGCGCACCGGCTGGCGCAGGAAGGCCGCCAGCGTCGACAGCCGCAGGCGGAAGCCTTCCTCCACCTCGTAGGGCGGCAGCTCCGGCACGACAGCGGCCTCGCCCTCGGCCGCCGCATCGTGGGCGGCCCGCCATTCGCTGGCGAACGTCAGCAGGCCGCCCCGTTCGAAATAGGCGCGGCTGAACGGCTGCAGCGCATGCCAGGTGGTGCGGCCGGCCAGGTCCAGGCCCCAGCCCGCCTGCAGGTAATCGCGCAGCTGCGCCACCAGCACCGACGGCGGTTGCTCGCTGTTGTCGCGCACGTTGCGGCCCACCCAGCTGATGTACAGCTTGTCGCGCGCCGCCAGCACGGCTTCCAGCATCAGGTAGCGGTCATCGTCGCGGCGTGAGCGGTCGCCCGGGCGCGCCATGCCCGGCAGCGCCAGCAGGTCGAAGTCGGCGCGGCTGGCGCGGCGCGGGAAATCGCCATCGTTCATGCCCAGCAGGCACACCACGCGGAACGGCACCGCGCGCATCGGCATCAGGGTGCAGAAGGTCACGCCGCCGGACACGAACTGGTGCTCCAGCGACGGTTCGTCCAGGCCGCCCAGCCAGGCTTCGCGCAGGGTGGCCAGCGGCACCGCCTCGTCGAAGCCGGCGTCTTCGCAGGTTTCCAGCCACTTGTCCAGCGCATCGTCCAGGCGCGCCAGGGTCAGGCGGTCGGCTTCGTCGCGGTCGCTGAAGAAGCCGGCCAGCAGCAGGCGCGCCTGCTCCGCCCATTCGGCCGGGCGGCGCGCAAGGTCCAGCCGCTCGCGCCAGGCCAGCAGGGCTTCGATCAGTTGCGCCAGCGAGCCGGCCAGCGCGGCATCCAGCCCGCCCACTTCGGCATACGGCTCGATACCGGCGAAGGCTTCGCCGCTGCCGGCCGCGTAGCCCAGCAGCATGCGCCGCACGCCGAACATCCAGGCATTCTGTTCGCCGGCCGGCGCCAGGCCCAGGCCGGCGCGGTGGCCGGCATCCAGGCCCCAGCGCACGCCGGCCCCTTCGATCCACTGCCCCAGGGTCGGCAAATCGTCCTCCGCCAGGCCGAAGCGGCGCGCCAGGGCCGGCACGTCCAGCAGGTCGCGCACCTCGCTCTGGCGGCAGCGCTGCTGCGGCAGGCGCAGGAGCCATTCCAGCGCCACCAGCAGCGGGTTGACGCTGCGGTCGTTGACGTCGCCGATCTCGTGCGGGATGAAGCGCGGGTCGTGGCGGCGGTGCTGGCCGAACACGGCGCGGATGGAGGCGGTGAACACGTCGATGTCCGGCACCATCACCACCACGTCGCGCGGGCGCAGCGTGGGATCGGCGGCAAACATGGCCAGCAGCTGGTCGTGCAGGATTTCCACTTCGCGCTGCACGCTGTGCGCCACGTGGAATTCCACCGAGCGGTCGCTGGCCGGCGGCGGCGCCGCGCCCAGTGCCGCCGGGTGTTCGGCCAGCGGCAGCATGTCGCGCACGGCGGCCTGCACCTGGGCCAGCAGGGTGCCCCCCTCGCCTTCGCTGAACAGGTCCACGCGCAGCTTGTCCTCGCGCCCCGCCAGGTCGCCGGCGGTGTCGAATTCGTCCAGCATGCGGATGTAGTCGCGCCCCTGGCGCCCCCAGCTTGCCAGCAGCGGGTGGCTGTGCGCATGCAGCGCTTCCAGCGGCACGGCCGACAGGTCGAGGTCCTTGCGCGCCGCGTGGCGGTGGCGCGCCGCGCGCAGCAGGTCGCGCCCTTCGATGATGTCGCCCCAGTAGTAGCGGCACGGGTTGGGCACGGCGATCACGACCTGCGTGAAGCGGGCCAGCGAGGCCATGGCCTGCAAGGTCTGGTAAGGCAGCGCCGACACGCCGAACAGCACGATGCGGCGCGGCAGGCGCCCCAGCGGCTGCTCGCCGCGCTGCACGGCATCGACGAAAGCGGCATGCACGCTGGCGCGTCCCAGCCCGCGCTCTTCATGCGGCACGCTGGCCGCCACCGCGCGCCACAACGCGGCCTGCCAGCGCTGGTCCGGCGCCAGCGGCACCGCTTCGCCGCGCGCATTGCGCAGCTGGTCGCGGCCGGCGGCCCAGTCTTCCAGCCAGTCGGCGCGGTACACCTGGTACTGGTCGAACAGGTCGGCCAGGCGTTCCGCCAGCTGCAGCCGGCGTTCCGGGTCGCCGTCGCCCAGGAAGTGGCGCAGCGGCGCAAAGGCTTCCTGCGCCAGCAGCTGCGGCAGCAGGCGCATCAGGCGCCAGGTCAGCGGTCCCTTGTCGAAGGCGGAAATGGGCGGCACGCGCGCGTGGCCCAGCATGCCCCGGTAGATTTCCCACAGCAGGCGCGCCGGCAGCGCCACCCGGGTCGCGCCGCACAAGCCGGTTTCCTCGGCCAGCGCGATCTTCAGCCATTCGGCCACGCCGTTCGACTGCACCAGGAAGATTTCCTGCTCCAGCGGCGCCAGCGGACGGCCGCGCAACCACTGGAACACGGCGCTGCGCAGCTCTTCGAGCTGGTTGCCGTGCAGGATCAGGAGTCCGGGTTGGATGCTTGGGGCCATGTAAGCGCAGCGATAACGCAAGGATCGCTATTATCGCCGCTAATCGTCCTAGCTGGGGATATTCGCGTTCATTTCCTGGGCGATATGCTCACGCAGGCGGTCCAGCAAAGGCTGCATCTGGACCACGATGGCGCGGGCGCGCTCGATGCCGTCGGCCGGGGTGGTCTTTTCCAGCGCCAGGCACAGGTCGGCGAAGCTCATGGCCCCCACCGCGCGCGCCGAGGACTTGATGCGGTGCCCCAGTTCCGACAGCCGCACCACGTCGCCCGCCTCCAGCGCGGCCTGCACTTCGCGCAAGCCATCCTGGGCCGAAGCGATGAACATATTGGCGTACTTGCGCATCTTCTCCGGCTTGTTGCCGAAGGTCTGGGCCAGCGCGCTGACGTCGAACAGTTCGGGTTCGGCCTCGTTTGGCGGCTCCTGCTCCACGGCGGGCGCCGCCGCCGGGGCCGGGGTGGGCTGATGGCCCGGCATGGTGGTGCTGCGCACCTGCGCCGTGCGCCCTTCGGCGGCGCGCTGGCTCATCCACTTGGACAGCACCGAGAACAGCAGGTTTGGCGCGATCGGCTTGGTCACGAATTCGTCCATGCCGGCCGCCAGGCAGCGCGCCTGGTCCTCGCGGCCGGCGTTGGCCGTCATGGCGATGATCAGGGTGCCGGAGAGCTTGGGATGGGCGCGGATCAGGCGCGTGGCCTCGTAGCCGTCCATCACCGGCATCTGCACGTCCATCAGCACGCAATCGAAATGCTCCTTGAGCAGCAGGTCGATGGCTTCCTTGCCGTTGTTGGCCACCACCACCGTGGCGCCGGCATCTTCCAGCAATTCCTGGCCCACCTGCTGGCTGAAGATATTGTCTTCCACCAGCAGGATGGAGGCGCCATGGATCGGCGCCAGGATGTCCGGCTGCAGCGCGTTGGTGTCGGCAGCCTGCAGCAGGTGGGTGCCCTTCTGCAGCTTGGCCGTGAACCAGAAGGTGGAGCCCTGCCCCAGCTCGCTGTCCACGCCCACCGTGCCGCCCATCAGCTCCGCCAGCTGCTTGCTGATCACCAGGCCCAGGCCCGTGCCGCCGTACTTGCGGGTGGTCGAGGTGTCGCCCTGGTGGAAGGACTGGAACAGGCTCGAGACCTGGGCCGGCGTCATGCCGATGCCGTTGTCCTGCACTTCGAAGCGCACCACGGTGTAGTTGTCGCGGTCTTCCACCGGCCGCGCGCGGATGTAGATCTTGCCGTTCTCGGAGAACTTGATGGCATTGCTGGTGAAGTTCAGCAGCACCTGCTCCAGCCGCAGCGGGTCGCCGCGCAACTGGTGCGACAGCCCCGGCCAGATCTCGAACACCAGTTCCAGGCCCTTGCGGCTGGCCGCATCGCCCAGCTGGCTGGAGATATTGGTCAGCAGCGATTCCAGTGCAAAGTCCAGCACTTCGAGATCGAGCTTGCCGGCCTCGATCTTGGAGAAGTCCAGGATGTCGTTGATGATGCCCAGCAGGTGCTGGCCCGAATGGTAAATCTTCTGCAGGTAATCCTTCTGCTTGGGACTGGTGGCGCCCTTCAGGGCCAGATGCGCCATGCCGATCACGGAATTCATCGGCGTGCGGATCTCATGGCTCATGTTGGACAGGAAGTCGCTCTTGGCCTGGTTGGCCGCGCGCGCCTGCTCCTTCAGCACATGCAGTTCGGTGACGTCGGTCGACAGCGCGATCACCACCGAGGTGTCCTTGTCCAGCCGCACCGGCGCCTTCACGGTCCACAGGTGGTGCACCACGCCGTGGCGGTCGGTGTAGCTGGCCTCGCCCGAACGCTTCTGGCCGTCGGCCAGCACCACCCGGTCTTCCTGCCAGGCCTCATCCGCTTCGCGCGACGTCATCACTTCCTTGTCGAAGCGGCCGATGATCTCTTCCACCGGCAGCCCGATCACTTCCGCCATCTTGGCGTTGACGTAGACGTAGCGGCGGTCCTGGTCCTTCATGTAGACGTGGGCTTCCACGTTGTCGAGCACACTGTCCAGCAGGCGGCGCTGTTCCATGGCATTGCGGCGCTGCGAGTACATGGTGAAGAAGTAACCGTAAATCAGCAGCGTGCCGGAAAAGCCGGTGACCAGGGCGATGATCGGGATCCAGCGGTCGAAGCCGACGATCATGGCATCCTTGCGCGCATAGAACTGGGCTTTCCACAGGCTGCCGTTGAAATCGATCGGCAGCACGGAAACGAAGTAATCCTCCGGGTTGCCCGGCAGCGCGGCCGGCTTGTCGATCGAGCCGTTGTCGTTGTACAGCAGGCGGTCATCCTTCTCGATGGTCAGGCTGCGCTTTTCCGGATCGGTGGAAGCGTCCGAATACAGGATCATGTGCACCTGGCGGTCGGCCATTTCATCGATGGCGCCCTGGATCAGCTTGGACACCGAAAAGCCGATGCCCACCGAACCCAGGAAGGCGGCGCGGCGGCTGCTCACGTCGTGCACCGGCATGCCGCGCTTGTAGACCGGCAGGCGCATGCCCAGGCCGATGTGCGGCACCGGCTGCTTGACCACCACCGGCTGGCCGGACGCGCTGATCTGGCCCGTATCGCGCGACAGCGCCATGGCGCGGTCGATATTCGGGTTGGCCGTGATGTCGACGCCGAACTTTTCCATCAGCATGCCCATCGGCTCCAGGTAGGTCAGCGGCGAATAGTGTTCGCGCTTGCCGGGCGGCTTGATGTCGAATTTCGGATAGCCGCCGGGGGTCACGCTGGTGTCGGCGCGCACGGCGGCCACAAACGCCTCGCGCTGCTCGTGCGGCACGTCGGGCGCATAGTTGATCGCTTCGATGGCGGGGAAATGCTTGCCCACGTCCAGCGCCGTCACGTACTGGCGGAACTGCAGCCGCGTCACGTGGTCGCTGGTCTGGAACAGGGCTACCAGGCCGCGCACCACGTCGGAATAGGCTTTCACGCGCGCCGTGATGCTGTACTGGGTGGCGCGGTTCATATTGTCGAAGCGCAGCTGTGCGTCATCCTCGACCGTGATGTCGGCTGTCGTATACAAAGTGGCGCCCACGGCGCTTGCCAGCGACAGGCCCAGGACCCACAGCAGCGCCCGGCTGGTGGCCAGTCCCCGCAGCGTACGGCTCATCCAATGAGAAAAGTCTTGCATTTAAGCAGCATACTATTAAAGCAGCCCCGAACGGAACCAAATCCTTGTCCTCCGGTCCAACGCACGACAGGAGGGCAATATCATGAAAAATGGATTTCACATCTTACCGGCATCCCGCGCCTGCCGGGGTTTCATAGCCTGCTTGCATGTCCTGGCGCCGGCCCTGGGCGCCGCCGCCGGCGCCGCGCCACCGCCGCCGCCCGCATTGGTACAGGAGCATAACGAATTCGATGCCATGCTGGAAGCCGCTTTCCAGCCGCCCCCTGCCGGCCGCAATCGCACTTTCATGCTGCACTTTACTCTGCCGGGTGCGGCGACGATGCGCACCGTGGACTGGGCGCTGGCGCTGCACCGCCCCGATGGGCGCCTGTTGCGCCAATGGCACGGGCGCCAGGCCTTGCGCAACGGCAGCGGCGGGGTGGCCGTCAACTGGCGCGCCGCCGCCGCACTGCCGGCCGGCATTTACACGTTGCGCTTGCAAGCCGGCAATGTGCGCCAGCAGCGGCCGATTGCCGTCGGCCACCCCGCCCCGCTGCTGGCCGCCACGGCCCCGCTGCCGGCCGCAGCGTCCGCAGCCGCCGCCGGCCCGGCCGCCCTGCCCGGGCTGGCTTACGACATCCGGTACGGCAACCTGCACAGCCAGACCAACCACAGCGACGGCGGCGGCGATCCGCCGCAATGCCACGGCGCCCAGCCGCCGCGCAGCGGCGCTTTTGGGCCGGAAGACGCCTTCGAATTCGCGCGCCGGCATGGCCTCGACTTCCTGCTGGCTTCCGAGCACAACCATATGTTTGACGGCAGCGAAGGCAGCGACCCCGGCGCCGACCCGCTGGCCGCCCGCCAGCTGTACCGGCTGGGGCGCGACAGCGCCCAGCAATACAGCGCCAGCCACCCGGGCTTCGTCGCCCTGTACGGCCAGGAATGGGGCGTCATCAGCGGCGGCGGCCACCTCAACATCCTGGACAGCCCCGCCCTGCTGGGCTGGGAGCGCGCGGCCAATGGCGAGCCCATCGCCGACGTCGTCACGCCGAAGAACGACTATGCCGCGCTGTACACGCTGATGAAGGAGCAAGGCTGGCTGGGACAGTTCAACCACCCGGGGCGCAGCCATTTCGCCATCGGCGGCCAGCCCCTGGCCTTCAGCGCGGACGGCGCCCGCGCCATGGCCCTGTGCGAAGTCATGAACAGCAACGCCTTCTCGAACCGCCTGGACGAAGGCGAGCCGCGCCACAGCTTTTACGAGGAAGCGTGCGACCAGCTGCTGGAAGCCGGCTACCGCCTGGCCTTCACCAGCAACCAGGACAACCACTGCGCCAACTGGGGCGCCTCATATGGCAACCGCAGCGCCATCCTGCTGCCCGCCGGCACCGTGCCGAGCGCCGAGGCCCTGCTGGAAGCCATCCGCGCCCGCCACGTGTTCGCCACCATGGACAGGACCGCCGCCATTGCCCTGACCGCCAACGGCACCCTGATGGGCGCCACGCTGGACAACGCCGGCCCGCTGGCACTGCAGGTGCATTACGCCAGCACGTCCGGCCGCGGCATCGCCGCGCTCGACATCATGGCAGGCGAGCCGGGGCGGCACGGCACGGTAGCGCCGCTGCCCGGCGTGCAGGGCCTGCGGCACAGCTTTACGCCGGCCCCCGGCCCGCACTTCTACTACGCCCGCATCACGCAGGACGACGGCCGGCAGCTCTGGTCCGCCCCCATCTGGATCAATCAACGCTGATGTGGACCGGCCTGATTTCGCGGGCCAGCATTTGCCGCACGGCTTGCGCTTCCTGGCGCGCGGCGGCCGGCACCTGCGGCCGGCGCTCGCACTCGGCCAGCAATTGCTGCGCGGCCTGGGAATCGAGCTGCGCCCCGTCGCGCGACAGGCGCAGCAAGCCGTAACGCAGCGCCACCTTGCACAGGCCGGGGCCATCCGGCGCGGCCAGCAGGCTGGCCGGCGCCAGGGCGCGCGCCGCCGCCATGTCGGCCGGCGCGCAGGAACCGCCGAGGCGGAAATGCAGGGCGTCCAGCGGCGCCGCCTGCGCCAGCAGCGCCTGCGCATCGTCCACGGTAAAAGGCTGGCCCTCGCCGCAAGCGCCCAGCACCCGGCTGACCGCGCGCGGTTCGCCCAGCCTGGCCGCCGCGCGCGTCCAGCGCACGGCTTCCGTCGGCTGCCGCCGTTCGAAATAGTCGGCCAGCGCGGCCATGGCGGCCCGGTCGCCCCGTGCGGCTGCCGCCTGCGATTGCGCCAGGCAATACGGGCTGAAGCGGGACGGCTGCTGCTGGGCGCACGGCACGCTGCCGCGCTCCGCCTGCCGCTGGCGGTACCATGCCGCCCCCGCGGCCACAGCCAGTACCAGGGCGGCCGCCAGCAGCAGGATCCAGGCTTTGCGTTCGATCTTCATGCCCGGCATTGTACGTGCGCCTGCGCCGCGCACCAATGCGTTACACTTAGCGAAAATAAACAAGGAGTAACAAGATGCGCTGGGAAGGTAACCGTGAGAGTGAAAACGTCGAAGACCACCGTGGCGAAGGCGGTGGCGGCGGCGGTTTCGGGTTCGGCGGCCGCTCGATCGGCATCGGCACCATCGTCATCGCCCTGATCGGCGGCTGGGTGCTGGGCGTCAATCCCCTGACCATCCTCGGCCTACTGAGCGGCGGGGGCGGCGGCCCGGTCCAGGTCAGCGAGCAGCAGCACCGCCCGCGCACCGAAGGCAATGACCGCGAATACAAACTGATGAAGGTGGTGCTGGCCGACACGGAAGACGTGTGGACGGACCTGTTCCGCCGCAACGGCGGCACCTACCGGATGCCGAAGATGAAGGTGTTCAGCGGCGCGATCCAGACCGCCTGCGGCACCGGCCGCTCGGCCACGGGGCCGTTCTACTGTCCCGGCGACCAGGATATCTACATCGACCTCGACTTCTTCCGCCTGCTGGAGCAGCGCTTCCACGCGCCGGGCGAATTCGCGCAAGCCTATGTGGTGGCGCATGAAGTCGGGCACCACGTGCAGAACCTGATGGGCATCAGCGACAAGGTGCACAACGCCCAGCGCAACGCCTCCGAACGCCAGGGCAATGCCCTGTCGGTGCGGCTGGAACTGCAGGCCGACTGCTTCGCCGGTGTCTGGGCCTACCACGCCAACCGCGCCCGCAACATCATCGAGAACGGCGACGTGGAAGCGGCGCTGAATGCCGCCACCGCCATCGGCGACGACGCCCTGCAGAAGCAGGCCGGCGGCGAAGTGATGCCGGATTCCTTCACCCACGGCAGCTCGGCGCAGCGCGTACGCTGGTTCCGGCGCGGCATCGAATCGGGCGAAATCGCCCAGTGCAATACCTTCGAGGCGCGCCAGCTTTGAAGCCGTCCTGCCGCAAGATGGCGTCCGGGGTCGTGCTCGGGCTGGCGGCGGCCGGCGGCGCGCAGGCGCAAGCTGCCACGCCGACGCCCGATCCCTACCAGTGGCTGGAGGACGTGGGCGGCGACAAGGCCCTGGCCTGGGTCGGCGAACAGAATGCGGCCGCCCTGCAGGAATTGCAGGCGCAGCCCGGCTACCCGGCCATCCACGAGCGGCTCAAGGCCATCCTCAATGCCAAGGAGCGCATCCCCTACGTCACGAAGCACGGCGGCCATTACTACAACTTCTGGCGCGATGCCCAGCACACGCGGGGCATCTGGCGCCGCACCACGCTGGAAGAGTACCGGAAGGCCGAGCCGCAGTGGGAAACGGTGCTCGACATCGACAAGCTGGCCGCCGACGAAAACGAGAACTGGGTGTGGCATGGCGTGTCCTGCCTCTACCCGAAGGGCGAGCAATGCCTGGTGCAGCTGTCGCGCGGCGGCGGCGATGCCCATGTGGTGCGCGAGTTCGATGTGGCGCAACGCGCCTTCGTCACCGATGGCTTCAACCTGCCGGAAGCCAAGAGCGATATCGGGTGGATCGACGCGGACACGATTTTCGTGTCCACCGACTTCGGTCCCGGCAGCATGACCACTTCCGGCTATCCGCGCATCGTCAAGGAATGGAAACGCGGCACGCCGCTCACCGCCGCCGCCACGCTGTTCGAAGCCAGGGCGGAAGACCTGGGCGTGGGCGCCTACAAGGACTTCACGCCCGGCCACAGCTACCAGTTCATCAACCGCCAGATCGGCTTCTATGCCAGTGAACTGTTCGTGCGCGAAGGCGGCACGCTGTCCCGGGTCGACAAGCCGGACGACGCCAACGCCTACACGGTGCGCGACCAGCTGGTGATCGACCTGCGCTCGGACTGGACGGTCAACGGCAGCACCTACCCGCAAGGCGCCCTGCTGGCCACGGACTTCAAGCGCTTCATGGCGGGCGAACGCCGCTTCGAAGTGCTGTTCACGCCCACGCCCAGCACCTCGCTGGACGGCGTTTCCGCCACCCGTTCCGCGCTGCTGCTCAACGTGCTGGACAACGTGAAGAACCGCCTGGTGGAATGGCGCCACGTGGACGGCGCCTGGCAACGCCGCGACGTCAAGGCGCCCGCCTTCGGCACCCTGGCCGTGCAGGCGCTGGACCCGATCGAGTCCGACCAGTACTTCCTGACGGTGACGGACTTCCTGAACCCGACCACCATGTTCCTGGGCCACGCCGGCAGCGACGAGCGCAGTCCCGTGAAATCCCTGCCGGCCTTCTTCGATGCCAAGCCGTATGTCGTGCAGCAGCACATGGCCGTGTCGAAGGATGGCACCAGGGTGCCCTATTTCGTCGTCATGCGGCGGACGGCCCGGCTGGACGGCAAGAACCCCACCGTGCTGTACGGCTACGGCGGCTTTGAAGTATCGATGAAGCCCTTCTACAGCGGCACCACCGGCGAGGCCTGGCTCAAACATGGCGGCGCCTACGTGCTGGCCAATATCCGCGGCGGCGGCGAATTCGGGCCGCGCTGGCACCAGGCGGCATTGAAGGAACACCGCCAGCGCGCGTTCGACGATTTCATCGCCGTGGCGCAGGATGTCATCAAGCGCAAGATCAGCAGCCCGCGCCACCTCGGCATCATGGGCGGCAGCAATGGCGGCCTGCTGGTGGGGGCGGCGCTGACCCAGCGCCCGGACCTGTTCAACGCCGTCGTATGCCAGGTGCCGCTGCTCGACATGCAGCGCTACAGCAAGCTGCTGGCCGGCGCCTCGTGGATGGGCGAATACGGCGACCCCGACGACCCGGCGCAGTGGGCGTACATCCGCCAGTACTCGCCCTACCACAACGTATTCCGCGACAAGCATTACCCGCGCGTGCTGTTCACCACTTCGACGCGCGACGACCGCGTGCATCCCGGCCACGCGCGCAAGATGGTGGCCAAGATGAAGGCGCAGGGCCACGACGTGCTGTACTGGGAAAACACGGAAGGCGGCCACGCCGGCGCCGCCAACAACGACCAGCAAGCCCAGATGTGGGCGCTGACCTACGCCTTCCTGCTCAAGCAGCTGAAGTAACGGGGAACTTGACGCGCAGGCGGGTGCCGCGGCCGGGGGTGCTGTCGATGTCGGCGGTGCCGTCCAGCTTGAGGGCGCGCTCGCGGATGCCGACCAGGCCGAAGGATTGGCGCTTGGGCTGGTTGACGTCGAAGCCGCAGCCATTGTCGCGCACTTCCAGCACGTAGTACTCGCCGTCCGTCACCAGCGCGATGTCGACGCGCGTGGCCCTGGCGTGGCGCCGCACATTGGTCAGCGATTCCTGCACGATGCGGAACAGTTCGATGGCGCGCGCCTCGTCCAGCTGGATGCGCGATTCATCCACGTGCAGCTGGCAGGCCACGTCGTTATTGCTGCGGAACTGCTCGACCAGCCATTCCAGCGCCGACACGATGCCCATGTCCAGCGCCCCCGGCCGCAGGCGGCCCACGATGTTGCGCACCACCTGGATGGTGGAGTCCACCAGCCCGGTCAGCGCGCGCGTGCGCTCGGCCAGCGCCGGGTTGCCGCTGCCGAACTGCATTTCCAGCACCGACACCCCGAGCCGCAGCGCGGACAGGTACTGCCCCAGTTCGTCGTGGATTTCGCGCGTCAGGTATTTGCGCTCCTCTTCGCGCACCGCCTCGCTGCGCTTGGCCAGCTGGCGCAACTGCTGCTGCGACTCGCTCAGGCGCCGCTCGCTTTCCTTGAGCGCGGTGATGTTGCGGCCGATGGCCAGCACCCCCACCACGCGGCCAGCGGCGTCGCGCTCGGGCACCAGGTTGAAGGCATAGTCGCGCGGCCCGCCGGCCTTGTTCATGTTGCGGGCAAAGACTTCCGTGCCGGTGCCGCTGGCCATCACCTCGCGCAGGATCTGCTTGTAGTCCTCCAGCTTCATGTTGGACTGCAGGTGCGCCATCTTCTCCGGCTCCAGGTACATCGCTTCGCTGGCCGGGATGCCGGTCTCGCGCTCGAAGGCCGGGTTGACGTAGATGCGGCGGCATTCCGTGTCGTAGCGGATCACCATGTCCGGCGCGTTCTCGGCCAGCGTGCGGAATTCCCGCTCGCGCCGGCGCAGTTCGGCCGTGCGCTCCACCACGCGCGCTTCCAGCAGGTCGTGCGCCTGGCGCAGCGCCGCCTTGGACTGGCTGCGCTCGAGCGCGTAGCGGATGGCGCGTGCCAGCAGGCGCGCATCGACCTCGCCCTTGACCAGGTAATCCTCGGCGCCGGCCTGCACGGCGCGCAGCGCCACGCTTTCGTCGTTCAGGCCACTGAGCACGATCAGGGCCGGCAGGTGGACGCCGCAGCAGCGCACCCGCATCACGGTCTCGATGCCGCTGCTGCCCGGCAGGTCCAGGTCCAGCATGACCAGGTCGGCGCCGCCCGCCTGCAGCCTGGCGATGCCGTCCTCCAGGTTGTCGGCCCAGTCCAGTTCCCAGCGCAAGCCCTCGGCATCGCGCAGCAGCTGCTCCAGCAGGCGCGCGTCGCCGCGGTTGTCTTCGATCAGCAGGATGCGGATGGGGTCGCGGTCCATGCCTTACTCCCAGAAGCGCCGGAGGCCCGCCACCACGGACACGAAGCCTTCGTAGTCCATCGGCTTGACCAGGTAGCAATTGGCGTCCAGCGCCTTGCAGCGCAGCACATCGTCCTCGGCCTGCGAGGTGCTCAGCACCACCACCGGGATGCCGCTCAGCGCCGGGTCGCCCCGGATCTCGCCCAGCACTTCGGCGCCGCCCTTGCGCGGCAGGTTCAGGTCCAGCAGCACCAGGTCGGGCCGCGCCGCGCCGCTGTACGGCGGACGGCAATACAGGAAGTCCAGCGCCGCCACCCCGTCCTCCACCACGTGCAGCCGGCTTTCCACCCCCGCGTCGCGCAGCGCCTCCCGCGTCAGGCGCACCGCGCCCGGGCTGTCTTCCACCATCAGGATCTCCACCGGTGCGGCAGCGGCGCTCATGGGCCCTCCCGGCCGGCGGCCTGCAGCGTGAAGATGAAGGCCGAGCCGCCGCCCTCGGCGTCCTCGACCCGGATGCTGCCGCCGTGGCGCTCCACGATCTTCTGGCAGATCGCCAGGCCGATGCCGGTGCCGGCATATTCGCGCCGTCCGTGCAGGCGCTGGAACATGCCGAAGATGCGCTCGCGGTATTCCGGCGGCACGCCGATGCCGTTGTCGCGCACGCAAATACGCCACAACGCGCCGTCGCGCTCGGCCGAAATGGCCACGCGCGGCGGGTCGGCCTGGCAGAACTTGATGGCGTTCGACAGCAGGTTCTGGAACACTTGCGTCAGTTGCACGCTGTCGCCCAGCACCGTGGGCAGCTCCCCGGCCGCGACCTGGGCACCGCGCTCCTCGATGGTGATGCGCAGCGTGCGCAATGCCGCCTCCAGCGCCTCGCCCAGGGCCAGTTGCTGCAGCGGGCGCGCTTTGGTATCGACGCGCGACAGGGTCAGCAAGTCGTCGATCAGGGCCTGCATGCGCCGCGCGCCATCGACCGCGAAGCCGATGAATTCGTGGGCGTCCGCATCGAGCTGGCCGGCGTAGCGCCGCTCCAGCAGCTGCACATAGCTGGCCACCATGCGCAGTGGCTCCTGCAGGTCGTGCGAGGCGATATAGGCCATGCGTTCCAATTCGGCATTGGAACGCGCCAGTTCGCGCGAGCGTTCCGCCAGCACCTGTTCGGCACGCTGGCGCTCGCGGATTTCGCGCTGCAGCGCCTCGTTGCGCTCCTGCAGTTCGCACTGCATCCTGCGCAGCGACAGGTGGGTGTTGACGCGCGCCAGCACCTCTTCGGCGTGGAACGGCTTGGTGATGTAGTCCACGCCGCCCGCCTCGTAGGCGCGCACCTTGTCGCCGATGTCGGACAGGGCGGTCATGAAAATCACGGGAATGGCGCTGGTGGCCGGGTCGGCCTTGAGCCGGCGGCAGGTTTCGAAGCCGTCCCAGCCCGGCATCATGGCGTCCAGCAGCACCAGGTCCGGGCGCCCGTAGCGCGCCCGCTCCAGGCCTTCCTCGCCATCCTGCGCCACGGTCACGTTGAAACCGTGGCCGTCAAGGTATTCGGCCAGCACGCGCACGTTGGCCGGCGTGTCGTCGACGATCAGGACTGTGGATGAAGATGAAGGGTTCATGGCTTACTCCCGCAAGGGCCTCATCATACTACCCCAACCGCGCCTGCCGCCAGCAGTGCTTCGAAGGCTTCGCGCGGCATCGGCCGGCCAAACAGGTAGCCTTGCGCGTGGCAGCAGCCATGTTCGGCCAGGTAGTCGGCCTGCTGCTCGGTCTCCACGCCCTCGGCCACGCTTTCCAGGCGCAGCGCGCCCGCGATCGACAGCATGGCTTTCACCAGCTCGCTCTTGCTGCGGTCGCCCGGCACGTCGCACACGAAGGAACGGTCGATCTTCAGCTGGCTGACCGGGAAGCGGTGCAGGTAGCTGAGGGCCGAATAGCCGGTGCCGAAATCGTCGATCGAGATCGACAGCCCCATGTTGTGCAATTCCTGCAGCATGCCGGCCACGCTGCGGTCGCCGTCGAGCAGCAGGCTTTCCGTGATTTCCAGCTTGAGCCAGGCCGGCTGGCAGCCGCTCAGCTGCAGCTGGTGGCGCACCGTGCCCACCAGGTCGTTGCGCAGGAACTGGCGCGGCGACAGGTTGACCGACAGCTGCAGCGCTTCCTTGCGGCCGCGGTTCCAGGCCGCGATGGTGGAGCAGGCAGCCGCCAGCACCCACTCGCCGATCTCGACGATCAGGCCGGACGCTTCGGCGATGCCGATGAAGTGCTGCGGCGACACCACCCCGTGGCCCGGACGGTTCCAGCGCAGCAGCGCCTCCGCGCCCACCGTGCGGCCGGTGCGGATTTCCACCTGCGGCTGGAAGTACAGTTCCAGCTCGCCCTTGCGCAGGGCCTTGCGCAGCGCCGCCTCGGTTTCCAGGCGCTCGGCCGCCTGCACGGTCAGCTCCTGCACGTAGAACTGGTAATGGTTGCGGCCCTGGCGCTTGGCGTAGTACATGGCCGAATCGGCGTGCTTGTACAGGGTGGCGATGTCCCAGCTGTCGTCCGGGTACACGGCGATGCCGATGCTGCCCGGGACGAACAGTTCACGGCCCTCGACCAGCACCGGTTCGTTGAGCGCCGCCAGGAATTTGGCGGCGATGCGCGCCAGCCCGGCGCGCGGCACCCGCAGCAGCATGGCGAATTCGTCGCCGCCCAGGCGCGCCACGGTATCCTCGGCGCGGGCACAGGCCTGCAGGCGGCGCCCCACTTCGCGCAGCAGCTGGTCGCCGGCCGCATGGCCCAGGGTGTCGTTGACTTCCTTGAAGTGGTCCAGGTCCATCACCATCAGGCCGAAACTGCGCTGCTCGCCGGCCGGCTGCGCGATGGCCTGCTGGATCCTTTCGCTGAGCAGGGTGCGGTTGGGCAGGCCGGTCAGGGCGTCGTAGAAGGCCTGGCGGTGGATGGTGCGGCGGTATTCGTCGATCTCGGAAATGTCGCGCCCGACCGCCAGCACGTGCGCCACGCGGCCGTCGACGTCGAACTCGGGGCGCATGCGGATATGGGTGCACAGCTGCTTGCCGCCGCCCTGCCAGTGCAATTCCAGGTCGCGCTCCTGGCCGTCGGCAAACACGTCGCTCAGGGTGCGTTCGTAGATGTCGGCGTCCGGCCCGCCAGGCACTTCGCGCGGGGTGGCGCCAATGGCCGCGCCGGCCGCATCGCCCAGCATGGCCAGCAGGGCCGGGTTGGCATACACGCGCCGCAGCCCGCGGTCGAAGCGGCTGATGGTGTCGGGCGAGTTTTCCACCAGCTCGCGGTAGGTGGCCTCGCGCAGGTGCAGCTGGTGTTCCAGCTCCTTCTGCACGGTGAAGTCGCGGCCGATGGAAATCACGTTGCACACCAGGCCTTCGCCGTCGAATTCCGGCACCAGGTGCACGTGCTCGTGGCGCCGCCGGCCGTTGCGGTCGGGCGGGCCCACCATGTCCAGTTCCAGCCGGCGGCCGGTGGCGATCACCTGCCACAGCGAGCGCATATAGCGTTCCAGCGAGGGATGCCCGCTGGCCGCCATCAGCGCTTCGATGCTGTGGCCGCACACCTGGCGATGCGGCAGCGCCAGCGTGCGCAGCATGGCGGGATTGATATAGATGACGCGTCCCTGGCGGTCGATGCGCAGGATGTGGTCCGGCGACTGCTCCACCAGCACCGCCATCTCCTCCTCGCGCGCGCGCAGCACCGCTTCGGCCGCCTTGCTGAGGGTGATGTCGTGGGCGATGCCGGCCACGCGGCGGATCACGCCGTGCTGGTCGAACACCGGCACAATGGTCAGCAGGAAGCTGAGCTTGCGACCGCCGCGCTGCAGCGTGCCCTGGTATGGCGTCGGCTTGCCGGTCGCCATGCACTGCCGCCAGTGCGCCATGAATTCCGCGCACACCGCGGGCGGCAGCACCTCTTCCACCTTGCGCCCGGCCAGCGCGCTGCGCGGCACCCCGAGGGCACGCTCGAAGGCGCCGTTGGCCGTCACGAAACTGGCGTCCCCGCCGGCGACATCGAGCAGGAAGATGGCGTCGGTGGCATGCTCGAACACGTCCCGGTAGGCGCGCGCGTCGCGCAGGCCGTCGGCGTCGGGGCCTTCGCCTTCCGTTGCCAGGTGCAGTGCGCAGTGTGACATGGTATTCATCCTCATGTGGCTCAGCATGGCAGCTTGCGGGCCGTGCCGGAATCAGGCCATCTTGATACTGGGGTCAGGATTTCCCTTCATCCGTCAGGAAATCCCCACAATGCGGGCAGCGGCCGCCCTGGCGCAGCAGCAGGGCCAGGGCGCACAGCGGGGGCAGGCACAGCGCGCCCAGCATGAGCGGGGCCAGCACCTTGGCGCGCGACGAGGGGTCCATGCAGGCCAGCCAGCCGGCCAGCGCCGCTTCCAGCTCGGCGCCCGCCACCAGGCACAGGCCGAGCATGGCCAGCGGCAGAAGCAGCAGCAGCAACAGCAGCGCCAGCGGCAGCCTGGCAAGGCGTGCCTGCCAGGCACGGTCATTCGCCCATTTCATGAACCCATCCTCCCTGCTAGCAGGATAGGAAGGCTGGCGCGAAAACCGTATCAGCCGGGGATGATTTACGGGTCAGGATGACCGGCGCCGCGTCAGGAAATCCCGAGCGGCCCGGCCGGCGGGCTCAGCCGGCGAACTCAGCCGGCCACGTCGTGGGTGAACACATAGCGCATCAGCTCGGCGTTATTGGCAAAGCTCATTTTCTGCATCAGGCGCGCCTTGTGGGTGCTGACGGTTTTGTTACTGATAGACAACTCCGCCGCGATTTCGTTGACGGTGCGCCCCTGCCCCAGCAGGCCGAGGATGCGCTGTTCGCGCGACGACAGCTGCTCGTGCGGCGCACCGGCGCCGTCTTCTTCGCCGGCAAACACCATGCGCTCGACGATGCGCGGATCGATGAAGCGGCCGCCGGCGGCCACCTTGCGGATCGCCATGGTCAGCATTTCCGCGCCGCAATCCTTGGTCAGGTAGCCGTTGGCGCCGGCCGCCAGCGCGCGGCGGGCAATCTGCAGCTCATTGTGCATGCTCAGCACCAGCACCGGCAGGCCGCCCTGGTGCAGGCGCAGGCGCTTGATCAGGTCCACCCCGCTGATGCCGGGCATGGCCATGTCCAGCAGCACCAGGTCGACGTTGCCGTCGCGCACATGGGCCAGCACCTGGCCCCCATTGACGGCCTCGCCCGCCACGCACAGGTCGCCGCACAGGGCGAACAGCTGGCGCAAGCCTTCGCGCACGATGGCGTGGTCGTCGGCAATCAAAACTCGGATCATCTCTTTCTCCTTGCTCAGGCAATCCCCGGCTGCCAGTGCCGCTCGATCAGCTGGCGCAGGGCGCGCGTCTGGTAACTGCGCGCCAGGCTGCTGAGCTGTTCGACAAAGGGCCGGTAGCGCACGTCGAGCCGTTCCAAGTGCTCAGTATGCGCCAGGATGGCACGCATGTTCCCGATGCGTACCAATTTCATCAATTCTGCCAGTTCCTCGGCCGGCGGCGGCACCAGAACCGGCGGGGCGGCCGCAGCGGCCGGGCTGGCCGGCGCCAGCTCGGCCAGCACGTCGGCGTCGGCCGCCGCCTCCAGCTCGAACCAGAACACGCTGCCCACGCCGGGCTGGCTCTCGACCTGGATTTCGCTGCCCATCAGGCGCACCAGCTGGCGGCTGATGGCCAGCCCCAGGCCGGTGCCGCCGAAGCGGCGCTGCG